>NZ_JBIFFU010000010.1:0-168951 GCF_043557315.1 Sulfitobacter sp. 1A12779
GAATAGAACGCGACCGGGCGACCGTGTTTGTGCAGATAGCTTTCCAAAGCTTCAAAGTAGCTGAACGTGCTCTCTGACTTCACAAACCGCAGTTCCATGAGCGTGCTGGTCGCGTCATCGATGAACACAAGCAGGGTGCAAGGTGGTGCGCGGTCTTCAAACCAGCGATGGTCCGAGCCGTCGATCTGGATCAGCTCACCGAAGCATTCCCGGCGCAGGCGAGGTTGATGAAACTGGCGGCGCTGCTTGCGAGACAGCCAGATGCCATCTTCAACCATCCACTTGCGCACCGTCTCACGCGAGACCTTTAACCCATGATGTTCGGCCAACATCTCAGCCGCAAGCGTCGGCCCGAAGTCCGGATAATGTTCCTTGATGACGGTCAGCGCATAATCGCGTTTGGCTGAGTGGATTTGGTTGTTCGGCGCGCGCCCACGCGACTTATGCCGGATCGCTGAGGCGCCGTCCTGGCGGTATCGCTTTAAAAGCCGAAACACTTGCCGCCGTGTCAGATCCAACATGTTCGCCGCATTAGCTACCGTCAGCCGACCATCGTCGACCTGCGCCAAAACCTCAACGCGGTTCAACTCGCGCTCACTCATCGTCACCCATCCCATGTCCACTAATCCTCGCTACCGTATGCAAGGAGAGTGACACTTCTGCTTTGCCGATGGGTGACATTACTGCTTTGCGGTACAGAAAGCATTCGCATAACGCGTCTTATGTTAATTTCCAGACTCCGCCATCTTGTACCACCCGCGACTCAGACAACAGCTTCTCCAGATGCGCCGCAACGTTTCGTTCTGCGGCCATTGCGATATGTGGGTCGGTTTTCTGGTAGACGGAAGCGGCGATATTCTGGACCGAACCCGGGGTGTTTGAGAGGTGGGCGAGGATCTCCGCCTCGCGACGCATGCGGTTGGAAAGCAACCGTTTGACGTAAGGTTGCGGATCCCGGAGTATAGGTCCGTGCCCCGGACAGTAGATCCTATCGTCGCGCTCAATCAGCCGCTGTAGCTGCGCGCAGTAGTCGTGCATGTTTCCGTCAGGGGGGCTGACGATCGAACTGTTCCAGCTCATAACGTGGTCGCCCGTGAAGAGCACTCCGTCAGGTCTCGCGAAACAAAGGTGGTCGCTCGCGTGACCAGGTGTGTGCAGGACGGTAAGACCGGCAATGACCTGTCCGTCCTCCAGAAACCGGTCAGGTCGAAATGCATCGTCAGGGAATGCCCGTGAGGCATAAACAGGTGCGTCTGTCCGTGCTCGCAGGGCTGGGACGACTCCAAAATGATCAGAATGGTGGTGTGTGAGCAGAATCCCGGATGGTTTGGCCCCCAAATTTTCGATGATTGCCTCGAAATGTGTACTGTCTTCTGCTGGGCCGGGGTCGATTATGAACCGACCATCAGGCGTATCAATGATGTAGCTATTTGTCCCGTGGTAGGTCATCTTTCCGGGATTGTTCGCGACGATCCTCAGAATTCCAGGGGCCAATTCGACTCCCTTCGCGCGGCAAGGCTCCGGCTCTGAGAAAAACATGCTGCTTCTTTTCATTGTGTGCGACCAGTTATTGATTGCGAACAATCCGGTTCGCACAGTTTTGTGCGTTGCTCTCGCATGGCGCCGGAAACCTCAGGCTGGCGTCCGGTGCCTACCAAATCTGGCATCGGACCATTTCAACTTATATCGGACTAAGACCGTATGAGACTAAAACAGTCTGATACGGTCTTGGGCTGGCAGTCACACAGCGCGGCGATTATGGTAAGCAGAATACAGAACTACAGCAATTGTCGCCTTCGTCAGATCCCCGATCAGGAATGGGTAAAGCCCGGCGTTCAGCAATTCCTCGCCATAACCGACAAAGCCACCCAACCAGAACAGCCCTGCGCAATACATGAGTATCGAGCCCGAAAAGACCGCGACAGATGCTCTGAATGAAGGCCAAAGTCCTTGCAGTGCTTGAACAACCCAACCGGCAGCCGCCGCTGCAAGTGCGAAGCCTACCAGGTATCCGCCTGTGGGACCCGCGATATATGCCAGTCCTGCCGGAGCCGGAGGCGTGCCTGCGAAGACCGGCAGGCCAAGCAGACCTTCAAAAAGGTATGTCACAACAACAAGACTACTACGCACCGGCCCCAGGAAAAGACCCAGACCCAAGACAACCAAGGTCTGTGTAGACATAGGTACGGGGTAGAACGGCACCACGATTTTGGCGGATATTGTCAGAAGAATTGTGCCGACGAGTATTATCGAGATCTCTCGGGTCAGTCTTGCGACTGATCGGCTTTGAGTGGTTTCCAGATTCATCTTTTTCGTCCTTGTTTCTGTAGATTGTTACTTTTTTGGATAGTAAGCTCACATGCGCTTGGCGACTTCTTCCAACATGACTTCGCTCGCCCCGCCGCCGATGGCCTGCACACGGGCATCGCGTGACATGCGTTCCACCGGTGTTTCGCGCATATAGCCCATACCGCCATGAAACTGGACGCAGTCATAGAGCACGCTGTTCACCAGTTCGCCGCAATAGGCTTTGACCATCGAGACCTCTTTCACGCAGTCACGGCCCGCGGCATCCAAACCGGCGGCGTGATAGACCAGCTGACGCCCTGCCACGATCCGCGTCTGACAGTCGGCCAGTCGCTGGCGCACGGCCTGCTTGTCCCAAAGAGCGCCGCCAAAGGCCTTGCGCTGCTTGACGTAATCCACAGTTATGTCCAGCGCGGTTTGCGCCTCGGCACAGGCCATCGCACCCAGCACGATGCGTTCGTTCTGGAAGTTCTTCATTACCGAATAGAAGCCGTGGTTGACCTCGCCCAAAACGTTTTCGGTCGGGATGCGGACTTCTTCGAAGATCAGTTCGGCAGTGTCCGAGCACAGCCAGCCGGTCTTATTCAACGCCCGGCCCACCGAAAAGCCCGGCGTGCCCTTTCCGACCGCGAACATGGTGATCCCGCGCGACCCCTTGGCATCGGGATCGGTCTTGGCACCGACAAAGTAGAGATCGCCATGCACGCCGTTGGTGATGAACATCTTGGTGCCGTTCAGCACCCAGTCCGACCCGTCCCGCACCGCGCGGGTGCGCATGCCGGCCACGTCCGAGCCCGCGCCCGGTTCAGTCACAGCAACGGCGGTGATCATTTCGCCCGAGACGATCGACGGCATCCAGCGCGCCTTCTGTTCGGGCGTGCCGGCGTTTTCCAGATGCGGCGAGGCCATGTCGGTGTGGACCAGAACCGTGGCCGAGAACCCGCCGAAAGTGGATCGCCCGACCTCTTCGGCCAAAACCACGCTGGACATCACGTCCAGCCCCGCGCCGCCATACTGTTCGTCATAGCGCATCCCCAGCACGCCGAGATCACCCATCCGGCGCAGCACGTCGCGGGGTACCTTGCCCTCCTCCTCCCAAGGCTCGGCCTTGGCGATCACCTCGGCTTCAATGAACCGGCGCAACTGGTTGCGGATCAACTCGAGGTCTTCGTTGAACGGGCCGGTGACCTGAGTAATGCTGTCTTGTCTGGTCATGTGTTTTCCTCTGGATCGAGTTTGATAAGTGGGGCGTGCCCGGCGACCGTATCGCCGGGTGCACAATAGATTTCAGTCACCACGCCCGCGACCGGCGCGGGCAGGCTTTGCAACAGCTTCATGGCCTCAAGCACCACCAGGGTGTCACCGGCTTTGACGCGGTCGCCGAGTGCGACGCGCACCTCGGCCACGGCGCCGGGCATGGGTGCGGACAACAGGTCAGCGACGCCAGACCCGCCGGTGGCACGTTGCAGATGCTGGTCTTCCAGCGTACGCAGGTCTGTCGCGGTCATTCCAGCAGGGGTTTGCAGGTGCACTCGCCAGTGACTCGGCGCGCGCACGACGTAAGCGATGCGCGAAAACGGAACCCCATCGATGCGTCCGCTCAGTCGGCATCCTGTTAAAGCGGCACTCTCGACCGTGATGGTCTGGCCGTCCGGCTGAATGGCAGTCAACCCCGACCCGGAGCCGTTCATGCGGATCGGTTCGTCTTTGGTTGTGTCCCAATAGAAGGCCGCGCCGGACTGTCTCGCAGGGGCTGTGAGTCGCCATGACCCCAGGCTTTCCCAGGGCGACGCGCCCGCCGGCACGAGACGCAGATGCAGCGCCATCGCGGCAAAGGCCATGTCCCGGGGATCAGCGGACGGTTCAGTCCAGCCGCCTGGAAACATCTCGGGCAGGCCCGAGGTATGGTGACGGAACGCCTCAAAATCCGGGTGTGTCAGCAACGCGCGCTGATAGGCCAGGTTCAGACCGACGCCACCGACGGCAAAGGCATCCATTGCGACGACCGCCTGACGGATCGCACCGGCCCGGTCCGGCGCGTGGACGATCAGCTTGGCAATCATCGAATCGTAATGGTGGCTGACGACCGAGCCTGCCTCGACCCCGGTATCGAGCCGCACGCCGGCGGGCGGAGCCCAAAGGCTGATCTCGCCCGTTTCGGGGCGGAAATTCTCGGCCGGGTTTTCGGCGGCGATGCGGATTTCAATCGCGTGCCCGTCGAATTTCACATCCGATTGCGCCAGTGTCAGCGGCTCGCCCCGCGCGATGCGCAACTGCCATTCAACAAGGTCGATGCCGGTGATTGCCTCAGTCACGGGGTGTTCGACCTGCAAGCGGGTGTTCATTTCCAGAAAGTAGTATTCACCGCGCCCGGGGTCATAGAGGTATTCCACCGTCCCGGCGGAGCGATAGCCGATCGCCAGCGCCAACCGCACCGCTGCAGCACGCATGCGGTCGCGCACAGCCTCGGGAAGATCGGCGGCGGGGGCTTCTTCGATCAGCTTTTGGTGGTTGCGTTGCAGCGAACAATCGCGGTCGCCCAGATGCAGCACGGTGCCGTGAGTGTCGCCCAGAACCTGCACTTCGACGTGGCGGGCACGGGGCGCATAGCGTTCGAGGAACACCGCCGGATCGCCGAAGGCGCTCTGCGCTTCGGCCCGGGCAGATGCAATCGCTTCGGGTGCGTCGCCCAGATCGGAGACAAGCCGCATCCCGCGTCCGCCGCCGCCGGCGCTGGCCTTGACCAGAAAGGGGGTGCCAAGCGCCTCGGCCTCTTGCAGCAGGCGCGCGTCGGACTGATCCTCGCCGCGATAGCCGGGCAGGACGGGCACGCCTGCGGCTTCGGCGGCAGCCTTGGCCTCGATCTTGGAGCCCATCCGCGCGATAGCGTCGGGTTCCGGCCCGATGAACACAAGGCCCGCCGCCTCGACCGCCGCCGCGAAACCGGCATTCTCAGACAGAAAACCATAGCCCGGGTGTACCGCATCCGCGCCCGTCGCCCGCGCGGCCTCAAGGATGGCCGCGACGTTCAAATAGCTGTCCGACGGGGCGGCCCCGCCGATGCAGACGGCATGATCGGCCTCGGCCACGAAGGGCGCGTCGCGGTCCGCGTCCGAAAACACCGCTACGCTTTCCAGCCCCAGTTTGCGGCACCCGCGCTGGATGCGCCGGGCAATCTCGCCCCGGTTGGCGATCAGAACGCGGGTGAAGCTCATTTCACCCGCCATGACGGAACGCCCTTGTTGATGAAACTGTTGATGCCTTCGATACCTTCCTCCGTCTCCCACGCATCGGCCAGCCGGTCGGCGGTGTAGATCATGTTGGTCTCCAGATCGTGGGACGCGACATAGGCGATCAGCGCCTTGGTATCGGCCACCGCACCCGGCGCGGCCTGAAGGTGATCATGCACCACCCGGTTCACCGTGGCGTCCAGGTCGCCCGGCGCGACAACCTCGGTCAACAGACCGATCCGCTCGGCGCGGGCGGTGTCGAACAACGCCCCCGACAGCATGGTCTCACGCGAATGCACCTTGCCGATGCGGGCCACCACGTAAGGCGATATATTCGCGGGCAGAAGGCCCAGTTTGACCTCGGTCAGACCGAAGCGCGCGCCTTCGGCGCCGATGGTGTAGTCGCAGACGGAGATCATGCCGACACCGCCACCGTAAGCCGGGCCGTTGATCCTCCCGATCAAGGGTTTGGGCAGCGTGTCAAGACGGCGCAACAGCCGCGCCAGCGTGGCGCTTTGTGCGACCCTTTCACTACGGGTTTTCTCGACATTAGAGGCGAACCAGTTGAAATCGCCGCCCGCGCAGAAGCTCTTGCCCGCGCCGGTCAGGACCACAATACGCACATCGTCATCTGCAGCCAGCTTTTCGGCGGCATCGTATAGCTCTGCGATCAATTCGCCATTCAGCGCATTGTGTTTGTCGGGGCGGTTGAGCGTCAGCGTGGCGACGCCGCGCGCATCGGTTTCGACAAGGATCGTGTTGTAGGTATTGGTCAACTTGAAGCCTCACATTCTGAATACAGGCGTATGGCGACCGGCTTCGGGCACCGATGTCACGATGGCCAGGCACAGGCCAAGGATATCGCGGGTTTGCGCGGGTTCGATCAGCCCGTCATCCCAAAGCCGCGAGGTGGCATAATAGGGATCGGACTGTTCACCGTACTGGGCCCGAACCTGCTCCTCGATCAGCTTCATGTCGGCCTCCATCTTGCCCGGGTCGCCCCCTTTCTGGCGGCGCAGTTCCAGCATCACATTTGTGGCGATGTCGGCAGACATGGTGGCCAGTTCCGCAGTGGGCCAGGCAAAGAGAAAATTCGGGGCGAAGCCACGTCCGCACATGCCGTAGTTGCCCGCCCCGTAAGAGCCACCCAGCAGCACCGACAGGCGCGGCACCTTGGCCACCGACATGGCATAGACCAGCTTGGCGCTGTCCTTGGCTATGCCGCCGCGTTCAGCGTCGGTGCCAACCATGAAGCCCGAGATGTTGTGCAGGAACAAAAGCGGGATGTTGCGTTGATCGCACATCGACACGAATTGCGCGCCCTTCAGCGAACTTGCGGACAAAAGCGCACCGTTGTTGGCCAGAATGCCAACCCGGTATCCATGGATGCACGCTGTGCCACAGACCAGCGTCTCACCCCATCCGGGCTTGAATTCGCGGAATTCGCCGGCGTCGATCATGCGCAGCAGAACCTCGCGCATGTCATAGGGCTGTTTGCGATCGGCGCTGATGACGCCAAGCAGTTCCTGGGGATCATGCGCGGGCGGCTGTGGTACCTTGTCGGGCTGCATCGCGCGCGACTGGCCCAGCTCGGCCACGATGTCGCGCATGAGTGCCAATGCGTGGTACTCGTCCTCGGCCAGATGGTCGGACACCCCCGAAACACGCGAATGCATCTCGGCCCCGCCCAGCGTTTCGCCATCGACCTCTTCGTTGATCGCCACCTTGACGATCGACGGCCCGCCCAGATGGATGCGCGCGTTGCCGCGCACCATGATGACCTCGTCCGACAGGGCCGGGATATAGGCCCCACCGGCCGTGCAGCCTCCAAAGACCGCCGAGATCTGCGGCAGACCGCTCGCCGACATGTTGGTCTGGCGATAAAAGGAATTGCCGAAATGCCGGGCATCGGGGAAGACCCTGTCCTGCTCTGGCAGATAGGCACCGCCGCAATCCACCAGATAGAGGCAGGGCAGCCGGTTCTCGGCTGCGATTTCCTGGGCGCGGATGTGTTTCTGCACGGTTTCGTGATAGAAGGAACCACCCTTCACTGTCGCATCGTTGGCGATCACAACGCAGGGCAGCCCGTGGACGATCCCGATACCGGTCACGATCCCCGCACCGGGCACCTCGCCTCCATATTGACCGTAGGCGGCAAGCGACGACAACTCAAGAAATGCAGTGCCCGGATCCACCAGCAGGTCGATCCGTTCGCGGACCAGCAGCTTGCCGCGCTTGCGATGCCGCGCGACCATGTCGGGGCGGCCGCCAGCCGTTGCTTCGGCGATCCGCGCACGCAGCGTTTCGACGCGCTCGCTTTGTGCGGCGTGGTTGCGGGTGTAGGTCTCTGATGCGGTCAGCACCGCTGTTTCAAGACGTGCCATGTAGTCAGGTATCCTGTCTTTGGAGTATCCCGTTGAGGAACACATCGGCATAGGTGCGTGACAACGCATCGGCGCTACCGCGGTCCGGGTCGAACCAATCGAGCGTGGCGTTCAATGTACCGATCAGCATCAGGCGCAGGCGACGGATATCGACGTCTTGCTTCAGCGTGCCATCTTTCTTAAGCTGGGACAGAAGACTGTCCCACTCTGCCTCATAGGCCCTTCGCGTGGGCAAGTTGGCATCCCGGACGGATTGCGGCACCTGCCCGAAAATACGCACATTCGCCGATGTATAATCGCTCACATCAAGAAGCGCGCGCAGATGCGCCCGGATCGCGGCGCGCAGTACCGTTTCGCCGTCGGTATCGGCCCGCAGGTCGGTGATGGCGTCTCTCATGCTCGCGTGAACGACTCGAATCCCTGCATCAAGAACGGCCGCGACGATCTCGTCCTTGGAACCGAAATGATAGTATATGCTACCCGCCTTGATCCCGGCGGCCTCGGCAATTTTTCGGAGCGAAACGGACCCGTAGCCTTGTTCGCGGAAAAGCCGCGCGGCAATGTCCAGCACCCCGTCCCGTCCAACCGCGCTGCGCGATGTCTCGTTGGCTTTGATTGCCGTGTTCTGTGCCATAGACCTTCGTATCGCTCCAACGCCTAACTAACGCCTGTTAGGTTAACAACGCAAGTGAGTCAATCGTCGTGATCGTGCCAGACTAGAGTTTGCGGAAAATTCCGCATTGGCGACCGCCAAGAGGCCGTCCAGACATTAATGTGCTTGCCCGGACCCCGTCATCGGGTCCGGGCAAATGCCTTAGATCACGAAACCGCCACCGCAGATGACGTGCTGGCCTGAAATGAAGTTCGATTCCGGCGCACAGAACAGATAGACGGCACCGGCAGCTTCTTCCGGAGTGCCGACCCGGCCCAGCGGGATCATGCGCTCCATCTGGGACAGGAGATCGGGGTTCACGCCGACCTTGATCTCTTTTTCTTCGACCTTGATCGTGCTGTCGCCATCCGCGCTGCCTTCGGTCAGGCGGGTGCGGATCGGGCCGAAGGCGACGGCGTTGACGTTGACCTTGTAGCGGCCCCATTCCTTGGCCATCGTCCGGGTGACCCCTAGGATACCGGCCTTGGCGGCGGAATAGTTGATCTGGCCAGCATTGCCGCCGGTCCCTGCGATGGACGAGATGTTGACTACCTTGCGGAACACCTCTTGCCCGGCGGCGGCCTCTTCCTTGGCCTTGGCGCTGATCACCGGCTGGGCAGCGCGCAGGATCTTGAAAGGTGCCGTCAGGTGGACGTCGATGATCGCCTGCCACTGTTCGTCGGACATCTTCTGAACGACGCTATCCCAAGTGTAGCCTGCGTTGTTCACGATGATGTCTAACCCGCCAAAGCTGTCCACGCCGGTCTTGATGAACCGTTCGGCAAAACCGTCTTCGGTAACGCTGCCGGCACAGACCACGGCCTCAGCACCCATTGCGCGCACCGCCTCGGCGGTTTCATTGGCCGGATCGGCGTCCAGATCGTTGATCACCAGCCGGGCCCCTTCCGAGGCCAGTTTGAGAGCGATTTCGCGGCCAATGCCCCGGCCCGAGCCCGAGACCAGCGCCACGCGCCCGTCGAGTTTTCCAGTCATATTGATTCCTCCCGAAAGGCGCTATCAGGCTTTTTCATAAAGCGTGGTGACGCAGGCCCCGCCGAGGCCCAGATTGTGCTGAAGCGCCAGACGTGCGCCATCAACCTGGCGCGCATCTGCCTGGCCGCGAAGCTGCTGAACGAGCTCGGTACATTGCGCTAGGCCGGTCGCCCCAAGCGGATGGCCTTTGGACAAAAGACCGCCCGACGGGTTGGTCACGTATTTTCCGCCGTAGGTGTTGTCGCCATCATCAACGAATTTCGCCGCTTCGCCGCGACTGCAAAGGCCAAGCGCCTCATAGGTGATAAGCTCGTTGTGGGCGAAACAGTCGTGCAGTTCGACCACATCCACGTCCTCGGGCCCGATGCCCGCGTCCTCGTAAACCTGATCGGCGGCGCGCTTGGCCATCGAAAAGCCGACCACTTCGCGCATGTCATGGGCTTCGAAAGTTTCCGGGCCGTCCGTCGTCATGGCCTGCGCCGCGATCCGAACCGAACTGTCCAGTCCGTGCTTGTCGGCGAATTCCTTGGAACAAATGATCGCGGCGGCCGCGCCACAGGTTGGCGGACAGGCCATGAGCTTGGTCATGACGCCGGGCCAGACGACCTGGGCGGCCATGACGTCTTCCGCCGTCACCTCCTGCCGGAACAGGGCAACCGGATTCTTCGCAGCATGTCGGCTGGCCTTGGCGCGGATTTTTGCGAAGGTTTCCAGGGGGGTGCCGAACTCGTCCATATGCGCCTTGCCCGCACCGCCGAAGTACCGCAGCGCCAGCGGGATCTCGGCACTGCCAACCAGTTCGTCGGTTTCTCTGTCGAATGCCGCAAACGGGCTGACCCGGTCATGGAACATCGCACCGATTGCGCCGGGCTGCATCTGTTCGAACCCAAGTGCCAGAGCACATTCGACCGCGCCGCTTTCAACTGCCTGCCTGGCCAGGAACAGGGCGGACGATCCGGTCGAGCAGTTGTTGTTCACATTCAGAACCGGGATGCCTGTCATTCCGACATGGTACAGGGCGCGCTGACCGCAGGTGCTGTCGCCATAGACATAGCCAACATAGGCCTGTTGGACTTTATCATAATCCAACCCTGCGTCTGCCAGAGCGGACCGGGTCGCAGCGGTCGCCATCACATCGTAGCTTTCGGATTTTCCCGGCTTCTGGAACGGGACCATCCCAACGCCTGCAACATAGGCTTTGTCTGTCATTTCTCTCTCTCCCAAGTTCGGTCAGGCCACCCTAATCGGTCCGCCAGCCTATTTTCTACCATTTGTTAGATTTTAAATCCCAACCTTGGGAAGTGTCAATATTGCCAAGCTGTGACGTAGGGAGCTTGCGCTATTTTCTAACTTGTGTTTGTTTTCGGGCCACACGCCCTGATCGGCGGCACAATTGAGGGATTCTGGTCCCGGCGCAACCGCTGACAAGCGTTTAGCACTCAGCTTACGAAAGGTGGTCGGAATGGCATACTGTTATGAGTTCAAGGGTTTTATACCCGTCGTGCCCGAGGATACATATGTCCACCCCCAGGCCGTTCTGATCGGAAATGTCATCTTGGGTCATGGATGCTACATCGGCCCCGGAGCAAGCTTGCGGGGCGATTTCGGCAGGATCGTGATCGGGGATGGAGCCAATGTTCAGGACAATTGCATCATCCATTCCTTTCCCGGCCGCGACGCCGTGGTGGAAAGCGACGGCCACATCGGCCATGGCGCGATCCTGCACGGTTGCACAGTGGGCCGGAACGCTCTGGTCGGAATGAATTCCGTCATTATGGATGGTGTAGAGCTTGGGGCGGAATCGATTGTCGGCGCGCAGGCGTTTGTGCGTGGCGAAACCGTGATTCCGCCGCGTTCGATGGTGGTGGGATCGCCGGCAAAGGTGATCCGCGAGGTCAGCGAGAAAGAAGTCGCGTGGAAAACGCGCGGCACCGCGGAATACCAGCAACTTGCGCGCGACTGTCTGGCCGGATTGACGCCGGTCGAACCGCTGAAGGCGGTCGAGGCAGACCGGCCCGGCATGGCGGCCTCTGACGTCGTCTCCATTCAGGAGGCGCGGCGGACATCGTCCTGACCTGTCCGGGAACCGGACCGGTCAGGACTACTTCAGATTCCGAAAGCGCCAGATGGAAGCGCCTTGACGCGGAACGGCACTCCCCGACCCGGTGTGCCGTCCCTCAAGCCTTTACAGACGGAAGATCCCGTAGTGCGGATCGTCGATCGGTGCATTGAGCGAGGCAGAAATCGACATGCCAAGCGCGTTGCGTGTGTCCGCCGGATCGAGGATGCCGTCATCCCACAGTTCCGAGGTGGAGGTATAGGCTTCGACATCGCGCTTGTATTTTTCCAGCACCGGTTCGCGGATCGCGGCGATTTCTTCTTCGGTCAGCTCTTTGCCTTCGCGCTGAAGCTGCCGAATCTTGACGTCCGCCATGGTATTAGCGGCCTGATCCGCCCCCATCACGCCGATCTCGGCTTGCGGCCACATAAACAGCGTGCGCGCATCCCAGGCCCGCCCGCACATGCCGTAATTGCCTGCCCCGTACGAGGCATTGGCGATCACTGTGAACTTCGGCACGACCGAACCGCCCTGCGCCATCAGCATCTTGGCACCGTCCTTGGCGATGCCGCGTTCTTCGTATTCGCGGCCCACCATATAGCCAGTGATGTTCTGAAAGAAGACCAGAGGTGTGCGGTTCTGATTGCAAAGCTGCATGAAATGCGCCGCCTTCAGCGAGCTGTCGTTGAACAACACCCCGTTGTTGGCAAGGATGCCAACCTTGTAACCCCAGATATGGGCAAAGCCGCAAACCATCGTGGTGCCATAGTCGGGCTGGTATTCGTGAAAGCGCGAGCCATCGACGATCCGCGCCAGAACCTCGCGCATATCAAACTGGGTTTTCCGGTCCTTGGGGATGATCCCATAAAGCTCCTTGGGGTCGTAGTATGGCTCTTCAAAAGCGGCGGTTTCGATGATCGTTTTCGGGGTGCGCTTCCATTGGCTGACAATCTCGCGCGCCAGTGAAAAGGCGTGCTGTTCAGTGGCGGCTCGGTAGTCGCCGGTTCCCGAAACCGAGGTATGCATAACCGCCCCACCAAGTTCCTGAACACCGACCTCTTCGCCGGTGGCCGCCTTGACCAGCGGGGGAC
Source organism: Sulfitobacter sp. 1A12779 (assembly GCF_043557315.1). Classification (NCBI taxonomy): domain Bacteria; kingdom Pseudomonadati; phylum Pseudomonadota; class Alphaproteobacteria; order Rhodobacterales; family Roseobacteraceae; genus Sulfitobacter; species Sulfitobacter sp. 1A12779. Next base: position 12,717 of record NZ_JBIFFU010000010.1, read on the forward strand.
CGCCAAGGAAAATCGCGCCTGTGCCTTCGATGATGATGTTGTAGTCGCTCAGCGTCGGCACATAGGCACCGCCAGCCGTGCAGTGTCCGCCGACCACGGCAATCTGCGGGATATTGGCCTGGCTCAGCTTGACCTGGTTGCGGAACACCCGCCCGCCCAGATACCGGTCGGGAAACACCCCGTGCTGCAGCGGCAGGAAACCGCCCGCGCTGTCGCAGATATGGATGACCGGCAGGCGGTTTTCCAGCGCGACATCCAGAAGACGCACGACCTTTTTGACCGTATGTGGATACCAAGCCCCGCCCTTGACGCTAGCGTCGTTGGCGTGGATGGCGACCTCGCGACCCTGCACAATACCGATGCCCGTCACCACAGCGGCGCCAGGCACGGTGCCATCGTATTCGCGACAGGCGGCAAGTGTGGAAAACTCCAAAAACGGAGTGCCGGGGTCCAGCAGCAGTTTCAACCGCTCGCGCACGCCCAGTTTGTTCTGGCGGGCAAGGCGGTCGATATCGCGTTGCGGACGTTCGAAACGCGCCGCGTGCTGGCGGGCGTGGAATTCCTTCAGCCGTTCAGACATGGCGGCGAAATTTGCCTTGTAGTCGGCGGCATTGGTGTCGATCTGACTTTCAATCCTGCGCATTGTCACTCCTCCTCCGGGGCCAATTGGGCCAGGATGTCTTTCAGACCAAAACTGTCGCCTTCGGCGAATGGCATTTCGGCAACGACCCCGCCGCGCGGCGCCGTCAGTGTGGTTTCCAACTTCATGCTTTCGATCACCAGAAGCGGCTGGCCTTCTTCAACCGCATCGCCGGGTTTAACCGCAACCGACACCACGACACCCGGCATGGGCGCCACCAATCGGTCGTCGCTCGCGCCACCGTCGCTTCCGGCCAGGCGTTCGGCGGGATCAACCCGCCCGACTTCGTAGGTTCGCCCGTCCATGTGCACAAAAGTTGCTTCCGGCCCCACGGCCAGTCGCAATTCGCGCACAACACCCTTGGCCCGCAGCTTGTAACCGCCCGGCAGACCCGTCGGGTCCAATTGGCAGGTAACAGCGCCAGTGGGGGTATTGAGCACGAACCGGCTGCCATCATGACCCAACCAGCAATCAGTCTCTTCTCCGTCGATCTGAAAAATCCGTTGCATCAGTTTCTCCACCCGCCCATCTTGCGGTACATTTCCGGTATCTGCATTACGTCACTCACCAGGCGCTCGTCCGATAGGGCCGCCGCCGCTATCAGCAAGTCAGAGACATCTTCGCCCGGCGCGGTCAGCGTTTCGGATTGTTCAGCCAGGAAGCCAGTTGAAACGTCACCAGAGGCGAAATCCGGATGTGCAAGGATTGCATCCAGGTAACCAGTGTTGGTCGTTACCCCGAGAATCACATAGCTTTGCACCGCGCTCCGGGCACGGGCGATGGCCTGCGCGCGATCCGGGCCATGTACGATCAGCTTGGACAACATCGGGTCGAAGTCGGTTGTCACCTTGCCGCCATCCAGAATGCCGCTGTCCACGCGGATCCCCTCGCCCTGGGGTTCGTCCAGCAGCAGGATATCGCCGATCGCGGGCCGGAAATCGGCCGTCGCGTCCTCGGCGCAGATGCGCAGTTCGATCGAGTGTCCGGTTTGGGGAATATCCGCCTGCACGGCGCTCAGCCCGTCGCCCGCCGCGACACGCAGCTGCTCGGCAACCAGATCGAAGCCGGTCACCAGTTCGGTCACCGGATGTTCGACCTGAAGGCGGGTGTTCATTTCCAGGAAATAAAAGGCCCCGTCCTGCGCATAGATGAATTCAACGGTCCCTGCCCCGCGGTATTTGACGGCACGGGCAATTCCGGCAGCGGTCTCGCAGATCTCATCCCGTTGCTCGGGGGTCAGCGCCGGTGACGGCGTTTCCTCGATAATCTTCTGGAACCGGCGCTGGATCGAACATTCACGTTCCCAGAAATGGACCACGTTGCCCTGTCCGTCGCCCATCACCTGCACCTCGATATGGCGCGGGCGTTCGATATAGCGTTCGACGAAAAGCCGCCCGTCGCCGAAATATCGTTCGCCTTCGCGGCGCGCGGTTTCGATTTCGGTTTCCAGCGTGCTGTCCTCGCGCACAACGCGCATGCCCTTGCCGCCACCGCCGGCCGAGGGTTTGATCAGCAGCGGATAGCCCACGGCGCGGGCGCGTTCGACAAAGCTCGCCGGATCATCATCCTCGATCGCCGAGGGGGCGACGGGAAACCCGTGTTCCTCGACAAAGGCGCGGGCGCGGACCTTGTCCCCCATCAGGTCGATGACCTCGGACGTCGGGCCGACAAAGGTCACTCCGGCTTTTTCCAGCGCCGCGACAAAACCGGCATTCTCTGACAGAAAGCCATAGCCGGGATGCACCGCATCCGCGCCGATCTTTGTTGCCGCCGCGACGATCTGCGGAATATCGAGATAGGCGGCCACGGGCGTCGGGCCGTCGATCATCACGACCTCATCTGCGATCAGATGCGCCGGCCCCTCTTGCTCGGCGACATGACGCAACACGGCCGTCGCAAGCCCGCGGGCCTTGGCGGTGCGCAACACGCGCGCCGCGATCTCGCCCCGATTGGCGACCAGGAGTTTCGAAATGGTCATGGTGTCGTCCTCTTAGTTCCGGGCCGCGGCATTCAGTCCGTCACGTGCAGCCAGATCGGCTGGCACGGGAATTTCGATATCAAGCAGCATCTGCGCGAACCCTTTGCCCTGCGGGTCTATGCGAACCGAGGCGATGCCGCCACCGCCAAGCGATTCATGCAACAGGAAATTCAGCGAATGGCTTCCAGGCAAGTCGAACCGTTCTACCCTGCCGTCGCAGACATGGGCGAAATAGTCCTTCACCACCTCTTCGCTGAGAGCCGAGCGGATATATGGCAGGTAGTCCGGCTTGCGCGCGAGGATGCCGATATTGGCGATGTCCCCCTTGTCGCCCGAGCGGCCCCAGGCCAGATCGACGAGGCGGACCTTGACAGCGTCCGGGCCGGGCTCGCGGCTATCTGCGGGCGGTGCGGCAGGTGGATCAAGGTGGACTGGCGTAGTGGCCACGCTCACGGGCACATCCTTGCCGTCGACCTCGACCGCGACGGGGGTCTCGGCCTTGCTCTGAAGGAAGGAGAACAGGCGGACCACCGGTTGCACCTTGGGCCGTCCGGCGAAGAACCCGGTCAGACCCTGCGCGGTCGAAATCGCCATCGGTGCTATTTCGCCGGCAAAGATGTTCAGCGCGGCGCGATCGTCATGGACCGCGCCGATCTTGAGCACCACCTCGCGGGTTCGGGCGCGCGCATTTGCGCCATAGGCCGCCTCGGCCCCCAGCACCTCGACGCTGACCTGCCGAAAATCGCCCATGTTGCGGTCGCGGAAAATCCGGCGACAGCGGGTCAGGATCGCCTCGGCCACACGTTCGGCCTTGGCGGGTGCATCAATCGCGGCCAGTGTCAGGGTAGAGACCGCGCGCCAGCCATCGGCATGGGTCGCCGACACCTTGTAGCTGTCGGTGCGCCCAAGCCCCCTGCCGCCCTTGACCAGCACCTGATCGGGTCCGACCTGCTCCAGGGTGACCCCGGACCAGTCGCAGATCACGTCGGGCAACAGGTAGGCGCGCGGATCCCCGATTTCATAGAGCATCTGCTCTCCGACTGACCCGGGCACGACCAGCCCGCCGGTGTCAGGCGTCTTGGTCATGATGAAACTGCCGTCTTCGGACGCCTCGACGATGGGCATGCCCATATTGTCCCAACCCGGCACGTCCTGCCAGTCGGTGAAGTTGCCGCCGGTTCCCTGGGGGCCGCATTCGATCAGGTGGCCGGCCAGCGATCCCTGGCTGAGCTTGTCCCAGTCATCGTCGCCCCAGCCGTATTCATGCATCAGGGGACCAAGCGCGACCGCGCTGTCGGCGCAGCGTCCGGTGATCACGATGTCGGCCCCGGCATCCAGCGCGGCAGCGATGGGGCGGGCACCCAGATAGGCATTCATGCTCCAGATATCATCTGGAAATGCGACACCCGAGAACATTTCCGTCTGACCGTTTTTGCGAATTTCATCGGCCCTGGGCAACAGGTCATCGCCTAGCACGACTCCGATGGACAGATCGATCCCGGCCTGGGCGGCGGCTTTGGCAAGCGCATCGCTGCAGCCACGCGGGTTCACGCCCCCTGCATTGGCAACGACCTTGATCCCTTTTGCCTTGATATCCGGCAACCAGGGTGCCAGCGCCTTGACGAAGTCCGGCGCATAGCCCGTCTCGGGCGCTTTGGCGCGGGCCCGCGCCATCAGCGACATTGTCACCTCTGCCAGATAGTCAAACACCAGATAGTCGATCTCGCCCTTTGAGACCAGTTGACCGATCGCTTCCGGCGTATCGCCCCAGAAGCCCGACGCGCATCCGATGCGCAGCTTGCGTTCCGACATATTCCTCTCCTCCCCGTTTGATCAGCGGCCCGTCCATTCAGGTTTGCGCTTCGAGATGAAGGCATCAAAGCCTTCGCGCGCGTCTTCGGTCTGCGCCACACGCGGTAAAAGTGTTTCTGCAAACCGCATCTGCTGCGGATAGGTCATATCCTCCATCGCGTGACAGGCGTATTTTCCCAGCCGGATCGCGCTCGGCGACTGCGCGGCGATCTGGGCAACCAGTTCTGCAACCTTGTCGTCCAGCCCCGCGGCATCGGTCACATAGTTGACCAGATTGAACTGCAGGGCTTCCTCGGCCGTCAGAGGAACGCCGGTGATGAACATCTCCATCAGCCTCCGCCGGGGCAGCACGCGCATCATGGGTGGCACGATCGTCATGGGAAACAGACCCACCTTCACTTCCGGCGTTCCGACGCGGGCATGATCCGCCATCACAGCCAGATCGCAGGCACAGATGATGCCCGCTCCCGCCCCCATCGCGACGCCATTGATGCGCGCGATCGTTGGCTTTCGGCACGCCTGTATCGTCTCGAACAACCTTCCGGCAAAATGATCCGGGTCCGCCGGATCCTGAACAAACGGGCCGCCATCCGCCCCCGCCTTGATGTCGCCCCCGGCACAGAAGGCGCGCTCGCCCTCGCCGGTCAGAACGATCACGCGGCAATCGCTGTCCCTCTCGGCAGCACATATGGCGGCCATGATCCCGTCTGCGACCTCACGGTTGAGGGCATTTCGATTATCAGGACGTCGAATCGTGATACGCACTTCTTTGCCGAGCACCTGCGATTGAACAACGCTCTCAGTCATTTCCGAAGTTCCCCCCTGCATTCAGGACGCCGCGCTTTCTTACGTCAGGTCGTCAAAAGCTTGGCTTGATCTATTTTCTAACATGTGTTTGATTTTGGTCAACAACGCAAACAACATTTTTCGGGAGGACGATATGACCGCTCAAAGTGAGGCCATCTCGGCTGATCTGGAAGCCATCAGGGCGAACTATTCTTTGACTGATGAGCAACGCCAGATCGTCGATCACGTGGATCGGGTATCGCGCGAGGTGCTGCACCCGCTGCAGGCGCGCATGGATGACGAGGAATGGTGGCCCGATGATCTGTTCAAGCAGATGGGCGAGCTGGGCCTGCTGGGGATTACCGCGCCGGAGGAGCTGGGCGGATCGGGGCAGAACGAGTTCACCCAGGCGCTGGTGTCCGAGGTGATTTCGAAGTGGAATCCGGCTGTGGGCCTCTCGCACGGGGCGCATGACAACCTGTGCCTGAATAACCTGCTGCGCAATGGCTCCGAAGAGCAGGTGAAGAAATACGTGCCGGGCCTTTGCTCGGGCGAGCTCGTCGGTGCTTTGGGCCTGACCGAACCGGGTGCGGGATCCGATGCGCTCGGATCCATGGCCACCACTGCCCGCCGCGACGGTGATGATTATGTCATCAACGGCTCGAAGATTTACATCACCAACGGCCCCATTGCCGATGTGATCCTGCTTTATGCCAAAACCGACAAGTCGAAGGGCGCCAAGGGCATTTCTGCTTTCATCATCGAGACGGACAATCCCGGTTTCAAGGTGGCGCAAAAGCTTGACAAAATGGGCTTTCGCGGCTCGCCAACCGGAGAACTGGTGTTTGAGGATTGCCGCGTACCCGCATCCGCCATGGTTGGACCGGAAAACACCGGCGTTTCGGTGGTAATGAGCGGGTTGGATCTGGAGCGTGCTATGGTTGCCTCAGTCTGCGTTGGCATGGCCGAACGCGCCCTGGAACTGGGGCTGGAATACGCCAAGATTCGCGAACAGTTCGGCAAGCCGATTGCAAGTTTCCAGATGATGCAGTCGAAACTGGCCGAGATCTACACCGAGGTCGAAACCGCGCGCGCCTTCGGTTATCGCGCGCTGGCCGCCTGTACCGGGTTGCCGAAAGGGGCCGGGGGCCGCGGCGAAATCCACAAACTGACGGCGGCGGCCTGTCTTTACGCCGGCGAGGCATTCAACAAGGCGGTGACCGAAGCCTGCCATATTCATGGTGGCTCTGGCTACATGCAGGACACCGAGATCAACCGGCTGTTCCGCGCCAACAAGCTGCTGGAAATCGGCGCGGGTACAAGCGAAGTCCGCAAGATCATCATTGCCGAAGAACTTTTGCGCGCCTGAGGGGGACGAGACAATGAACAAGCAACTGCGCAACGACACCGCTCTGCCAACACATTTCATGACGGACGAACAGCAGGCCCTGGCCGATCAGGCCGGCAAGTTCTTCATGTCCGAATTCCACCATCTGAACGCGGAAATGGACGATACTGATGACCTGCCGCCTTCGGTTTTCCCCAAGCTGGGCGAGATGGGATATCTCGGCCTGAACGTGCCGCCGGAATTCGGCGGGGCCGGGCTCGACTTTACCTCGGCCTGTATCATCACCGAGGAAATGTCTAGGGCCTCGGCGGCCATCGGACTGACCCATGTGGCCCATGACAATTTGTGCGTCAACAACATCTATCGCAACGCCAATGACGAGTTGCGCCGAAAATACCTGCCGGGCCTGTGCAACGGCACGCTGGTGGGTGCTCTGGGCCTGACCGAACCCGGCGCGGGGTCCGATGCGCTTGGCTCGATGCGGACCACGGCCAAAAAGGATGGCGACGACTACATCCTGAACGGCGCCAAGATCTACATCACCAATGGGCCGATTGCCGATCTGGTGCTGGTCTATGCCAAGACATCGCCCGAAAAAGGGGCCAAGGGCATTTCCGCCTTTATCGTGGAAACCGACACGCCCGGTTTCAAGGTGGCGCAGAAGCTCAACAAGATGGGATTCCGCGGCTCGCCGACGGGCGAACTGGTATTCGAAGATTGCCGTGTTCCGGCCAGAAACATGGTCGGCAAGCTGGATGGCGGGGTTGCCGTTACCATGTCCGGACTTGATCTGGAACGTGCCATCGTCTGTTTCAACGCTCTGGGCATTGCGCAGCGGGCGCTGGATATTTCCATCGATTACGCCAAGACACGCCAGCAATTCGGCAAACCGATCGCCAGTTTCCAGATGGTTCAGGCGATGCTGGCCGACATGTATACGCAGATCGAGGCCGCGCGCAGCCTGTCCTTGCGCACCGCTGCCATGTGTGAAGGCCTCGAAGAGGGCGAAGGCGGGCGCGGCGAAATCCACAAGCTCACCGCTGCGGCGATCTACAAGGCCGCTGAGGCGACATCCTTCGTGCTGGACAAAGCTGTCCAGATTCACGGCGGCTCAGGCTACATGCGTGATACCGAAGTGAACCGGCTGTACCGGACCGGTCGCGTGCTTGAGGTCGGCGCGGGCACCCAGGAGGTTCGCAAACTCATCATCTCCGGCGAATTGCTGAAGAACTAAGGGGGCGGAACATGAGCGAAGCGAAATCAAGGCGTTACGCGTCGGATCTCATGGCGGGCCAGGTTGCCCTGGTCACGGGGTCTGGATCTGGAATGGGCCGGGCGACGGCGATCGAAATGGCCGCTTGCGGAGCCAGGCTTGCGCTGTTCGCGCGCCGGGAAGAGCCGCTGGAAGAGACCGCCGAAATGATCCGCGCGGCGGGGGGCGAGGCCTTCGTCGTGCCCGGAGACACCCGCGACGAAGACAGTATTGAAACTGCGATGGGGCGGATCAAGGACCACTATGGGCAGTTGGATGTCTTGGTGAACAATGCCGGCGGCCAGTATATCGCGGCCGCCCGCGATATCACCAACAAGGGCTTCGAAGCCGTGATCCGCAACAACCTGATCGGATCTTGGCAGATGACCCGGGCAGCGGCGGATCACTTCATGTACGACAATGGTGGATCGGTTGTGTTTGTCACCGCCATCTCTGCGCGCACCGCGCTTACCGGCTTTACACACACCGTCGCCGCCCGCGCCGGTGTGACGGGCATGATGAAAACGCTGGCCGCCGAATGGGGCGAGTACGGCATCCGGCTGAACTGTGTCGCGCCGGGCACGATCAAGACCGATGCGCTTGGCCGCTATCCGATTCCGCCGGAACAGTGGAAAAAGCTGAACCGCTCGGTGCTAAACCGGATGGGGGCGGCCGAGGACATCGCAGGCACGATCATTTTCCTGGCCTCGAAACTTGGCGGTTTCATCACCGGAGAAGACATTTATGTAGACGGCGGTGAGACCTTGCATATGGGTCATGACGCGCGGGACATGATCAACCCCGCGATGTTCGAAAAACGCGAACGGGGAGATGGCAAGAATGAATAAACAGCCCGTCCTTCTGGAGATTTCCGACAGGATCGCCACGGTTACGCTGAACGATCCCGAGCGGCGCAACCCGGTCACCGGAAACGACATGATCGCTGCCCTTCTGAAGACCTTCGCCAAGGTGCAGGCCGATCCTCAGGTCAGCGTGATGATCCTGACCGGCGCCGACCCGGCCTTTTGTGCCGGCGGCGACATCAAGGAAATGAACGATCCCGACAGCGTGTTCCGCAAGGAGCCGCTGGCGGCGGCGCAGAGCTATGTTGATGGGGTGCAGCGGCTGCCGCTTGCGCTCTACAACATGGATATTCCGACCATCGCCGCAGTCAACGGCCCGGCGGTGGGCGCGGGGTGCGACCTGACCATGATGTGCGACATGCGCATCGCGTCGGAAAAAGCAAGGTTCGGCGAGGTGTTTCTGAATCTCGGAATCATTCCGGGCGATGCGGGCAGCTGGTTCCTGTTGCGTCGTCTGGGCCACCAGAAGGCCGCCGATCTGACCTTCTCAGGGCGCATGGTCGAGGCCAAGGAAGCGCTGGAGCTTGGTATGGTGCTTGAACTTGTGCCTCATGAAAAATTGATGGAACGTGCCCGCGAACGGGCCGCTGTCATCGCCGCGAAACCGCCGCGTGCGGTGCGGGTCGCCAAGCGTCTGATGCGCAATGCCGAACGGATGGACCTGCCGGATTTCCTGAATTCCGCGGCGGCCTATCAGGCGCTCATGCATCAGACCGAAGACCACCACGAGGCGGTTGCTGCGTTCGTCGAAAAACGAAAACCCAATTTCACGGGGCGTTAAAGGAAAGATCGCATGTCAGACATCACCCAAAAGAAGATGGAGCAAATCGCGCAGATGTGGAATGCGCGCGGCAAGGGTCTGATAACGCATATGGCGCTTGAGATCGAAGAGGTCTCGACGGAAGGTGTTCGGGTTCGGATGCCGTTCAATCCGGACTTTTGCGTCGATGCGGAACAATCGCTGCTCCACGGTGGTATCCTGACGGCACTTCTGGACAGTGTCTTTGGACTGGCGAACTTTGTTGCCATCGAAGGCGTCAGTACCATGGCCACTCTTGACCTCAGAGTTGATTACCTGCGCCCGGCCCGTTCACGCGCGGATGTCATCGTTCAAGCGCATTGTTTTCGCAAGACCCGCCACATCGCCTTCAATTCCGGCAGCGTCTGGTTCGCGGGCCATGAGGATGCTGAAATAGCCAGGGGAACCGCCTCGTTTGCATTGACGCGCGGCGAAACCAGCCTGTTTGACGCAATGACAAAAGGAAAAACTTCGTGATGGACGTGCAAACTGTCAATGCCAATGTATCCCGGGTGCCGTTCTTCCGATTTCTCAACTTTGAGGTCAGAAGTCTAGACAGTCTCCATGCTGAGGCGGAAATGACCTTTGATGACCGCCATGTCGGTAACCCGATCATGGAGTACTACCATGGCGGCATAATCGCGAGTTTTATGGAGGCCACTGCCGCCATCGCGGTACAGCCCGATTTCGCCGACGTTCCGGCCAAGCCGATCAACCTGACCGTCGATTACCTCAGACCCGGTGTGAAGGGACCGCTTTTTGCGCGCGCTAACGTCACGCGCAAAGGCAAACGGATGGCAAGCGTCAGCGTGCTCAGCTGGCAGACGGATCGGGAAAAGGCGGTTGCCGAAGGGCTGTATCACTTCCTTCTGGTCTGACCGGGGCAACCGCTTTCAGGGCTACCTTGTCCTGTGGACGGGGTCGCTTCCCGGTTACAAATGCCTTCCAATAACAGATTGATGAGCATGCTGGAGAATTCAGGCAGTGATAGATATCCTTCCACTCCTGCCTTGTTCGGGTCGAACCATTCCACCGTCCAGTTTAAGGCACCCAACATCACCTGGCGCAAGGGGACGATCTTGATATCCGACCGTATGGCACCGTCGTCCTGAGCTTCACGGAGTATCCGATCCCAGAGTTTTCCATACTCACGGCGAATACCCCTGTGCCTCTCCCTGAAATGATTGGGGAGCATTCCATAGCTTCTGATATTCGCCGAGGTGAATTCGCTTGCCTTGAAGAGGAAATCCAGGTGCGCCCAGATTGCAGTCGCTATCCTGGCGTAATGATCGTACGGGGCATCGAATTTCCGAACGGCGGCTTCGACACCTGCTAGCAAGTCCCTCAGTCCGGCGTTTAGAACTTCGTCAACGATCGCTTCCTTGGAGTTGAAATGGTAATAGACGCTTCCCGCTTTCATGTCCGCTTCTTCCGCGATCTTTCTCAGCGTGGTCGCCTTGTAGCCATTGTCCCTCAGAACGCGCGCTGCGGCCTTTAGAATTTCTGCACGGGTCTTAGCCGCCTTGCCGTCGGGATCCGGGATCTTGGCGGGAGTGGCGGGGCACAGCTTCAAGCCTTCGGTACCCGCCTTGCGATGTGGACACATTCCGTCAAGTATCAGCTTACTCATTCGTACCGCGAGGATGCGCACCGGATACTTGTCGACATCGTACCATTCTACGGTCCAGTTCATGGCACTCAGGATGAACTGGCGGATCACAGCAGTGGATATGTCGCTTCGAAGGTGGCCGGCGCGTTTGGCGTCATTCAGGAATTTGCCCCAGGCCCCTGCATATGATGCACGCAATTCGCGATGCGGGGCGCGTGTTTCGTCCGACAACATCGGATAGTTCCGAATATTGGCTGACGTGAAGTCGCTGTCGGTCAAGAGATAGTTCAGATGTGTTTCAATCAGCAATTCGAAGGTCTTGCGAAAACCCTCCGAACTTGTCGGTGCCGACCGAACGATTTCACTGACCGCCTGATATAGTTGACGGACGCCAAGATCGAGAACTTCGCTCAGAATCTGGTCTTTGGATTGAAAATGATAATAAATGCTGCCGGCCTCAATGCCAGCTTCCTGCGCGATGTCGCGCATAGTCGTTGCGTGATAGCCTTCATACCGAAAAAGTCGCGCAGCCGCCGAAAGGATACCCTCACGTGTCCTCTCAGACTTGCTCAAGTCTTCGCTCAGTGTCCTGGGTGGGTCAGTCTTGTGTACCATTCCATTTCGATACTTGCGGGACACGAGACTGTCCATTGCATTAAATCTAACAAATGTTAGAATAACGCAAGGAACGTTCCGAATCAAGTTCTTTGCCAAGATGATAGCGGAAGAGGAGGACCTCCATATGCGAGGGTTGAGTGGAAAACGCGTGATCGTGACCGGCGGCGGCAGCGGCATCGGGCGCGCGGTGTGCGAACGGTTCGGCGAAGAAGGTGCCGAGATTGCGATCTTTGACATGAGCGAAGACGGGGCGAAGGAAACGGTTCGCCTGATCACCGAGGCCGGCGGCAAGGCGCAGGCCTTCAAGGTGGACATCACCGACCGTGCCCAGGTCGACAAGGCTGTAGCCGAGTTCGAGGCCGGGGGTCCGGTCGATGTGCTGGTGAACAATGCCGGCTGGGACGTGATCAAACCGTTCCTCGACACCGATCCCGACCTTTGGAAAAAGGTCATCGACATAAATCTTTACGGTCCGCTGAATATGCATCACGCGGTGCTTCCGGGCATGGTCAAGAACGGCGGCGGCCGTGTGGTCAACATCGCGTCCGACGCCGGACGCGTCGGATCATCCGGCGAAGCCGTGTATTCGGCCTGCAAGGGTGGCATCATCTCGTTCACCAAAACCGTAGCGCGCGAACTGGCGCGTAAAGGTATTCAATTGAATGCGGTCGCCCCCGGCCCGACCGATACGCCGCTGTTCGCTCAGGTTGCCGAGGGCGAGGCCGGTCAAAAGATCGCCGAAGGTCTCAAGCGGGCGATTCCGATGAAGCGTCTTGCGCAGCCGACGGATTACCCTGGCATCATCTGCTTCCTGTCGTCGGACGACGCAGGGTTCATTACCGGCCAGGTGATTTCGGTTTCGGGCGGCCTGTCCATGCACGGTTAAAACGCTGGCAGCAGCGCCGGACTCAAGGCGCTGCTGCCATACCGTGCCAAGAGTTACCTCCCCGACTGGCCGCGCCTTATGTGCGGCCCTTTTTCATTCTAGAAAGGTTGCGAATGTTTCAGCCAGGCTCTGACATCCAGCGGACAAGCACGCTGACCTCATTTCTGAAGGGCTGCGGCATTGACAGTTACGAGGAACTCGTCCGCCGTTCGAATGAAGACCCAGACTGGTTCTGGGGCCAGATCATTGACCATGCCGGGATACGGTTCGCGCGGCCCTACAGCCGGTTGCGAGATATCTCCGAAGGGCCCGAATCGATCCGGTGGGCCGTCGGGAGTACTTTGAATCTGACGGAAACCTGTCTTGACGCCCGAATTGCCGATGGCTTGGGCGACAAGGTCGCAATCGACTGGGTCGGCGAAGACGGAAGCCGCCGCCGCTGGACCTATTCCGACCTTACCGCCGAAGCCTCCCGCGTCGCCTCGGCCCTTGCCACGCGCGGTGTAAGGCCCGGTCAGGCGGTGGGCATCTATATGCCGATGATCCCCGAAATCGAGGCCGCGCTTCTGGGTATTGCCCGGCTGGGCGCGGTTGCGGTGCCGCTGTTTTCCGGTTTTGCGCCCCATGCCATCGTATCGCGCCTGAACGACGCGGATGCCGTGGCGGTGTTGACGGCGGATGCCACACCCCGGCGAGGCAAGCCGGTCTGGATGGAAGCGACCCTTGCCCAGGCTTTGACCGACGTACCATCGGTTCATACCGTGATCAGCCTGCGACGGTTCGGCGATGCGGTGGCCGATCCGGCCCGCGATCTGGACTGGACCGAAACAGTGGGCCGCGCCAGTCCGGAGTTTGCCGCCGTTCCCGTCAGTGCCGATGACACCTTTCTCATCGCCTATACATCGGGCACCACCGGGCGGCCCAAGGGTGTCGTGCATACCCATTTGGGCGTGCAGGCCAAGGCCACGGCCGATTTCCTGCTTTGCCTCGACATGAAACGGGATGACCGGCACCTCTGGATGACCGACATGGGGTGGGTCATGGGACCGCTCACCCTTTTATCGGTGCTCTTGTCCGGTTCGACTCTGGTGCTGGCCGAGGGCGCACCATCAATGCCCGGCGATCCCTTCAGGCTGCTGCGTCTTGCGTCCGAGATGGAGGTCACGCATCTCGGCGTGGCCCCGACCCTGGTACGGCAGTTCATGACGCAGGATACTGAATCTTTGTCGGGCTACGACTTGTCGTCCCTGCGCATCGTCGCCTCGACCGGCGAGCCCTGGACCGAGGATGCCTGGCTCTGGCAGCTCGATCATATCTGTCGCCGCCGCGCCGTGCCGCTGAACATCTCGGGCGGGACCGAGCTTTTTGGCGCGATCCTGACCTCGACCGTGCTGCACGAGCTCAAGCCCGGCGGATTTTCGGCCCAGGCCCTGGGTGTCGGGGCCAAGGTTCTGCGCCAGGACGGCAGCGAAGCCGCACCGGGCGAGGTCGGCGAACTGGTCGTGACCCAGCCGCCTCTGGGTCTGACCCCGGCCATCAGGGGGGACCGCGATCGCTACCTTGACACCTACTGGTCCACCTTCCCCGGCCTCTGGCGGCACGGCGACTGGGTGCGCTGCGATCCGGACGGGACATGGTATATCCTGGGCCGGTCGGACGACACGCTGAACATCGCCGGCAAACGCATCGGCCCGCCCGAGATCGAGGCGGCCCTGACCGAAACCGGAGAGGTGGTGGACGCCGCGGCCATCGCGGCACCTGATGACATCAAGGGCGTGGCTGTCGTCTGCGTCTGCGTGGCGGCACCAAATGTGTCGCCGGACGCGGAGCTCGTGAACCGGCTCAAGGATCGTGTCGGGGAGATCGTCTCGAAACCCTTCCGCCCGCGCGAGATCCACTTTGTCGAAGCGCTGCCCAAGACCCGCAGCATGAAAACCATGCGCCGTGTCGTGCGCGCCGCCTTTCTCGGTGAAGATCCAGGCGATCTGTCGTCGATCAGCAACCCGGAAACCATTCAGCCCATCGCAGACCTGCAAAAGGAAAAGTCATGATCACTGTTTTCGGAGCCACGGGCACGACTGGTGCGCCCCTCGTCGACACGCTTCTGGCAAAAGGCGCGACCGTGCGCGCTGTCACCAGCGACCTCTCAAAGTTAGACGCGCTAAAGGCCAAAGGATGCGAGGCGGTCGTCGCGGATTTCACGGACCCTGCCGCGCTGGCGCGGGCCTGTGACGGGGCAGAAAAGATATACCTGGTCACGCCTGCCCATCTGAACATGCGCCAGTGGAAGGCGAACGTGATCGAGGCGGCCAAGGCCGCGGGCGTGCGCCATATCGTTGTGGCCACGGGGCTTGGCGCGTCGCCCAAGGCGGGGCTGACCTTTGGAAAGTGGCATTCCGAAACCCAGGAGCTGCTGAAGCAAAGCGGCCTTGACTGGACCTTTGTCCAGCCGACCTATTTCATGCAGAACCTGCTGTGGCAGGCCGGTAACATTGCAAAGGACGCCGTGTACTATGACGATCTGGGCGGCCCCGTGGCCTGGATCGACGCCCGCGACATCGCGGATGTCGCCGCCGAGGCGCTGACCGCTCCGGGTTACGAAGGCAAGGCTCTTGGTCTGACCGGGCCCGAAGCTCTTACCGGAGAAGATATCGCCGCCCTCCTGTCCAGGGTGACCGGGCGCACTGTCACCTGCGCACCCCTGTCGGCCGAAAATGCCAAGGCGGGCATGGTGGCTGGCGGAATGCAGGACGAGGTCGCCAGAGCCATGGTCGAATTGGCTTCCATCGCGCCCAAGGGCTACCTTGCCGGCATCGAGACCACGGTCAGCGATGTGATGGGACGCCCGGCGCGCCGATTTGCCGATTTCGTCGCCGAGAACCGGGATGCTTTCGTCAAGTAACCTGATGGCGGCGCCGCTTTATCTCGAACTGGCGCCGCCTGAGGAAGCGGCCAAACAGATCGACCATTTGTTCGTGTTCCGCGATACCGGTGTGCTGAGCGGTGGTGGACGCGGGCGGTTCGCAACCGACCTCTTTACCCTTTCGGTAACGCGCGACGACAGCGGCGGCGGGCGCGTATCGCTGGCAGAACCGCGCCCCTATTTTTCGCCCCGCCCAAGGCCATTCCAGGGTGTCGTGGCCGGGCTGCGACTGTCGTCACGACCGCAGCGATTTCCCGACTCCAAAGGGCTGGACATGCTGGCCTCAGAACTGGCCCGGATTCAGACCGGGGACGATGACCTGCCTGCGCTCATCGCGGTGCTTGACGGCCTTGCGAGAGACCTGAGCTTTGCCGCACCAACCGGAGCTTACAGCGACCGGACCAAACGTCGAAAGGTGCGGGCGGAAACCGGCGTGTCGCGGCGGCGGCTTGCGACCTTGCGACGCTTTCGCCGGGCTCTCGGGCAGCTTGCGTCAAAGACCCTGCCGCTGAGCGATCTGGCGCTGGACGCCGGATATTACGATCAATCTCACTTGTCCGCCGCTTGCCGGATCTTCGCCGGCAAACCGCCCGGCGCGTTGCGCGCTCTGTCTATTCCGCGTCGTTTTGACCTTTCGCTACAAGATACGCGCCTCAAAGACCGCCTAAGATTGGTCATTGACGAATGAAATCGAAGAGGAAGACCCGCCATGACACAATTCAAACCGAAAAACCCCGACTATGACGCACGCGTGCGCAACAGTTTCGATCGCCAGAAGGTGATGAACACGTTGGGGATCAGCATTGCCGAGTTGTTACCCGGCCGCATCGTTCTGGAAATGGCACATCAGGTTGCACTGACCCAGCAGCATGGGTTTTTGCATGCCGGAATCGTGTCGACAGCGCTGGACAGCGCCTGCGGATACGCGGCCTTTTCGCTGATGCCAGCGGACGCGGCAGTGTTGACGGCCGAATTCAAGATCAACCTACTCAACCCGGCGGACGGCGAACGGTTTCGCTTCGTCGCTGACGTGGTGAAACCAGGCAGGACGCTGACCATATGCGAGGCGCGTGCCTATGCCGTGAAGGGCCAGGATGAAAAGCTCGTCGCAACGATGACCGGAACGCTCATGGCGCTGATCGGGCGGGCGGGGGTCGCGGACTGAGCGCAACCCGGCCGCAGCACATCCGATCCGGGCGGTCGGGCCGATTATTCAGACAGCTGGATCAGCTGTTCCAGCGGCTCGCGACCTCGGCCAACCGTTTCCCGTAGGCGCGCGCGGTATCCAGATCGCCGCCAGCAGGTTCAGACCTGTCAAGCGGTAATGTTAGCTTTTAGCAGTGCGGTCGCCGATTGTCCGTCGTCAGGGTTTTTCGGAGAGCTGAGACTGTATCGTAACGGAGGATCTGGTTCGGTTTCTGTTCAAGTTTATGCGGCAGCGGCCTGATGCTGCAACCGTAATTGGAACGGATGGACGCCCACGGTGCCGATGGGCTGCCGTCACGCCGGAGTTTCCAGTCAGGGCTGAGCTGGCGCACCATTCTGGCCAAGCGCGAGAACTTTCGTGCTGCCTTCGCCGGGTTCGACTTTCGGGGAGTTGCGAACTTTGACGACAACGACATTGAGCGCCTACTTGCCGATGAAGGAATTGTTCGCTATCGAGGCAAGATCGAAGCCGTGATCAACAACGCTCGCCGTACTTTCGAGGTCGTCCAAGAGGAAGGCTCCTTCGCCGCATTCATCGATCACGTCCCAATTGGTGGTGTAGCTCAAGGCTGGCCAGCTGGTTTTCGGCGCGCCGAGCTGGTCAGTCCGTCTGCGCGGCAGGCAGGCTGACGATGGGATCATCGCAGACGGGCCCAAGGTTTCCAGTGTCATGTAGCGAGAGCGCTGGACGGCCCATTCCTCAGTCTGCTCCATCAGGATCGCGCCGACGAGACGCCGGATCGAGGCTTCATTGGGAAAGATCCCGACGACATCGGTGCGCCGCTTGATCTCGCCGTTCAGACGTTCGATCGGATTGGTCGAGTGTAACTTCGCCCGGTGTTGCTGGGGGAAGGTCATGTAGGCCAGCACGTCCTCCTCGGCGCCATCCATGAGGGTCGCGAGCTTGGGCAGCTTGCCCCGCATCTGGTCGGCGACGTTTCGCCATTGGGTCTTGGCCGCCGCATGGTCCGGCTGGGCGAAGGCGGTGGCGATGAAGGCTGATATGACGCGACGGCTGCTCTTGCCGGCATGGGCGAGCGCATTTCGCTGGAAATGCACGCGGCAGCGCTGCCAGGTGGTGGACAGGACACGCGCCGTGGCAGCCTTGATCCCCTCGTGTGCGTCGCTGATCACCAGCTTCACCCCGTTCAGTCCGCGGCGCACCAGGTCGCGCAGGAAATCGGTCCAGAACGTCTCGGCCTCGGACGGCCCGATGGACATGCCCAGCACCTCGCGGCGCCCGTCCGTGTTGACGCCGACGGCAATGGTCACGGCGACGGAGACGATACGACCGCCCTGTCGGACCTTGAGATAGGTGGCGTCGATCCAGAGGTAGGGCCATTCGCCCTCGATCGGGCGGGTGAGAAAAGTATCGACGCGTTCGTCGATTTCCTCGCACAGGCGGCTGACCTGGCTCTTCGAGATGCCGGTCCCGCCCATCGCCTGGACCAGATCGTCCATGGATCGGGTCGAGACGCCGTGGACATAGGCCTCCTGAATGACCGCCGTCAGGGCCTTCTCGGTGGCCCGGCGCGGCTCGAGAAAGGACGGGAAATAGCTGCCGCTGCGCAGCTTTGGGATGCGCAACTCCACGTTCCCGGCCCGCGTCTGCCAGTCCCGATCTCGGTAACCGTTCCGCTGCACAAGCCGTGCCGGATTCTTCTCGCCATAGTCGGCGCCTGTCTTCGCGCCAACCTCGAGTTCCATCAGCCGCTCGGCGGCAAAACCGATCATATCTCGAAGAAGATCGGCGTCTGCGCTCTTCTCCACAAGCTCTCGCAGGTCCATCATGGGTTTGGTCATCGGGGTCTTCCTTCGGTTCAGGTTGGTTCAGCAACCCGACCCTACCGAAAATTTTCCGATGACCACCGCGCCCTTGATGCCGTCCTACAGCGCCTCATGCGGAACGCGGACGCCATCAAGGGCGCGACCCAGAGTTACACCTCTCCAAGGGACGTGACCCATTCATCTGGCTATATGAACCTGCCAAGGACGACGCACTGCCACAAATGCGGTCCAAATCACCAGCGTCCGAGACCCTTTCCAAAGACCTACGAAAGCTTGGCTTCAAATTCGTGGGACCGACCACCGTATATGCATTCATGCAGGCCATGGGATTTATCAACGATCACGCAGAAGTCTGTTGGATGCGAAAGGACGTCGAAACAGCCCGAAACACCCTTCGCACACCGACATAGGCAACTGTCGGCCAATTAACGTGAAAAAAAATTCAGGGCCACTTAGCGTGGAAAGTCACAGACAGGTTTCGCGTCAGTCGACCGAGACTTCAGAGCCTTGAGAGTAGCGTGGCCAATTGAGCGGCGTCTTTGGGTTTCAGCTTTGCGCCGATCCTTTCCGACAGAACCCGTTCATAGATCGGCCACATCGCCCTCCTGACAGATTTACCCTTTTCAGAGATAGAAATGTTTTGACCTCGCCCATCTTCCAAGCAGTCCTGTCGGTCCACCAGCCCTGCTTTCACCATACGGTTCAGCAACCGCGATGTACCGTATTGGGGTAACAAAATCCGGTCTTTGAGTTCGAATGGCCGGAGTCCGTCTGGGCCTGCCTTCTCGAGTTCCAGAAGCGCGTCATACCATGCAAGTGGCGGGTATCCTGCCGATTTCAGAGACGTTTCGACAGCCTCAAGCAAAACGCGGCTTTTAGTCATGAGGGCTGTCCAGGCGGCCTCAGTAGCATGGTCAATCTCGTTCATACCCAGCACCTATCATGTACATGTAAGTGCATCAACCTTGACGCGGCATATGACGCGGCATATATAGATGCCAATGCATCGACATATGGGATCATATCATGTCACAATCGCACCTCACAGAATTTGGGATATTCCTGCTCCGTATAGCACTCGGGATCATGTTCCTGGCGCACAGCCTGTTTCTCAAGCTCTTCATTTTCACACTTCCCGGAACGGCGCAGTTCTTCATTTCGATCGGGCTGCCCGGCTGGTTTGCTTATATGGTCTTTGCAGTCGAGGCGATTGCCGGTGCCCTTTTGGTCCTCGGCGTACAGGCTCGGTGGGTCGCATCGGCGACCGTGCCCATCCTGGCCGGTGCGACCTGGGCTCACTCCGGAAACGGCTGGATGTTCGGATACGAGAACGGCGGGTGGGAATACCCGGCCTATCTGACGCTGCTTGCCATCGTGCAAGGGCTTCTGGGCGACGGCCGTTTCGCCCTCAGCCCTTCCTTCGCGCCCGGTAACGTGCAGATGGCGGGAGAGACAACATGAGCCTCCACCTCATTAGCCATGCGCTCTGCCCATATGTGCAGCGCGCGGCGATCTCGCTCACTGAGAAAGGTGTCACGTTCGAGAGAACTGACATCGATCTTTCGAACAAGCCCGACTGGTTTCTTGCCATATCTCCGCTGGGCAAGACGCCTGTCCTGGTTGTGGACGGGACGCCGATTTTCGAATCTGCGGTTATCCTCGAATATCTTGAGGATACACAACCCCACGCGCTCCATCCGCACGACGCTCTCGATCGCGCCCGCCACCGTGCCTGGATTGAATTTGGATCTGCTGTCTTGAACGACATTGCGGGGTTCTACTCGGCGCCGAACGAGAAAGCGTTGGAAGAAAAAGTGGCGGCGCTCCGCTCAAAGTTCCTTCGGCTGGACGCGGAGCTTGGGGAGGGACCATGGTTCGATGGCCACCGGTTCAGCCTCGTCGATGTCGTATTCGGCCCGGTCTTCCGCTATTTCGACGTTTTTGACACCATCGGAGAGTTTGGCGTCTTCACAGGGCTTGCCCGTGTAAGGGCCTGGCGACATGAACTGGAGCGTCGGGTTTCTGTGAAGAATGCCGTCAGTGAAGATTACCCGACCCTTCTGCGTGACTTCATCAGACGGCGCAATTCTTACCTGTCCCAGATCATGCAGACAGGAGGGCCGAAGAAGACAGTTACACAGGTGCGATCGGCTGACCGCTGATCACTTGATATCGTTTTGTCGGGCCGCAGTACAGAACCGGACGTTTGAGGTCGCTTGGCGAATGTCCGCTTTGTCCCGCACATCGGATAGTCGCCGACTTTCCCTTGAAGGCCCGCAGCAGCGTCAACCGGCACTTGCCGGCATTCCATGCCCGTCCGTGCGAAGCGCCGGGTTACCTGCTGCTCCCACAGCGCAACCTGGAACAAACCACCGATCGCGCTGATTAATGGCTTAGGGATCGAAGAATCCTCCTGAGCTCAATCCCCCGGAATACCCGCAGCCCTGTGGTCCGACAGAGGGCAGCACATCAATCGCGGGTCAATCTATCCCAGTTGGTGGACCTCTTTCAGGGGGCTACTCCAAAGGGCGGGGATGAGAAGCTCATCGCAACGATGAAAGGAACGCTTATATCGCTAGTGGGGCGAACGGGCGTGGCGGGGTGACGATCGGGTCAGAGCGAAAATTAATCTGCGAGCCGGGCTTCGAGGATATGCCGCTGGACCTTTCCGCTGGTCGATCTGGGAAAGTCCTCGAACGCGATGAAGCGAATTTCGCGCGGTCGCTTATAGCCAGCCAGGCTTTCGCGGCACAAGTTCAGCAGCGCCTCGGCATCCGGCCCGTCATCGTCACAGGCGACAAAGGCCACCGGGCTTTCCCCCCATTTCGCGTCGAAGGCCCTGACCACGGCAGCATCGATCACATCGGGATGGGAAAGAAGCACACGTTCGATTTCCGCCGGATAGACGTTTTCACCTCCGGTCTTGATCAGGTATTTCGCCCGATCCACAAAGTCGACGGTGCCGTCCGCATTGCGCCGGAACAGATCGCCCATGTGGAAAAAGCCGTTGCGAAAGTCACGGGCATTGGTGTCGTCGGCGTTCCAGTACCCGGAAAACAGCGTCGAACCCCGAAGCGCCATTTCGCCCGGCGTTCCATCGGGGACTTCGCGGTCGTCGGGATCGACCAGTCGCACCTCGCAAAAGGCGCTGATGCGCTTGGACAGCCGGTCCGGGGTCACACCCGGCGCGATCAGATCGGCGGTTCCCGGCGGCAGGCCGGTTTCGGTCGCCCCGAAGGAATTCAGATAGGGCGTGTCCAGAAGACCGGTCAGTTCCGCGATCTGATGCGGCGGCACCAGATCAGCCATTGCGCCGCAAACCTTGATCCCCTTCAGCGGCAAAGGGTTGGCGTGCCGTTCGTTAATAAAAGCCTCCAGTGCCCCGGGCATCATCACGAACCAGCCGATCCTGTGGCGTGACAGCGCCTCGTTGATGACGGCGGGCTGCAGCCCGTCCACCATCACCACGGTCCCGCCCCGCAGGATCGTTGCCAGCGCATGATCGGTGGAGGCCATGTGGAACATCGGCGCCCAGGCGATGAACCCGTCGCCGGGATCCAGCGCCAGCTGGGCCGCAAAAACCATGGATCGGGCGATATGCGCGCGGTGGCTGATATGCGCCCCCTTGGGCAGGCCCGTGGTCCCCGAGGTATAGAGGATCGTCAGACCGGCCTCGGGGTCGTCAACCATGGTTCCGGTGCGCGGGTCCGGCTCGACCCCGGCAATGGCCGTTTCCAGGTCTGGCCCGACGGTTAGACAGGGTGTCGACGCGACGGCGCGGTAAGCTTCTGAAAGTTCCGGTTCGACAACCGCGAGAACCGGCTCGACCAGATCGATGCAGTGCCGCAGTTCATCGGGGGCAAGCCGCCAGTTCAGACAGGCGACGATCGCGCCGATTCCCGCTGCTGCAAGTTCGACCTCCAGGTATTCTGAGCGGTTATGCGACAGGATCGCGATCCTGTCTCCGGGCGCCACGCCTCGTGCCAGAAAGACAGCCGCCAGACGATCGACCCGCTCCAGCAGTTCTGCATAGGTCAGTTTCCTGCTGCCGTCCTCGATGGCGAGGGCGCGGGCGCAGTCATGTGCGCGGGTTCGAAAGATCGAATACAGATCAGCGCGCCCCGCGCGGATGACGTCGGTCAGCATAGTTTCCCCCTTGCCCGAGCCTCGGTTCAGAGATCCTGCGCCAGGCGCACGCCCTCATCAATGGCGCGCAGCGCATCCAGTTCGGCGGCCTCCTTTGCCCCGCCGATCATCGTAACCGGGACGCCGCGCGCTACAACCTCTTTGGCCAGGGCTCGTTCCGGTTCCTGACCGGTGCACAGCACAATTGTATCGGCTGCGATGACCGTCGGGTTTCCGTCCGCGACGATGTGCAGCCCCGCATCGTCGATATGTTCATAGGTCACCCCGCCCATTGCCTCGACCCCATGTTTGCGCAGCGCGTTGCGCAGGATCCACCCTGTCGAAACACCAAGCCCCGCGCCCGGTTTAGCGGTCTTGCGCTGCAGCATGACGACCTTGCGGCGCGACGGCTTCGGTGCCAGAGGGTCGCCCGCCAGGGCACCCGAGGAGACAAATTCGGGGTCCACACCCCAGGTTTCGCAAAAGACGTCGGAATTCGCGGTCTCGGCGGGTTTGGTCACTAGGAACTCGGCCACATCATGACCGATGCCCCCCGCCCCCATCACCACGACACGGTCGCCCGCCTCGCGGTCACCGGACAGAATTTCGGCGTAGGTCGCGACGCTGGGATGGTCGATACCCGGCAGGTCGGGAATGCGCGGCGTGACCCCGGTGGCGATGACCACATGGTCAAATCCCTCAAGATCGCTCGCCTCTGCCCGCTGTCCCAGACGCTGCGTGACCCCGTGTTTCTGCATCTGACCGGCATAATACCGCAGGGTTTCGTCGAATTCGTCCTTGCCTGGTGCGGCGCGGGCCAGATTCAGCTGACCGCCCAATTTGTCCTGCGCTTCGAACAGGGTGACATCGTGGCCCAGCCGCGCCGCCTCGGCGGCTGTGGCCATGCCCGCGGCACCACCGCCAACGACGGCCACTTTCTTTGGCGTGTCGGTTGGCGTATCCCGGAATTCCGTTTCACGCCCGGCCCTTGGATTGACCAGACATCCGACCGGCCGGTCCGAAAAAATGAAATCCAGGCAGGCCTGGTTGCAGGCAATGCAGGTGTTGATCTCGTCTGCGCGGCCCTCGCGCGTCTTTTTCACGAAATGCGGATCGGCCAGAAACGGGCGCGCCATCGAGATCATGTCCGCATCGCCAGAGGCAAGTATGTCTTCTGCAAGCTGGGGTGTGTTGATCCGGTTCGAGGCGACTACCGGGATCGACACCGCCGCTTTGACGTTGGCTGCCGCCTTGCGCCAGGCACCGCGCGGCACCGGGTAGGCGATCGTCGGCACGCGGGCCTCATGCCAGCCGATGCCGGTGTTCAGGATATCCGCACCCGCAGCCTCGATCTTGCGGGCCAGTGCGGCAATTTCATCGGCGGGCGCGCCGCCCTCGACCAGATCGGCCGCCGAAATCCGGTAGATGACCAGAAAGTCGGGGCCGCAACGTTCGCGCACCGCGCGCACGATCTCGACCGGGAATCGGTGGCGGTTCGCGGCGCTGCCGCCCCAGTCGTCTTGGCGCTTGTTGGTGTGGGTGACGGTGAATTCGTTGATCAGGTATCCTTCGGACCCCATGATCTCGACGCCATCAAAGCCTGCGGCCTGCGCATTGGCGGCCGCCACGGCAAAATCCTCGATGGTACGGAGAATGTCGGCTTCGGTCATTTCACGCGGGATGAAACGGTTGATCGGAGCGCGGATCGGCGACGGGGCCACACACCCTTCGATCTTGGCATAGCGCCCGGCGTGGAGGAGTTGTGCGCAGATCAGGCTGCCTTCGGCCTGCACCGCCTCGCAGATCGGGCGCAGGTCAAGCGCTTCTTCCGGGTCATCGATTCTCGGACCTTCTGGATCGAATATGCCCTCGGCATTGGGCGAAAACCCGCCGGTGACCAGAATCGCCGCCTCCCCCCGCGCACGCTCGGCGTAAAATGCGATCTGTTTGGCTATGCCGTCGGGCTCGGTTTCCAACCGCGTGTGCATCGACCCCATGATGACACGATTTCGCAACGTATGCTGGCCTGCGCGGATGGGCGAGAGCATGGTTTCAAAGCTTCCATCTGGTCTATTTTTCACTTTGGTTCTCCTCCTCAAAACTGCACTTGATCTACATTCTAACATTTGTTAGATTTTTTTGGAAAGAAGATTTTCGCTCATGGGGAGGAGCACCGATGCAATTCCAGCCTACAGACGATCAGAAGGCGTTTCGCGAGACCGCAAAGCGCTTCGCAACTGAAAGGCTTGCGCCCACATATCAAGAACGCGCCAGCGGCCATACATTCGACCGTGCGCTGATCAAGGAGATGGGCGCACTGGGGCTGATCGGGGCCGATCTGCCCGAGGAATTCGGGGGACTCGGCGAAAGCTCTGTCACGTCAGGGCTGATCGTCGAAGAGATCGCCTATGCCGATTTCAACGCAAGTTACGTGCAGCTTCTGGGCTCTCTCATGGGCGGAATGGTTGCCAAACATGCCTCCAAGAACATCGCGTCGGAATGGGTGCCCAAGGTTGTTTCGGGTGATGCCGTCATTGGTCTGGGCCTGACAGAGCCGCGTGGCGGTTCGGATGCGGCGAACCTGATTCTGAGGGCCGAGAAATCCGGCAACGGCTGGCGGCTGAACGGTGAAAAGACATCCATGAGTTTTGCCAGTCAGGCGGATGCGGCGGTCGTCTTTGCCCGTACCGGCGATCCTGACGGCGGCTCACGCGGGGTCAGCGCCTTTTTCGTCGATCTGAACCAGGAAGGCATCAAGCGCACCCATTTTGACGACATCGGCACCAAGCCTGTCGGGCGCGGCTCGGTTTTCTTTGACGATGTTTTCGTGCCGGCTGAAAACATGATGGCGGAACAGGACCGTGCTTTTGGCACGATCATGGCGGGCTTCGACTATTCCCGCGCACTGATCGGGCTGGAGTGCCTGGGGGCCGCGCAAGCGTCGGTGGATGAAACCTGGGCCTACGTTCAGGAGCGCGAGGCATTCGGAGCCCCGATCGTGCAGTATCAGGGTGTCAGCTTTCCCTTGGCCGAGGCCGAGACCCAACTGACCATGATGCGCCAGCTTTGCTATTACACGCTGGACCTGCGCGACTGTGGCCTGCCCCACACCTCTCAGGCTGCCATGTGCAAATGGTACCTGCCCAAAACCGCCTGCGAGATCCTGCACCAGTGCCTGATCCTGCACGGACATTACGGCTACACCACCGACCTGCCCCACCACCAGCGTTACAACGACGTTCTCGGCCTTCAGATCGGCGACGGCACCGCGCAGATTCAGAAGCTGGTGATCGCCCGCGAGAAGGTCGGTCGCATGGCGCTGCAGTATGACAAGAAGGCGAAGGGAGCCTCGAAATGAGCGACCCCATCCTCGTCACTTCCGAGGGCAACACCGGCATCATCGAACTGGCCCGCCCCGAGAAATTCAATTGCCTATCACTTGAGGTGCATGAGCGTATTTCTGTCGCGCGTGCGGAATTCGAGGCGAACCCCGCTATTCGGGCGATCCTCATCCGGGCGCAGGGCAAGCACTTTTGCACCGGTGCCGATCTGGTGGAAGTGAAAGGTAAATTGAACGATCCCGCCGCGCTGGACCATTTCATCGCCTTTGGCATGAACAACCTGCGTGCGCTTGAAACCTCCTCCCTCCCTGTCGTGGTGGCAGTGCAGGGGTTGTGTCTGGCCGGCGGGATCGAACTGATGCTGGCATGCGATGTGTGTTTCGCGGCCGAAAGCGCCCAGTTTGGCGATCAGCACGCGCAATTCGGGCTGATTCCCGGTTGGGGTGGCTCGCAGCGGTTGACACGGTTGATGGGGCAGCGCAGGGCGCTCGACCTGATGTTCTCGGCCCGCTGGCTCAAGTCGGACGAGGCCAAAGAGGCCGGATTGGTCAACTACATCGTGCCGGATGCGGACCTGCACAAGTCTGCGCTGGAATACTGCGAGAAAATCGCCACCCGTTCACGTCCCGGCATCGCCGAGATGAAGCGGTTGGCGCGCGAAGGCGCGGACCTTGGTATCGACCAGCAGATGCGGCTTGAGCGCGATGCCGCCGTGCGCGCACTGCCCAGCGATGACGTGGCGGAGGGCCTCGATGCATTCGAGAACCGGCGCGCCCCCGAATTCAAGGCTTGAGGACGAAACATGGATTTCATTTTGAACGACGAACAACGCCAGATTTACGACTATGGCGGCCAGCTGGCGCAGAAGTTCGACAACGATTACTGGCTGAGACACGCACGCAAGCACGAGTTTCCGCACGAAATGTTCCGCCAGATCGCCGATGACGGCTTCCTCGGCATCATGGTGCCCGAGGAATATGGCGGCGCGGGCCTTGGTATGACCGAAATGGCCCTGTTCATGGAGGGCACCGCCAATCACGGCATTCCGCTTTTGATGATGGTGGTCGGGCCGACCATGTCGCTGGCCCATATCGCCAGCCACGGAAGCGAGTTCCACAAGAAAGAACTGCTGCCGGCTGCCTGCCGCGGTGATATCCAGTTCTGTTTCGCGATCACTGAACCGGGGGCCGGGTCGAACACGATGAAGGCCACTACGCTGGCCAAGCGTCGAGGCAACCGGTTCAGCCTGTCGGGCGAAAAGACCTTCATCACCGGGGCCGAAGTGGCCGACTACTGCCTCGTGGTGGCGCGGACCAAACCGCATACCGAGGTCAGCCGCAAGACCGACGGCTTTACCCTGTTCGCCGTGGATCTGAAGAAAAAAGGCGTCGACAAGCAGCGGGTGAAGATCTCGATCCCCCTGCCCGAGGAGCAGTGGACACTGTTCTTCGACGATGTGGATCTCGGCCCCGAGGATGTGGTCGGCGAGGTGGACGAAGGGTTCTCGATCCTGTTCGACAGCCTCAACCCCGAGCGTATCATCCTGGCCGCCTTGTGCTGCGGCATCGGCCGGTTCGCCCTGAACAAGGGCGTGGCCTATGCCTCCGAGCGCAATGTGTTCGGCCAACCCATCGGTGCGCACCAGGGCGTGCAGCACCCGATGGCCAAGGCGCACACAGCGGTCGAGATGGCCAGCCTGATGACCCGGCGCGCGGCATGGGAGTTCGACAACAAGCTGCCTGCCGGTGCGTCGTCGAACATGGCGAAATATGCCGCCGCCGAAGCCGGGATCGAAGCGGTCGACGCGGCGCTTCAGGCGCATGGTGGATCGGGCTTTACCGAAGATACGGGGCTTTATGAGATGTACCCGCTGGTCCGCCTGCTGCGCACAGCGCCGGTGAACCGCGAACTGTGCCTGAGCTTTATCGGCGAAAAGGTCATGGGGCTGCCACGATCCTATTGATCGCCACGGCTTGGAACGGAGAACGACATGCAATTTGGAATGCGCTTCCGGCGGGAAGATGCCGCCGACAAGGTAAATGATCGCTTCTGGCACGCGATCGAGGGCACGCCGCTCGACGAGGTGCGCCGTATTCAGGAAGAGCGGCTGCGCGATCAGATGGCCTATCTCAAGGCAAACTCGACTTTCTATCAGGAGAAGTTCGCGAAAGCCGGTGTGGAATTCGACGATATCCGCACCATCGAAGACCTCCAGAAACTGCCCTATACCTACAAGACCGAGATCCGCGAAAGCCTGGCCGCCGAACCGCCGTTCGGCAAACACCGGGCCGCGCCGATGGCCGATATCATCCAGATGCAGGCCTCGTCCGGCACCACCGGAAGCCCGTCTTACGTGGCGCTGACCGAAGCCGATACCGAGATGTGGCACGAGATGACGGCGCGCTGTTTCTTTGCCAATGGCGTGCGGTCCGGCGATATGGTGCTGCATGCGTTTTCGCTGGCCAAGGGTTTTGTCGGCGGCATTCCGGTGATGCAGGGGTTGCAGTACATGGGCGCAATCGACGTGCCTGTGGGGGCGGATGGTGGCGTGGAACGGCTGCTGCGCGCCTGCGCCGACACGCGCCCGCGTTGCATCGTCGGCGCGCCGAATTTCGTGCTGCACCTGGCTGACAAAGCGCCCGAAGTGCTCGGCTGCAAAGCCAGTGAACTGGGCGTCGAACAGATCATCGTCGGTGGCGAACCCGGCGGCGGCATTCCCGCCATCCGGGCCAAGATCGAAGCGGCCTGGGGCGCGAAATGCTGTGAGATGCTGGGCGGCACCGATCTGGGTGTGACCTATTGGGCTGAATGCGATGCCCAGTCGGGGATGCATATGGTCAACATGGACTACATCATTACCGAATTGCTCGACCCCGAAAGCGGAGAAATCATCCCTTGGGAAAAGGGTGCCGAGGGCGAGATGATCTATACCGCGCTCGGCCGTCGGGCGAGCCCGCTCGTGCGATTCCGGTCGGGCGATTACATCGAGGTTCTCGACACCGACTGCACCTGCGGGCGCACCGGGCCCAAGATCCGCTGCACCGGCCGGACCGACGACATGCTGATCGTGCGCGGGGCCAATGTCTTTCCCTCGGCCATCAACAGCGTGATCACCGAGATGGTGCCGGAGACCAACGGCGTCATGCGCATCGTGGCCGATTTCGAGGGTCACACCACGCAGGGCGCGCTGACGGTGATCGTCGAACGCGGTCCCGACCGCGACGCCGCGGATGACCAGGCGCTCAAGAAGAAAATCGAGCAGCGCCTGCGCGATGCCCTTGTCTTCAAGGCCGACGTTCACCTTGTCGCGCCCGACACCTTTGAGAAACCCGGTGCCGCCAAGGTCGCCTTCGTTCTGAGAGAATATCCGGACCTGCCATGACAAGAATGAAATCCCTTCTCGACACCGGGTCCGACGACTTCCGCGCCAACGACGTGTCTTACCGCGAAAAGGTCGATGAACTACATGCCCTCCGGCTCAAACAGCGCGTCGGCGGCCCCGAAAAGGCGCGCAAACGTCATGTGGACAAAGGCAAAATCCTGCCGCGCGAAAGAATTGAAAGGCTGATCGACCCGGGTACACCATTCCTGGAACTCGGCGAGCTGGCCGGGTTGAACAAATATGAAGGCGTGCCACCGGGCGCGGGCATCATCACGGGCATCGGTGTGATCGAAGGCCGTCAGTGCATGATCATCGCCAATGATGCCACCGTAAAGGGCGGCACCTATTTCGGCATGACTTCCCGCAAGCATGTGCGCGCCCAGAAGATCGCATGGAAGAACCGTCTGCCCGTCATCACCCTCGTGGATTCCGGCGGTGCCTTCCTGCCGGATCAGGAAAACATCTTTCCTGACGAAGGCCAGTTCGGGTCCATCTTTCACCAACAGATCGGCATGTCGGGCGATGGTGTGCCGCAAATCGCCGTGGTCATGGGGCCCTGCACCGCGGGTGGCGCATATATTCCCGCGCTCTGTGACGAAGTGGTGATCGTGCGCGGTCAGGGCTTTATGTATCTGGGCGGACCGGAATTGACCTTTGCCGCAACCGGCGAAAAGGTCGAAGCCGAAGAACTGGGTGGCGGCAAGATGCATTCGTCGGTGTCGGGCGTGACCGACCATCTGGCCGAGGATGACGCCCACGCCCTGGCCATCACCCGCGAGATCGTCAGCCATCTGGGCGAAAAGCCCCGGCCCCGCAAGACGCCCGCCGCGCCGCGCCCGCCGGCCTATCCGGTCGAGGAAATCTACGGCATTGTCAGCCGCGATCCCAGGGTGCCGACAGACAACCGCGAGATCGTCGCGCGGCTGGTGGACGGCAGCGATTTTCACGAATTCAAGCCGCTTTATGGCGACACGATCATGACCGGCTGGGGGCGCATCCACGGCCACGAGGTCGGGATCATCGCCAATACAGGCGTGCTTTTCGTCGAAGCCGCGCTGAAGGCGACGCATTTCATCAATCTCTGCGTCCAGCGTGATATTCCGCTGCTGTTCCTGGCCGATGTGAACGGCTTCATGGTGGGCCGCGAGGTCGAGCAGATGGGCATTGCCAAGGCCGGTGCTAAAATGATCACGGCCATGTCTTCGGCCCGGGTGCCGAAATTCACAATCATCACCGGTGGCTCTTACGGCGCGGGATACCTGGCGATGCTGGGCCGCCCGTTCCAGCCGGACGCAATGTTCGCCTGGCCGACGGGACGGTCGGCAATCATGGGGCCGGAACAGGCCGCCAGCGTGCTGGCTCAGGTCCGCGCGCAGATCAACGAACGCGAAGGCAAAAGCTGGACCCCCGAGGAGGAGGAAGCCTTCAAGGCACCGATCCGCAAGGAATACGAAGATTTTCAGGGGGCCTATAATTTTGCTTCCAACCTTTGGATCGACAGCGTGATCGAGCCCTGTGAGACCCGTGACGTCATGGCGCTGATGCTGGATGTAACATCGCGCAGACCCAAGGTCGAAACCAACTTCGGCGTGTTCAGGATGTGAGGAGCGAACCGTGAAAATCAAGACGCTTCTGATCGCCAACCGCGGCGAAATTGCCTGCCGGATCGCGCGCACTGCGCGGGCAAGCGGTATCATTCCCGTCGGCGTGCATTCGCAGGCCGACGTCAATGCCCTGCATGTCCGCGAGATTGGCAAATCTGTCTGTATCGGCGCCGGACCTGCATCCCAGAGCTATCTGAAAATCGACGCGGTGATTGCCGCTGCGCAATCAGTGGGCGCGGATGCGATCCATCCCGGTTATGGCTTTCTGGCCGAAAACCCCGATTTTGCTCGTTCGGTCGAAGCCGCCGGCATGATCTTCATGGGGCCGACGCCGGAAACGCTTGAACGTTTCGGCGACAAGGCCAGCGCCAAAGAGGCCGCCGTGGCGGCCAGCGTCCCGGTGATTTCGGGCGCCGAAGGTGCGCGGTCCGATCCCGAGCAGATTGCCGAGGAGGTGCGCCAAATGGGCCTGCCGGTGCTGCTCAAGGCGGTCGGCGGCGGTGGTGGGCGCGGACAACGGCTCGTCACTGACGAGACCACGCTGGTCGAGGACATCGAAGGCGCGCTGCGCGAAGCAAAATCCACCTTCGGCTCCGAAGGGCTGCTGTTGGAGCGTTTCCTGCCCGAGGCGCGCCATGTTGAAGTGCAGATCGCAGGTGACGGCAAGGGCCATGTGGTGCATCTGTTCGAACGCGATTGCACGCTTCAGCGCCGCCACCAGAAGGTCATCGAGGAAGCCCCGGCCTGGGGTCTGCCCCGAACGCTTCTGGACGACATCGCACGCGACGCGGTGCGCTTGGGCGAAACGCTGGACTATCGCGGGCTGGGCACGGTCGAATTTCTGGTCGCGGGTGGCGAGTATTTCTTCCTTGAGGTGAACCCGCGCATTCAGGTGGAACATCCCGTCACCGAAGCGATCACCGGGCTGGACCTTGTCGCGCTTCACCTGCGGATTGCCGAAGGCGCGGGCCTTGGACTGGTGCAGGACGATCTGACGATCAACGGCCACGCGGTCGAGGCGCGGCTTTACGCCGAAGATCCGGCGATGCAATTCGCCCCGTCGACGGGCACGCTCTCCACGCTCAGCCTGCCATCGGGCCTGCGCATCGACAGCGGCGTCGAAGAAGGCGATGCCGTCACGCCCTACTACGACCCGATGATCGCCAAGCTGATCGTGCACGCGCCCGACCGGGAAACCGCATTGGCACGTCTAGCCACGGCGCTTGATCATGTCGCGGTCGAAGGTGTCGAAACCAATCGCGCCTTTCTGACGGCGCTGGCGCGAAACCATGAATTCGAACGGATGCAGGTGCATACCCGCTGGATCGACGGCAGGCTGGATGAGCTGACACAGGCACCCGGCCTGACCCGCCCAGATCTGTGGAAGGCGACCGCTGCCATTCTCTTCGTGACCCAGTCGCGCAGCGACACAGACGCCAATCCCTGGACCAACCGTGATGCCTTTACCGGCTGGCGGCTTGGACTGGGCGGCGATGCGATTGAAGCGGGGCAGCGCGTGACGCTTACCGATTCTGACGAGGTATCCGAAGAACTGCGCGTCAGTCCTGTCAAACCGGGTGCCAAGTACACCATCCGTTCGGAGAAAGGCGAGGCGCTGATACTGTCGGCACGTGAACTGACCCCGGGCCGTTGGCGTGTCGGCGAAGGCGACACCGTCCATCTGATCGACGCGCGCCTGCACGCGGGCGTGATCGAACTGGATACGCCCGAAGGCCGCCTGGTCTTTCGGCCCGCCGCGCCCCTTGCCTTTGCCGGCGGCGATGCCGCGGCGGATCGCGCCGTGACCTCTCCGCTGACCGGCATGATTGTCGAAATCAAGGTCTCCGACGGTCAGAGCGTGGCCGAAGGCGACGTGGTCGCGGTCATGGAATCCATGAAACTCGAAATCTCGATCCGGGCGGCCGCGGCCGGGATCGCCAGCAATATATCCGTCTCGAATGGGGACATGGTCGATCGCGGCCAGGTCATCGCCGAGATCCTGCCATCCGAGGAGTGATGAAATGAGCGACTTTCCCAAATTCGTAGAATTTCGTGAAGAAGGCCCGCGTGAGGGTTTTCAGATCGAAAAGAAGATTTACCCGATCGAAGAGCGGATCGAACTGATCGACATGCTCAGCGAAACCGGCTTGAAACGCATTCAGGTCGGCAGCTTTGTCAGCCCGAAATACGTTCCTCAGATGGCGGACACCGGCGAGTTGTTCCAGCGTATCAAGCGCAAACCGGGCGTGAACTACACATCGCTGTGGCTGAACGACAAAGGGTTTCGCAAGGCCCTGACCGCGCATGAGGTCGATATCGACCCGCGTCTGCTGTTCTATCCTTCCGAAGCATTCGCCCAATCGAACAACAATTGTTCCTCGGCCGAGATGCGGGAAAAACAACGTGACTGGGTCCGTCTTTACAAGGAAGAGGGATATACCGTCGACGCGGCCTATGTGATGACCGCTTTCGGCTGCAACCTCGAGGGCCCCATCCCCCAAGAACGCATCTTGGACGATTTCCGCTTTATCCTTCAGCTATGCGAAGAAGAGAACATCCCCGTGCCGATCCTCGTGGTCGCCGACACCATGGGTTGGGGAAACCCCGAGGCGGTCAAACGGATGATCGGCGCCCTGCGCGAATTGGCGCCCGAGGCGCGCATCGGTATGCACATCCATGACACACGTGGGCTGGGGATCGCCAACGTTTATGCGGCCCTGTCGATGGGCGTGGACATGTTCGAAAGCTCCGTCGCCGGTCTTGGCGGCTGTCCTTTCGCGGGCCACGGCCACGCGCGCGCCGCAGGAAATGTCTGCACCGAGGATGCAGTGTTCCTGTGTCACGAGCTCGGCATCGAAACCGGCATTGATCTGGACAAGCTGATCGCAGCGGCGGTCAAAGCAGAAGAGATCATCGGTGTGCCGCTCATGGGCCGGGTCATGCACACCGGCGGGTTGGACAAATACCGCAAGTCACGCTGAGGGAGCAAGAAGATGACAAAAGCACTTGACGGAAAGGTCGTTCTGGTCACCGGGGCCGGCGGTGGGATCGGGCGTGATATCGCCTTGATGGCAGCTACCGAAGGCGCCGCCGTGGTGGTCAATGATCTGGGCGCATCCCTGAAAGGCACCGGTCAGACAGAAACTGCGGCGCAGAAAGTCGTCGAAGAGATCAGGGCCGCTGGGGGCGATGCCATTGCCGATGGCGGCTCTGTCACCGATCCCGATGCCGCGCGCGCGATGATCGAAGCCGGGGTCAAGGAATTCGGTCGCATCGACGCGGTGGTAAACAACGCCGGCATTCTGCGCGACGGTTACTTCCACAAGATGACCTATGAGGATTTCGACGCGGTGGTGAAGGTCCATCTTTATGGTGCCTTCAATACCAGCCGCGCGGCCGCCGACTATTTCCGCGAACAGGAAAGCGGCGCGCTCGTGCACATGACCTCGACCTCGGGGCTGATCGGCAATCTGGCGCAGGCGAATTATTCGGCGGCAAAGCTGGGCATCGCGGCCTTCTCGAAATCGGTAGCGCTCGACCTGAAACGCTGGAACGTGCGGTCAAACTGCATCGCGCCCTTCGCCTGGAGCCGGATGATATCGTCGATCAAGACCGACACGGAGGAACAGAAGGCGCGGGTCGAGAAGGTCAAGAAGATGACCCCCGCCAAGGTCGCGCCGATGGCCTGTTACCTGATGAGCGACCGCGCGGCGGATGTGTCGGGGCAAATCTTTGCAGTGCGGATGAACGAGATATTCCTGTTCAACCAGCCCCGCCCGCTCCGGTCCGTCCACTCCGGTGACGGCTGGACCGCCGATGAAATCGCCGAGCGCGCCATTCCCGCGCTCAAATCGCAATTCACACCGCTCGAAGTTTCGGCGGATGTCTTTTCGTGGGATCCGGTCTAATGGGAAAACGCAAAGAAAAAATCAGCTCCGACATTGCCTGGAGCACCCCCGACAAGATCTGCGTGCGCGGGCTCGACTTGCCGAACGAAATCCTCGGCCACATGAACCTGGGCGATCTGGCCTTTCTGCAATTGACGGGCCGCAAGGCCACGCTCGAGGAAAGCCGCGTCTTCAACGCCATCATCATCACCCTTGTCGAACATGGCATCACGCCATCGGCCCTGGCGGCGCGGATGACCTATATGGGGGCGCCGGAATCGCTTCAGGCGGCTGTGGCGGCTGGCTTGTGTGGGCTGGGCACCGTCTTTGTCGGTTCTATGGAAGGTGCCTCGAAAATGCTTTACGAGGCACTGCCACAGGACAAGTTGGGCACCGGTGTCGATCTGGATGCGCTGGCCGTCGAGACGGTGGAAAAATTCCGCGCCCGCAAGATGATCGTGCCGGGGCTCGGACATCCGGTGCACAAGCCGGTCGATCCGCGCACACCTCGCCTGTTCCAGATCGCTGCCGAGAACGGCAAGTCCGGTGAATACATCGAGTTGATCCAGAAAATTCAGGCCGTTGCCGAAGAAAAATCGGGTAAGATGCTGCCGATTAACGCCACCGGGGCGATCGGAGCAATCTGCTGTGAATTTGGCTTCCCCTGGAAGATCGTGCGGGGCTTTGGCGTCATGGCACGCGCCATCGGTCTGGTCGGTCATATCCTCGAAGAGAGCGAAAACCCGATTTCCTATGAGCTTTGGCAGCGTGCCGAGCAGGAAATTCTTGAAACGTCGGGTTCAGGAGCGAAGTAACCGATGCAGACGTCAGCCCCAGACACTCACACCGATCTGCGCGACGCCTTGCGCGCACTTTGCGCGCAGTTTCCGCCAGAATATCATCGCAAGTTCGGCGAGGATGAAACCTACCCCGAGGAATTCGTCGATGCGCTGACCCGCGAGGGCTGGCTCGCCGCGATGATCCCAGAAGAATACGGCGGCTCGGGTCTGGGCCTGACGGAAGCCTCGATCATCATGGAGGAGGTGAACCGCTGCGGCGGCAACGCGGGCCATTGCCACGGGCAGATGTACAATATGGGCACGCTGCTGCGGCATGGTTCGGAGGAGCAGAAACAGAAATATCTGCCCGGCATCGCCAGCGGCGAATTGCGCCTGCAATCCATGGCCGTGACCGAACCGACCACCGGCACCGACACCACCAAACTGAAGACCACGGCGGTGAAAAAGGGCGACCGGTATGAGATCAATGGCCAGAAGGTCTGGATCAGCCGTATCCAGCATTCCGACCTGATGATCCTGCTGGCACGCACCACGCCGCTGGCCGAGGTCAAGAAGAAATCGCAGGGCCTGTCGATCTTCATGGTCGATCTGAAAGAGGCGATCGGCAACGGCATGGAGGTCCGCCCCATCGCCAATATGCCCGGCCACGAAACCAATGAAGTGTTTTTCGACAACCTGGAAATCCCCGCCGAGAACCTGATCGGGACCGAGGGGCGCGGATTTTACCATATTCTTGACGGGCTGAACGCCGAACGTACCCTGATTGCGGCGGAATGTATCGGTGATGGATACTGGTTCGTCGACAAGGCCCGCACCTATGCCGGCGACCGCATGGTCTTTGACCGCCCCATCGGCCAGAACCAGGGCGTGCAATTCCCTATCGCCAGGTCCTATGTGAACATCGAGGCCGCCAATCTGATGCGCTTTGAAGCCTGCAGGCGGTTCGATGCTGGGCTGGATTGCGGAGCACAGGCGAATATGGCCAAGCTGCTGGCTTCGGAGGCCAGCTGGGAAGCGGCCAATGCCTGCATCCAGACCCATGGCGGCTTCGGTTTCGCACGGGAATACGATGTCGAGCGCAAGTTCCGCGAGGCGCGCCTCTATCAGGTCGCCCCGATCTCGACCAACCTGATCCTGTCATATGTCGGAGAACATATCCTCGGCATGCCAAGATCGTTCTGAAGGCCAGGATTATGGGTGAGATCGACCTTGACGCGCTGGCGCCCTGGCTGGGACGCACCGAGACTAAAGAAGACGTTCTGACGGAGGGGCTGATCGACAAATTCCGCGCCACGCTCGGTCCGCATCTTTGGGACGGATCAGGCGATGTCCCGCTGGGAATTCATTGGTGCATTTCCCTTGATACCGTGCCAGCGACCGCCCTGTCAGAAGACGGCCATGCCGCAAGGGGTGGATTCCTACCCCCTGTCCCGCTGCCCGCCCGGATGTGGGCCGGCGGCGATGTTAAACATATCGCGCCGCTGAAAATCGGCGAAACCATCACCCGGCGCTCTTCGATCAGGGATATTGTGGCCAAGCAGGGCCGTAGTGGACCATTGGTGTTTGTGACCGTCGAACATGAGTATCTGAGTGGCAACCGGCTTTGTATCCGGGAGCAGCAAACGATCGTTTATCGTGAGATTTCCACCCCCCGCACGGGCGAGAGCGCAGCTGACGCGGGTGACCCCACCACGCTTAGATCGACGCTGACACCGGATCCTGTTCTTCTGTTTCGCTATTCGGCGCTGACGTTCAATGCCCATCGCATTCACTATGATTACGTCTACGCCACCGAAACCGAAGCCTATTCCGGGCTTGTTGTGCATGGCCCATTGCAGGCCACGCTGCTTCTGAATCTGGCGGCGGATGCGTTGAAAACATCGCCCCACCGGTTTTCGTTCCGCGGCCTCGCGCCACTCACCCTGCCCTGCGAATTGCAACTGCACAATGAAGAGACCGGCACCTCCGGGACAGTCTGGTGTCAGGATCAAAACGGTCTTCGAAGCTTTTCCGCAGAGTACGCGGCTGTCTGATCGGTTTCCTTTGGTAGCGGATTCAGTTGTTGACCAATTTTTCTAACATCTGTTAGGCTGCGCGGAGAGACTTGGTAAAATAGACCAGGCAAACCTCTGAATTAAGAGGTGGGAGGAGGAACGATGCGAGGAAAACTCGTAACCAACGGAAAACCGTGCGGTCAGGCTATGCGTGCCTCCATGAGGTGTTGGGGAAAAGCACGGGTTGTAACATGACCACGAATAACGGGCACGTATCGTCACCGCTTGCGGTGCGTGGCGCAACTTTGAAATTTGGCGGTGTGACCGCGCTCGACGATGTGAGCATCTCCGTGGCCGACGATGAATTGCTTGCAATTATCGGTCCGAATGGTGCCGGAAAAACATCACTTCTGAACGTGACTGCGGGCTTCTACCGTCCGCAGAAGGGCCGTGTCGAATTGTCCGGGCAGGACGTGACCGGCCTGCGTGTTGACCAGATCGCCCGGCGCGGTCTGGCGCGGACGTTTCAGGGCACCCATCTTTTTGCCGGGCAGACGGTGGTGGAAAACATTATGATCGGCCGCCACATGCTGATGAAATCGAATGTAGTCCAGGCCTTTTTCCAGTTCGGTCCCGTGATGCGCGAGGAATCGGAACATCGTGAAGCCGCAGAGGAGATCATCGATTTTCTCGAGATCGAGGCAATCCGCAACCGGCCCGTGGGCACGTTGGGGTATGGGTTGCGC
The DNA here is from genome assembly GCF_043557315.1 of Sulfitobacter sp. 1A12779. Classification (NCBI taxonomy): domain Bacteria; kingdom Pseudomonadati; phylum Pseudomonadota; class Alphaproteobacteria; order Rhodobacterales; family Roseobacteraceae; genus Sulfitobacter; species Sulfitobacter sp. 1A12779. Next base: position 51,104 of record NZ_JBIFFU010000010.1, read on the forward strand.
AAGCGTGTCGATCTGGGCCGTGCATTGGCGCAGGAACCGTCGATCCTGCTGATGGATGAACCGATGGCCGGCATGAACTCGGAGGAAAAAGAAGACCTGGCGCGCTTCATTCTCGATGTGCGCGAGGCGCGCAAGATTCCGGTAGTTCTGGTGGAGCACGACATGGGCGTCGTGATGGACCTTGCCGACCGGATCGTGGTGCTGGATTTCGGGCGGGTCATCGCCGAAGGCACCCCGGAAGAAATCCAGAAGGACCCGGCTGTCATAAAGGCATATCTGGGGTAGCGGCATGGTCAAACAACGGACAGCAATGGTCTTTTCGGACCCAGCAGTGACACATAGCGAAACCCTGCCGCAGGTTTTGCTCGCGCGAGCGACATCCACACCGACCAACCTCGCCGAACGGCACAAGCGCCTGGGCATCTGGCGTGAATTCACCTGGGCCGATGTTCTTGACAGGGTTCGCGCCCTGGCTCTCGGGTTGGAGAACCTGGGCTTGTCGGCTGGCGAATCCGTCATGATGATTGGCGAAAACGAACCCGAACATTTCTGGGCTGAATACGCCGTCCAGTCGTTAGGCGGCAAAGTCCTGTCTGTCTATCCGGATCAAAACGCTGAAGAGATTCTGTATCTGGCCGAAGACTCGCAAACGCGGGTTTTTCTGGCGCAGGATCAGGAGCAGGTCGATAAATGCATCGAGATTGCGGGCAAGTACTCGGGCGCCCTGGCGGTCGTTTACTGGGACGATTCCGGTCTGTGGGGCTATGATCATCCCCTGTTGCATTCGTTTGAAAGTGTGAGCGCGGCAGGGCGTCAGATCCACGCCAAGGAACCCGCCAGATTTGAAGAACACGTAAAACGTGGACGGGCGGACGATACCGCCTTGCTGTCCTATACTTCGGGGACCACGGGAAAACCCAAGGGCGTTGTCATCAGCCATCGCTACCTGTTCGACAATTGCTCGCGGGTGATGGGGGCAATCGAAATCGCGCCGGGCACCGAATACCTGACCTACATTTCGCCTGCCTGGGTCACGGAACAGATTTTCGGCCTGTCGATCGGTTTGATCGCGCCCATGGTCGTCAATTTTCCCGAAGGCCCTGAAGACGTACTGACCAACATTCGCGAACTGGCGGTTGATGCACTGGTGTTCAGTCCGCGCCAGTGGGAAAACCTCGCCTCCATCGTTCAGGCCCGGATGCTGGGCGCGGGCAAGTTCCGCAATGCGATGTACAATTGGGGCATGAAGGTTGGCCGCAACGTTTACGTCGAGCGGCTGGAAGGGCGTAGCCCCAGCCTTGCCGCACGCCTGCAGCTTCCCTTTGCCGAAGCTCTGGTGCTGCATCACCTGCGCGACAATCTTGGCCTTGGTAAGGCCAAAAACGCAATGAGCGGCGGCGCCCTGATGGCACCTGACGTCTTTCGTATGTTCCACGCGATGGGGGTTAAGCTGCGCAACGTGTATGGCGCGACCGAAATCGGCCTTCTGACCGCGCATGTCGGCGAAAGCTATCAGCTGGAAACCAGCGGCAGCTGGATGCAAAGCAACACGAACTACGGCGAACCGCTGGAATACAGGGTCTCGGACGAAGGGGAGCTTCAGGTGCGTGGCGGATCGGGCTTCGGCGGCTATCACGGCAAGCCCGAAAAGACCGCAGAGGTGCTGACCGAAGACGGTTGGTACAAGACCGGTGATGCGGTCTCGATGACCGACGACGGCGAGCTATTGTTCTTTGACCGTGTCAAGGACATGCGCCGCCTGGCAAACGGTCACAGCTATCCGCCGCAGTTCATCGAAACGCGGTTGCGGTATAGCCCCTTCATCAAGGACCTCATGACATTGGGCGACGAACGCCGGAATTTCGTCAGCGCGCTTATCAATATCGATATGGAAGTTCTCGGGCGTTGGGCGGAAGAGAACAAGATCAGCTTTTCGACCTACACCGATCTGTCGCAGAAACCCGAAGTTCTGGACCTTATCAAAGGCGAAGTGGCGCGCATCAATGCGCTCCTGCCCGAAGGCTCGCGCGTGGCACGTTTTGCGAATTTTCCCAAGGAACTCGACCCGGATGAAGGCGAGTTGACCCGCAGCCGAAAGCTTCGCCGGGCCTTTCTGGAGGAACGGTATGCCAAGCTCGTCGAGGCGATCTATGCTGGCGATGACGAGACAGATCTCGAAATCGCTGTGACCTATCAGGACGGTCGTCAAGGCGTTCTCAAGACCACGGTTCGCGTGTCGGATGTTGAAAACGCATCGAAGGCTGCCAAGCGGCAGTCCAAATCTTAAAGGAGGTCGGCGACAATGGTCTATTTCATCAATGACATCATTACCGGGGCTTTGATCGGCCTTCTGTATTCGCTGGTGGCCATGGGCTTTGTTGTGATTTATCGCGCCAGCAAGGTGTTCAACTTCGCGCAGGGCGAGCTTGTGATCATCGGCGGGTTCATCGTCTGGTTCACAACGATGCAAGCGGGGCTTAGCCTTTGGTTGTCGATACCCCTTTCGCTGGTTCTGGCCGGGCTGGTCGGGTACGCAATCGAACGGATTTTCCTGACAAAGCTGATCGGTGAATCGGTTTTCTCGATGGTCATGGTCACCGTCGGTCTTCTGATCCTGCTGCGCGGTCTGGTGCTGCTTGTGTTCGGTCCCGCCGTGCGGCCCTTCCCGATCATTTTCCCGCTGAAACCCTTGTTCCTCGGCGACATGTTGATCCCGATGAACCTCCTGATAGGCGGGATCATCACCATTGTCGCCGCCGTCGGCCTGTCGTGGTTCTTCAACCGGACCCGGTCCGGCCTGCGGATGACCGCCGTGGCGGAAGACCACGTCGTGGCCTCCTCGATGGGCATTTCGGTGAAAGGCTCGATTGCCTTTGCCTGGGTTCTCGGGGCAATCCTGTCCACAATTGGTGCGATGATCTTTCTCAGCGGCAAATCGCTGACCTTCCTGGCCTCGGATATCGGGTTCGCGGCCCTGCCGGTGGCGCTGTTTGCCGGGCTGGAATCCATCGGCGGGCTGATCCTTGCGGGCGTGATTATCGGCATCGTCCAGAGCCTGACAACCAACTATCTTGACCCGCTGATCGGAGGGTCACTGGGCAGCGTTGTCCCCTATATCATCATGCTTGCCATTCTGCTGATCCGACCGACCGGCCTGTTCGGCTGGCGCACAATTGAACGGGTGTAATCCATGGACCCTTCCGGCGTATTCCCGACAAGCTATCGCAGTGACAGACGTTTGATCCGAACGCGCTGGCAGTTTCTGGCCCTCGTCGTATTCATGGCTCTACTGCTGTTGGCGCCTTACCTGGTGAGCAGCCGTATCATCGCTATCCTGAATATGATGATGATCAGCGCCGTCATCGCCGTCGGGCTTCAGATCTGCACCGGCTATGCGGGCCAGATCAACCTGGGTCAGGCGGCTTTCATGGGGGTCGGGGCCTATACGGCCTCGATACTGGCCTCGAAGACCGGCCTTACGTTTCTGCTGACCATTCCTCTGGCCGGGCTCTCGGCTGCGCTGTTCGGCTTTCTCTTTGGCTTGACCGCGGCGCGGATCAAGGGGTTCTATCTGGCACTGACCACGATTGCAGCTCAGTTCCTGTTCCACTTTGCCGTATTGAACCTGCCGTCTACCTGGCTGGGTGGATCGAACGGTATCACCGTGCCCCCGGCCGAGCTTTTCGGGCTGCGATTTGTCAGCGAATCTTCGCAGTTCTATCTGAATTTCGCGGTCACCGCGATCATGGTGGCGGGCGCGTTCGGGATCGTTCGGTCACGCTTCGGCCGTGCCTTCGTGGCGGTCAGGGATGATGACGTGGCCGCGGGTATAATGGGGATCAATGTCGCGGCCACAAAGGCAAATGCCTTCCTGATCGGCGCTTTCTATGCGGGCGTCGGCGGGGCGCTTTGGGCCTATCTGATCCGCTTCGTGGGGGTAGACCAGTTCACCCTGTTTCACTCGATCTTCTTCGTCGCGATGATCATCGTCGGCGGGATGGGTTCAATCGTGGGGGCCCTGATCGGCGTCTTCATTATCCGCATCATCCAGGAAATTATCGCGACGGTCGGCCCCAATATCGCCGACTCGGTATCATTCCTTGGCGGTGACATCGTGTTCGCTGGCATGAATGTCGTTCTTGGCGGCGTGATCGCATTGTTTATGATCCTCGAACCCAAGGGGCTGATGCACCGCTGGAACATCCTGAAGTCGTCATACCGTATCTGGCCGTTTCCTTACTGAGAAATAGAGCGGCTCTAAACCTGGGAGGAAGAATATGACTTACCAATCGAATCGAGGTCTTCGCGGCTTTCTGGCTGCGGCTGCCTTGGCGGCCGCGGCGACCATGCCTTTGAAGGCGCAGGCCGAAGAGACCTATAATCTGGCCCTGCTGTCGGACTTTTCCGGCCCTTATGCTGACATCATGCCCATTCTGGCCGGCGGACGTGAGGCTGTGTTCACCTGGTGGAATGAAACCCGCGGCAAGGAACTTGGCGTCACGCTGAACTACAAAAACTACGAAACCCGCTATGACGCGGCACAGGTGGCAAGTCTCTGGCCCGGGATCAAATCGGAACTGGACCCGATTGCGGTTGTCGGCCTCGGCGGGCCCGACGTCGCGGCCCTTTCCGAACGCCTGCCGGAAGACAAAATCCCGATGTTCATGGCCACAGCGGCCTACGGTTTTGCCTGGCAACCGGATGCCTGGATTTTCAACCCACGCCCGACCTATTCGCACGAAAGTGTCGGCTTTCTGAACTGGATGCGTGAACAGCGCGGCGGAGACGAACCGCTCAAGGTTGCGATCCTCGCCTCAGAAGCATCGCCTGCCTATGTCGACATGGCAAAGGGCATTGAACTCTATGCCGAAGAGCACCCCGAGGAGATCGACCTCGTCGAGGTCATCTATACCGAAGTTCAACCCACCGATCTGACGGGGCAAATGCGCCGCGTTGTACGAGCCGGGGCCGAGGTGCTGGTAATCCAAACGAACACCTCTATCGTGGTTGCCGCGAAACGTGGGCTGCAGGCCAACGGGGCGAACATCCCGATCATGATGAGTTCGCATAACGGGCTTCCAGCCTCGGGTAGCGCGCTTGGCGGGCTTGAGCAAATGGAGGGGGACTTTGAAGCCTACGGCATGGTGATTGCGGCCGATGAGGACACTCCCGCGCGACAATTCTACGAGACATTGGTTGCCGATTACGGACTCGAAGCACCTTGGAACGTCGTGACCGCAATGGGCGTATCTCAGGGTCTCTATACCGTGACCGTGATCGATCACGCGATCGAGGCGAACGGCGCCGAGGGCCTGACCGGAGAGATGGTACGTGAGGCGCTTTTTGCCAAACCGATCACCACCGAAGAAACCCATGGGTTCCTGCCGACCTTGTCCTTTACGCCAGAAGCACCGTTCCCATTGGAAGGCCTCAAAGTGAATGTGGGCACCGTCAAAGATGGGAAAATCACCATCGCGGCAACGGGTGTCGACGTTCCGCAAGTTGAGAAATGGTGAATTAATCCGGGCGCCGCAGTCGCGGCGCCCGTTCTGATCCTTAGCCCCGGGCAATATGACCATGCTGGAACTCAACAACGTAGAGGTGACATATTCCGACGTCATCCTGGCGCTCAAAGGCGTGTCCATGACAGTCCGTGCGGGACAATGTGTTGCTCTGCTCGGTGGCAATGGCGCAGGAAAAAGCACGACGCTTAAAGCCATCTCGGGAACGCTCAAATCCGAGGATGGAACCGTTTCGGCGGGGTCCATCGTTCTGGACGGAACTCCCATTCAGAACATGGAAGCCTCGGAAGTCGTGAAGAACGGTCTCATCCATGTGATGGAAGGGCGGCGCGTTTTGCGGCATCTGACGTCAGAGCAAAACCTGATCGTCGGCGGGCACATGGTGCCCAACTCCGCCGAGCTGAAAAAGCGCCTGGACCATGTTTACACCTTGATGCCCCGGCTTGCGGACCTGCGCAACCGCACCTCTGGCTTCATGTCTGGTGGCGAACAACAACTGCTGCTGATCGGCCGGGCCATGATGGCCAGCCCCAAGATCATCGCGATCGACGAACCGTCGTTGGGATTGGCCCCGATGATGGTCCGGGATGTTTATGAAGTGCTCAAGCAGCTCAAGTCAGAAGGCACGACCTTCTTCCTGGTCGAACAAAACAGCGCCGCGGCGCTATCGATCGCCGACTATGCCTATGTGATGGAGAACGGCCGGATCGTGATGGACGGCCCTGCCGACAAGCTCGCTGACAACGAGGACATCAAGGAATTCTATCTCGGCGTAACCGCATCGGGCGAGCGCAAAAGCTATCGAGATATCAAACACTATCGCCGCCGGAAGAGATGGCTGGGATAGAAAGGAGCGAAGATGAGTAACCTGCTTTCCATCAAAGGTCGTACCGCATTTGTAACCGGAGCGGGGCAAGGCGTTGGTCGGCAAGTCGCGCTTTATCTGGCGGAACACGGAGCCGGTGCCATCGTTGTCAACGATTTTCACGCCGAACGGGCCGAAAGCGTTGCCGCGGAAGTGGAGGCAGCGGGTGCAAAGGCTCTGCCGCTCGCCTTCGACGTCTCGGATTTCGACGCGGTTGGCGCGGCGTTTGCCGAAACGCAGACCACATTTGGCGGCGTGGATATTCTGGTCAACAATGCGGGCAACGCCGGGCCGACATCGCGGCTCGACGATCTGGTCCCTTTTTGGGAATCCGATCCCGATGAATGGCGCCGCTGGATGGCCACCAATTTCGATGGGGTGCTGAACTGCACCCGTCACGCCATGCCGTTGATGGTTAACAGTGGCTATGGGCGCATTGTGATCGTCATTTCCGACGCCGGCCGTGTCGGTGAACCGCATCTGGCGGTTTATTCCGGGGCCAAGGCCGGTGCGGCCGGCTTCATGCGGGCAATTGCAAAGGCCGGCGGCCGGTTCGGGATCACCGCGAATTGCGTCGCCTTGGGGGGCACAAGAACTCCGGCTGTCGCCGACCTGATCCCGGATGCAGAGACCGAGAAGCGGGCATTGTCGCAATACGTGATCCGCCGTCTGGGCGAGCCGGAAGACCCCGCCGGAATGATCCTGTTCCTCTGCTCGGATGCTGCCAGCTGGATCACCGGACAGACCTATCCAGTGAATGGTGGGTATTCGTTTGCCTGCTAGAGTAGACATCGACCAACCGCCGCCTCTAGGTGGCGTCGTCCGAAAAAACGCTGTCATTATCTGCCCCGAGTTCAGGGGGCAGATTCGGTGTTGCGGTTTCGAAGCCATCAAATTTCAACGGCTGGACAATAAAAGTCTCGGCCTTGCCGCCGTCATGCGTAATCTTGCGCAGCAGCTGGCGCGCACGCACATGGGGGTCGTCCAACGTTTCGACCAGGGAATTGACCGGACCCCATGGCACCCCCGCCTTATCCAGAAGGTCGCCCCATTCGGCGCGCGTCTTGCCAACCAGAATCGCCGCGATTTCTTCGCGCAGCGCGGCCTTGCGGGCGACACGGTCGCGGCCTGTCAACGGCGCAAGATCCGCCCTGTCGATCACATCGCAGAACGGTTTCCAGAACCAGTCCTCATGCGCGATGGACAAGGTCAAGAGCTTGCCGTCTTTGCAGGTGAACACGCCATAGCCCGGCTCGGCGATAAATTCGCCCAGCGGTGTTCCATTGGCGGCGGGAACGAGGAATGCGGTCAACATCGAAACCACCGCATCCGACATGGACACGTCCACGTAACGCCCCTGCCCTGTGCGCTGGCTCGACACCACCGCCGACAGGATTGCGATCGCCGCGAACAACGCCGCGCCAACATCCGCAAGGGGGATCGGCGGCACAGGGCCGGGCTGCTTTGCATCGGCCTGATCGGCCAGCAAACCGCCAACCCCTTCATAGCTCAGGTCATGGCCAGCCCTGTCACGATAGGGGCCGTCCTGCCCGTAACCCGAAATCGATACATAAACCAGCCGCGAGTTGACACTACGCATGTCCTCGAAACCGGCACCCAAGGCCGCAAGCTTGCCAGGGCGGAACCCTTCGACGATGACATCCGATTCCTTGGCCAGTTCGCGAAACCGTGCCAGCCCCTCGGCCGATTTCAGATCCAACGCAACGCTGCGCTTGCCTCGGTTCAGTGCCCGGAACAAGGGCGGAAATTGCCGGGCCGGATCACCGATGCCCGGGCGTTCAATCATGATCACCTCGGCTCCCATGTCGGACAACAGCATTGTGGCATAGGGACCGGGAAACTGTTCGGCAAGGCTGAGGATTTTCAGGCCGGCCAGGGGTGCAGTGCTCATATCAATCTCCAGTTCTTTTGTTTTCCACGTGCGGGTCCGCCCGAGTGCAGCGTAAATCGCCGCAAAAGACAAGGCGAAAAACCAATAATATGTATAATTATCAGGAGCTTAGCATGAGTGAGGCAAAGCAGACGCTATTCGTTGAGCGGGTCGCAAAAACTGAATGGATTACCTTCCAGCGCACCGAACAGCTCAACGCAATGTCAACGCAGATGCTGCGCGAGATGGCGGCAGCACTGGAATCGGCGCTGGCCGACGATGGGGTGCGTACAATTGTCCTGACCGGCTCTGGCCGGGCATTCTGCGCCGGTGCCGATCTGAAAGAAGTTGCTGGCGCCAAACATGCACCAGGCGAGCCGGATCTTCTGGATCTTGTCGATCACACGTTTGGGCTTATGCGACATGGCCCGAAACCGGTGATCGCCGCAGTGAACGGGCTGGCGATGGCGGGCGGTTTGGAAATGGTGATGGCCTGCGATCTGGTCTTTGCCGCCGAAAGCGCGCAACTGGGCGACGCACATTCCAACTTTGGCGTCTTTCCCGGGGCCGGCGGTGCGGCGATCCTGCCGCGTAGGATTGGCCTGAACCGCGCGAAATACCTGCTGTTCTCGGGCGAGAACGTTTCGGCACGGGACATGATGGACTGGGGACTGGTGAACAAGGTCGTCGCGGACGAAGACCTGCGACAAGCGGTGCAGGCCTTTACCGACAGGCTGGCAGAAAAAAGCCCGGCGGTCTTACGCCGCATGAAGACGGTTTCCAATCGGTCGCTGGACGTGGACGAAACCGCCGCGCTTTCCGAAGAGATGCTGAACCTGCGCGCGCACATGCGATCCTGGGACATGCACGAGGGTCTGTCGGCGTTCAATGAAAAACGAAAACCGCAGTTTCGCGGATACTAGGTCAGGAGGACAAACGATGCAGGACATTTACATCGTTGGCATCGGGATGACGCCGTTCGGAAAGTTCCGGGACAAAACCATCAAGGACATGACCGGCGAGGCCGTCGCCGCCGCGCTTTCCGATGCCCGAGTGACGGCAGATCGTATCGACGGCGCATTCTTCTCGAACGCGGTGCAGGGCCACATGGAGGGCCAGCACATGATCCGCGGCGAAATCGCGCTGCGTGAAATGGGCATTCAGGGCATTCCGGTGGTGAATGTCGAAAACGCCTGCGCCAGCGCCTCGACCGGGTTCAAACTGGCAGTCGATTTCCTCAAGGCCGGCAATGGCGACTGCTGTCTCGCCGTGGGCGCCGAAAAGATGTATTCTGACGACCGTGCGTTGATGTTTTCGGCCTTCGACAGCGGCTGGGACGTCAGCAACAGCGAAGAGGTCGCGCAACGGCTGGCCGATCTGGGTGCAGGGGTCGAGGAACCCGAAGGATCGAAATCGCCCAAGCCCTACAGCGTGTTCATGGATGTCTACGCAGGCTTCGCCCGGCTGCACATGAAGACCTTTGGCACAACTCAGGAACAGTTCGCCGCCGTCGCCGCCAAGAACCATGCGCATTCCGTGCATAATCCACTGGCGCAATACCGAGAAGCCATGAGCGTCGATCGGGTATTGGCCGCGCCGCCGATCACCTATCCGCTGACCCTGCCGATGTGCGCCCCGATCTCGGACGGGGCCGCTGCGGCCGTTTTATGCACCGGCGAGGGGATAAAACGTCTGGGCCTAGATCCCGCGCGCGCGATCAAGGTCAAGGCCGCGATCCTGCGCTCGGGCACCGATCGTCCGCCGGAAGATTACAAGAACCACCTGACCCGGCTTGCCGCGCTTGAGGCCTATGAACAGGCCGGGATCGGCCCCGAGGATATATCGGTGGCCGAAGTGCATGACGCCACGGCCGTGGGCGAAGTGATCCAGATCGAGAACCTCGGATTTGTCGAATTCGGCGAGGGCGGTCCCGCCAGTCTGCGCGGCGAGACAAAGATCGGTGGACGCATTCCGGTGAACCCCTCGGGCGGGTTGGAATCCAAGGGCCACCCGGTCGGTGCCACAGGGATAGGGCAGGTTTTCGAACTGGTCACGCAACTACGCGGCGAAGCTGGCGCGCGTCAGGTCGAAGGGGCAAAGAACGCCATCGCCGAAAACGGCGGGGGGTTGCACGGGGTAGAAGAAGCGGCCGCCTGCGTCACCATTCTGGGCCGTTGAAACAAGGAGACGAACCATGGAAAACGTGATCGCCGCCGCTCAGGCAATCTATACAGATGAGCAACGCATGTTGCTGGAAAACTTCCGCAAGATGGCCGAGGCAGAGTTCGCGCCGCTGGCCGAGAAATACGAGAACCTCGGCCACCCCCCCGATGCGAAAACCCTGAAGTCCCTGTTCGCCAAGGTCGAGGAATTCGGGCTGATCAGCGGCCTGATCCCCGAAGAGGACGGCGGTGCCGGAATCGACCGCATGACCTATGGCATCCTATACGAGGAACTGGCCCGGATATGGGCCGATCTGGCAATCGCGGTGCTGATTCAGGGTCATGCCGTGTTCGCGGTCAACCTCTTGGGAAATGTGGCGCAGAAAGAGGCCTATCTGAAGCCGCTCCTGCGCAGCGAACGGATCTGTGCCACCTGTATTTCCGAACCAGAGGTCGGTTCGAACGTACGCGAGGTCAAGACACGTGCGGACCGCGAGGGCGATAAGATTTTCGTCACTGGCCAGAAGCTCTGGATTTCCAATGGGGCCCAGTCGGATTTCGCCATCGTTGTCTGCAATCTGGACGACGGTATTTCCATGGTCATCGTCGACCGCGATACCGGCAACTACGAGAGCCGCGAATTGCGCAAGCTGGGGCTTGTCGGTGCATCGACCTGCGAATTGTTTTTCGACCGTGCCGAAACCAGCGCTGACCATGTTCTGGGTAATGCAGGCGGCGGCCTGTTCCAGACATTGAAACTGTTTGAGAGCGCTCGCGTGTTTGTCGGCCTGACGAGCATTGGCATAGCGCAGGCGGCGTTGGAATGTGCCGTCAAATATGCGCAGGATCGCCAACAACATGGTAAGCCGATCGGCGGGCACCAGTTGATTCAAGGCTACCTGGCCGACATGGCCACGCACCTGGATGCCGCGCGCCTGTTGTGCCAGCGCGGGCTGCAACTTCTGGACCTGGGCGTGCGCTGTGACACCCAGACCTCGATGGCGAAATGGTATGCAACCGAAATGGCCGTCGAAATCGCCGGCAAAGCGGTGCAGATCCACGGCGGCAACGGCATCACCAAAGAGTTCCCCGTTGAACGGCACTTCCGCAATGCAAAGGTCATGCCGATTCCCGATGGCACCACCGAAATCCAAAAACTGGTCATCGGGCGCAACCTGACCGGGCTTAACGCGTTCTGAAAAGGGCCTTGGCCGCCCCACCGTCGGCGCTCGTCAGCGTCGAGGGTGGGCACGACCCGGAGTGATCGCGATACGGGCGAAGAGTCAGTAGGACTTGGGCATCCCCAATGCCTTCTCGGCCACGTAGGAGAGGATCAACTCCTCGCTGACCGGCGCGATGAAGTTCAGTACGCTTTCGCGAAAGTAACGCTCGACGTGGTATTCCTGCGCGAAGCCAAAGCCGCCGTGGGTGCGCACCGCGCGGAATGCCGCTTCGTAGGCCGCCGAGCCGGCGAGGTTGCGCGCGGTATTGGCCTCCAGCCCGCAGGGCTTGCCCTGATCGTAAAGCGTGGCGGCTTTGTAGGTCATCAGTTCCGCCGCCTGAAGGCGCATCCACACCGAGGCCAGCGGATGCTGGATCGCCTGGTTCTGGCCGATTGGACGGTCGAAGACGACGCGTTCGCGCGCATAGGCGGCCGCCTTTTCCAGTACGTACATCCCAAACCCGACCGCAGCCGCGGCGACAATGATCCGCTCGGCATTCAGCCCGTGGAGCAGGACCTTGAAACCCTCACCTTCCGCGCCGATGCGGTCCTCTTCGGGCACCTCCAGCCCATCAATGAAGATAGCGTTGGAGTCGACCGCCTTGCGGCCCATCTTGGCAATTTCATGCACGTCGATCTTGCTGCGGTCGAAATCGGTGTAGAACACTGACATGCCGTCGGTCGGTCGCTCGCAGTCCTCGATGGGCGTGGTCCGGGTCACCAGCAGGATGTGATCTGCGCGCTGTGCGGTCGAGGTCCAGACCTTGCGCCCGTTGACCACATACCCACCGTCTTCGCGTCGGCGCGCAAAGGTCGAGATATGCGTGGTATCAAGGCCGGCGTCCGGTTCGGTTACGCCGAAGCAGGAGCGGTGCTCTCCGCGGATCAGAGGCGGCAGCATTCGAGCCTTCTGTTCGTCGGTGCCGAAGCCGACCACCGGTTGCAGCCCAAAGATATTGATATGCACCGCGGAACTGGCCGCCGCGCCGTAACGCCCGATCTCCTGCATGACCAGCGATGCCTCTGTGATACCCAGGCCCGATCCGCCATACTGCTCTTCCATCGTGACGCCATAGAAACCGCCCTTTGCGATCTCGGCCGCAAAATCTTCGGGGAAGGTCCCGGTTCGTTCGCGTTCCAGCCAGTAGGCATCGTCGAAACGCGAGCAGATCCTGGCCACCGCGTCGCGGATGGCCCGTTGCTCTTCGGTGAGATCGAAATCCATGCGATCACTCCTTCTTCTGACGTGGGTGTGGTTCGCCCGAATGCTCGGGCGGGGCGGGTTCCGCCATATGCGGGCGCCAGGAGCCGGGATCTCCTGTGGCGAGATTGCCGAACTGGCGCTCGGCGGAAAAGACGTCGCTGCGGATCTGCACGAGGTGAGCCATGACCGGGCGGCCTTCGGGATCGAACAAGCGCGAGACCACATGGGCCACCGGCTCGCTGAGGGTGATGCCCAACAGGTGCGCGGTGGCGATGTCGGCCCGAACGATGGTGATGATCTGGTCGCCCGACAGATCCGTCATGCCGGTGTGGTCGCGCAGCAGTTGCGAATATAGCTGCGTTTCGTCAGCGCCCTCGGGCAGCATCTCGAAATAGCGTTGCGGCAGCCACAGATCGACCAGCGAATACGGCTGCTGCCCGGCGTGATGGCGCTTGCGCACATGAACCAGCGGCGTTTCCATCCCCGTCAGGTCGCGGCCAAGATCGGGAAGCTCCTTACAGGGCGCACGCGACAATATATCTATACGCACCTGTGCCCCGAGCGTCAGCGGATCGTAGGCGGGCGCACGTGGCTCGCTCTCCTCGGCCGCCGCAGTCACGAAGGTGCCCAGTCCGCGCGTGCTGTCGATCATGCCCTCATTGCGCAGAACCCCAAGAGCCTGGCGGACGGTTTCGCGCGCCAGGCCGTATTCGTCGCGCAGGGCCGGAAGGGTTGGCAACTGGCTGTGTATGGGCCAATCGCCGCAGCGAATCTTTTCGCGAAATAGGCTTGCGAGCTTGAGATACAAGGGGATGCCGTCACGCTGCCGAAGCAGTTCCCTGGCCGAGCCTTCCTCCGGGCGGGGACAGTGGCCGACGCCGGTGGTCCGGGTGCCGCTCAAGGCTGGTCGCCGGACCGAGGCACCGCTCCTGTCAGACCGTCGTTTACCGACGAGTCCTGCTCGGGTTGCACAACGACACCGGCCTTTATCAGTTGAGCAACCCTTTCCGGTGAGAAGCCGAACTCTTCCAGGATCGCCGTGCCCTGTGCGCCAAGGGCAGGTGCCGGAAGATCGGGGCCCATCTCGACGCCGCGCATCGTATAAGGGCTTCGGACCCGGCGCATCGGCCCCTGCTGGGGATGGTCATAATCTTCTATCAGGCCAACGGCGCGGACATGCGGATCGTCGGGCAGGTCCTCCATCGCCATCACTGGGGCATTGGGAATATCGAGGGCATCGAACAGCGCCTGCCACTCTGCGGTGGTCCGCTGCGGCAGGATATGCGTTACAACAAGTTCATAGAGTTCGGGAAAATGCCGCTGTGCGGTCGCCGCGTCGGTCATCATGGGGCCGTCGGCCACGTCGTCGCGACCCACAGCACGCAGAAACCGCTGCCATTGATCGAATTTGTAGATCCCGTGCGCGATGAAACCGTCGCTGGTTTGCGCTGGTTTGCGGAATGGACTCATGACCCGCGCATAGCCGAACCCGCCTTCCGGAGGCCGGAAGGCCGCCCCGTTGAAATGCTGGCTCAACATCACCGATATCATCGTTTCGAACATCGGCGTTTCGATGTAGCACCCTTCGCCGGTGGTGCGCTGCCGGAACAGGCCGGCCAGCATCGCCTGACCCAGCGCCAGCCCGGTGATCTTGTCGGCGGCCACCATCGGCACAAAGGCGGGGGCACCTGCGTTGCGCCCGTTGGCCTCGGCCAGACCCGACCGGGCCTGAATCAGGTCATCGAAGGCGGGCAAGTCGGCATAGGGCCCGTCCTGCCCGAACCCGATCGCGGCGCAGTAGACGATGCGCGGATTGACCTCCCGCACGGCGTCATATCCAAGACCCAGCCGCTCGATCGCAGGCACTCGCATATTGTGAACCACGATGTCCGCCTGACTCAGCATCTCCAGCAGCGCCGCACGCCCTTCGGGGGATTTGAGATCAAGCGCAATGCTGCGTTTGTTCCGGTTCACCGCCATCCACTGAGCGGTCATACCCGGCACGCGCGAGGCGCCGAGGCGCCGATAATAGTCGCCTTCCGGCGCTTCGACCTTGATCACATCAGCGCCGAAATCGCCCAGGAACTGGGTGGCGTAGGGGGCCAGGAGAATATGGCCCAGCTCTACCACGCGCACCCCGTCGAGCATTTGAAACATGATTCCCCCCCCCGGCACCGGATCGGCTGCACCGACCGCACGCTACAAAAGACTAAAAGACTGTATTGCTAGTTTTTTTGCACGGGGAGCGTTGACATGCAAGGGGGCCTTGCTAAGTTTGGCGCCACAATGAGGCTAAGGCGGCTCGTTTCCGGCGTGGAAATCGCCGATGGAAATGGCCCGAAATAGCGCCAAAAAAAAGGGGGGGGTGGCCGCAATGGAACCGCCGAAGAAAAGGGGGGGCGCGCGCGGCCTGTTGGCCGTTTCGCGGGGGCTGGCCGTGCTAGAGACCGGGTTTGCGGCGCTGGCCTGTGTCGCACTGGCGGTGATCATGCTGATCGTGGTCGTGGATGTTGCGATGCGCTACGCGCTTTCGATGCCACTGGGCTGGTCCTACGACCTGATCGGTCTCTACCTTGTGGTCACGGTATTCTTCCTGATGCTGCCCGACACACTCCATCATCACGGGCACGTGGCAATCGATCTGTTCCAAAACATACTTCCGCGACGGGTTCGCCATCTGGGGCAGGCGGTGGGCTATGCTGCAGGGGCAGTTGTCATGGCGCTGATCGCGTTCGAGGCCTGGGGCCGCTTCCAGAGCGCCTATGCCGGGCAGGACCGGATCGCCGCGCTGGTCCCATGGCTGACCTGGCCGGCCTATCTGGTCGTCCTGATTGGCACCGCGCTGCTGACGCTGCGCCTGATCTACCGGGTGGTCGGGCACGCGTTTTCCATCTTCTCGCGCCACGATCTGGTTGAAATGCCGCCCCCGCCCGAGACCACCGCGCTCCAAGGGGAGGACGTCCTGTGACGGTGGCTCTGGTAATTGCGCTTCTGGCCGGGCTGCTTGTGATCGGGCTGCCGGTGGCCTTGGCAATGGCGATTTCGGGGTCTGTAGGGCTCTATCTGTTCGGCGGCATGGCGGTACTGGGCGGCATCCTGAAGACTGCACCCCTAAGTACCGCGAATTCCTACGAAATCATCACCATCCCGATGTTCATCCTGATGGCCGAATTCGTGATCATCTCGGGCGTGGCGCAAGATCTCTTTCGCGCTGCAACCATTTGGGTCGGCCGTCTCCGCGGCGGCCTGGCCATGGCTACCGCGGTAGCCGGGGCGGGCTTTGGCGCGATCTCGGGGTCGAGCACGGCAGCGGCGGCAACGCTGGCATCCACTTCGATCCCGGCGATGATCGACGAAGGCTACGACCCCAAGCTGGCCAGCGGCGTCGTGGCGATTTCGGGCACACTGGCGATGTTGATTCCGCCATCTGTGGCGCTGATTCTCTATGGGATCATTGCCGATGTCTCGGTCGGACAGCTGCTGGTGGCGGGGGTGATACCGGGGATTCTGGTCGCTCTGACCATCATGGCCACGGTCGCGGTTCTGGTGCGGATTGATCCCTCGGTCGCGCCTGCCGGCCAGCCTTACAGCTTTCGCGATAAATTTGCGTCGCTGTCGCGTGTCGGGCCAATGCTGCTGCTGTTCCTGGCCGTCACCGGCACGATCTACTCGGGCATTGCCACGCCGACCGAGGCATCGGGGATCGGCGCCTTCGGCGCGATGCTGCTGGCGCTGCACGAGCGCAAACTGGGATTCAGCCAAGCCTGGGGTTGCCTGAGACGGGCGGCGCAGACCACCTGCATGATCCTTTTCGTGATCCTCGGCGCGCATATCTTTGGCTATTTCTTCACCCTCACGCGGGTGACCAACGATTTGACCCAATGGATCGGCGGCCTTGGTATTTCGCCGATGGGGGTGATGGTGGTGATCCTGATCATCTACGTCTTTCTGGGTGCCTTCATGGACCAGATCGCCATCCTCATCCTGACGGTGCCGGTGCTTTTGCCGCTGGTCCTGTCGCTGGGCTTCGACCCGATCTGGTTCGGGGTGATCGTCGTGGTGACGGCCGAGGTCGGCATGGTCACTCCGCCGCTGGGCATGAATGTCTTTGTGGTGGCCCGATATACCCGGCGACCCTTGGGCGAAATCTTTCGCGGGACGTTTCCGCATGTTCTGGCGCATTTGCTGGTGATCGCGTTGCTCACTGCATTTCCCGTGCTGGTGCTGTGGCTGCCCTCGACAATGAACTGACGACGTCGGCCTGCGCAATAGCGCCAGTCCATAACCCTAAAAGACAGGAGGAGAATGAAATCATGACCAGAATATCCAAATTCCCATCGCCCTTACGGACAGCGGGCTGGGCCCTGAGCGTTGCCTTGCTACCGCTCGCCGTGCAGCCGGTTGCAGCGCAGGAGATCGAACTGCGCGCGGCCGACAGCCTGCCCACCGGCCATTACATTGCCCAGAGCCTGATCGAACCTTTCATGGAACGGGTGAGCGAGCGGACCGGGAAAACCGAGTTCGCGTACTTCCCGGCTCAGCAACTCGGCAAGGCCAAGGACCTGCTCTCGCTGACCCAGACCGGCGTGACCGATATCGGCTATGTCGGCCCCTCCTATGTCAGCGACAAGATGCCCCTTTCGGCGGTCGGGCAGTTGCCCGAGGCGTTTTCGACGTCGTGTGAGGGCACGATGGCCTATTGGGAGATCGCCAAGCCCGGCGGCGCGCTAGACCAGGCCGAATTCGCGCCGAACGGCGTGCGCCTGCTGATGGCGATGGTGCTGCCGCCCTACAACCTGCTGACGTCGAGCCGTGAGATCACCGGTTTGGACAGCATGGACGGCCTGAAGATCCGCAGCACTGGCGGCGCGCTTGACCTGACCGTCCAGAAAATCGGCGGCGTGCCGGTGCAGATGCCGGCGCCCGAAGTGCGCGAGGCGCTGTCGCGCGGGACGATCGACGCCGGGCTCTTCCCCTATCCCAGTGTCACCCCTTACGGAATGGAAACATTCCTTGACTGGGGTACGCAGGGGATGAACTTTGGTTCCTTTGTCGCGACCTACGTGATCAGGCAGGAAAAGTGGGACAGTCTGCCCGAAGACGTCCAGCAGGCGATCACCGAGATCGGCGAAGATTTGACTAGGGAAGGATGCGAAACTGCCGACCGCCAGAACCTTGAAGTCAAGCAGCAGATCGCCGAGGCGGGCGTGACCTTCGTTGACCTGCCCGCCGGAGATGTCGAAAAGCTGAACCAGATCCTGTCGACGGTTGGGTCCGAATGGGCCGAGCAACTCGATGCCCAAGGCAAGCCCGGAACCGAGATCCTGGAAGCCTTCCGGTCCGCGCTGAAAAGGAACTGATACCAGATCGTGGTCGGCCCGGCTCCTGTGTCGGGCCAGGCCACCAAAAACGCGCAGAAGTCAGCCGGTGGGTGCATCTGAATCCTGCCCTTCGACACTCAGCCTGGTCGTCCGTTATGCAGCTGAAGTCCGGGCGAGCCGTGCATACGTTCGGCCACATTGATCTGGCGTAGATGCGCCTCGCCGGTCCCGATCTCGGCGACGAGTTGATGCGCGAACGGCGCGGGCGAATTGGGTTTCGGCGATATGGCGCAGATGGGCGGCAGCGAGAGTGTCCGACCTTTTGTGTATGACTGATCCGGTCCATGCTTCATCGAAAGGACGCATGAATGACCATCTCGAAAGAAATCCTGGATGGATAACGTACAGGATCTTCCGCACATTTGATTCCGGCGATGGTTCCTTTCAGACTGGCTGACCCGGACGGTCAGAAGGATATACTTGGGACAACGATCATGCAGCGCCCGGCCCAACCGGAAGAAGTAGCCGGGGCGGTGCCGTTTCTGGCGTCCGACGAGGCATCCTATATGACCGGATCCGAAATGGTGGTCGATGGCGGCTATACCGCGCAGTAAAATGGGCGGAGCCGGAAGCTTGGGACAGGCGGGTCCGGTTGGCCGCGAACCGATCCTGGCCAGCCGGGCACCGGCTGCCCGCCTGGCCTGGTTCCGTCAGGCGTCGGCGCGCGGAAGGCGGATTTCGGACAGAACCTCCTCCGTGTGCTCGCCCAGCCGCGGTGGCAGCCGGCGCACCCGGCCGGGGCTGTCCGAGAACTGGACCGGTATCCGGAGCGTCACGACGGCGCCCTCTGTCGGGTGCTCGTGGCGCTCGAAATACCCGGTTTGAACCAGATAGGGATCAACCAGCAGATCCTCCAGGCTGTTGGCCGGTCCATTCGGCACGTCGGCCGCGTCGAACCGGCGGCGCCACTCGGCGGTTGTATTCCCCGCGATTGCCTCGGCGAGGAACCAATATAACTAGTCAATGTGATCGGTGCGCAACTCTGCTGTGGCAAATCGTGGATCGTCGCGCAGCTCGGGCCGGCCTATGGCGTCGAAGAGACGCAGCCACTGGTTGTCCATCGCCGCCATCACACAGATGTGCCCGTCCTGCGTTGGATAAGGCCGATGATGGGGCGAGAATACCCGGCTGTAACCCATGCCCAGATCGGGCCGGTCGAGCGTTGCGCCCCAGAGATGCTCGATCAGATTGAAGTTGACCATCGCATCCATCATCGGCACGTTTACCTGCTGCCCGTGGCCGGTGCGCTCGCGCCAGACGAAGGCCATCGCGATGGACGATGCCTGGATGTAACCGCATAGTTGTCGGCGATTACCGTGGGTAATAGCGCGGCTCATCGGTGGCCCGGGCCATCATCCCGGCTACGCCGCTGGCGCCCTGGATCACATCGTCGAAAGCAAGCCAGTCGCGGCGCTCACCATCCAGCCGGAAGCCAGAAGACGAGGCATGAATGATGCGGGAATTGACCGCGCGGATCGCCTCGTAGTCGACGCCCAGCCGTTCGGCGGCGCCGGGGCGTATCGAATGCACCAGCACGTCCGCGGAACGCACCAGATCAAGGAGCGCGGCCCGCGCGTCGGGTTTCTTCAGGTCGAGCACGACCGAGCGTTTGTTGCGGTTTGTATTGAGGAACAGTGCCCCCATCTTCGGGTTGCGCGACGGTCCCACCTGGCGTGTGTAGTTGCCGTCGGGTGACTCGATCTTGATGACGTCGGCCCCCATGTCGCCGAGGATCTGGATCGCCACCGGTCCAAGCACGTTGACCGAAAGATCAAGCACCCTGTAACCCGCAAGCGGTCCGTCCCCCTCGGCTGGCTGCTGCGGCTGACTGTCCATTTTCTTTTCCCTTTGCGGTATCGCACCCTTCGAGTCAGCAATGCGCGCCGTAGTCTGGCGGTCAGTCGACCCGCGACCCAAGGGCGCAGCGCCGCGAGCGAAGCTTGCGATCGCTGTATTGCTGTTCTGACGGCGTGCGTGGTCGTGGCGCTTCCGTGACGAACTTGTCCCATAGGGCCTCCTTCCATTCCTGCGAAAGGATCACACCATTAAACCGTGGGATCAAACACCTAAGCCGAAGAAATCGTGATGCCGGCGATCGTCGCCATGTCGGGAGCGATCGCCGTGACCGGACAGGATGCGCAAAAGGGGATCGCAGTTGCCCTTGAGCACATCAACGCCGATGGCGGCGTCGCCGGTCGGCCGCTGAAGATCCAACTTTACGACACACAGGGCAATCCCGGGGTGGTGCGCCAGGTGATGGAGCGGTTGACCCGCCTCGAGCGGGCTCCGGTCATCCTTGGCTGCGAGATCAGCGCAGGCACATCGGCTGCGGCGCAGTTCGCCGAGCAGGCGCGGGTTCCTCACCTGAACTCGCCGGCGGTGTCGGCCGAGCTCCTCGAGCGCGGTTACAAATGGTATTTCTCCGATCAGATCACAGCCGATACCGAGGCGGCCACGGTCGTGGAATTCTTCGAACACCTGATGACGCAAGGCGACGTCGTCCCGGCGTTGCTTTATGAAGACAGCCCGCGCGGCGCCGGAACCATCGAGCGGATCGAAGTTCTGCTGGAGGAGCGGGGCATCGAGATCGCCGCCAGCGCGCCGTATTCGCGCAGCGATCGCAACCTTCTGCCGCCGGTCAAGCGGGTGCAGACATCGAGTGCCAACATGGTGATCTGGGCCGGCTACACCGAAGATGTGGTGACCAAGCTCCAGGCAATGCAGCAGCATGACTTCAAGCCCTACATTGTCGGAATCAGTGGCGGTCCGGTTGATGTGCGCACCCCGCAACTGGTGGACAGGGGCTTCGTCGAGGACGTCAATCTCAGCACGGTGGACTACTTAAATCCCGACATGGACCGCGCCCAGCGTTTTGTGAAGGCTTACGAGTAACGGCACGGCATCGTGCCGTCAAGCTATGCGTCGATGTGCAACCGCGGTGTCTACACGCTGAAGGCCGTGCTGGAGAAGACGCTTGAGTCCGGCCAGAAACTGACGACCGAGAACCTTCGCGCCGCCATCCTTAAGATCGACATCCCCGGCGATCAGCTGATCTCGCCGTTCTCGCGGATCAAATTCGACGAACACGGCAGGAACGTCGGATCGCAGAACCTGATCGCGCAATGGAAGAACGGCGGCACGAAAAAGGTCACGATCTGGCCGCCAGAGGTGGCTGTGGAAGAGCCCAATCCTCTGAACTGATGCGAAAACTATAACCGGGGCCCAAGATGAAGCTGTCGATCGAGTCTCTCGTCTCCGGTTACGGTCTGCTCGACGCGCTCCACGGCGTCAGCATCGAGATCGGCCGAGGGCGAGGTCGTGGCTGTGATCGGACCGAACGGCGCGGGCAAATCCACCCTTCTGCGCACGATTTCGGGCCTTGTGGCCGCCCGTTCCAGAGCGATCCGCCACGATGGCAAGGAAATCGGCGGTTTTGCCGCCAGCGAGATTCCGCGCCTCGGCCTCGTCCATGTTCCTGAGGCGCGGCACGTCTTCGGGTCACTCACGGTCGAGCAAAATCTGATCGTGGGTGCGAGCGCCGCACTCGACGCGAAAGACCGAAAGGACGCCCTTTCCGATG
Organism: Sulfitobacter sp. 1A12779; assembly: GCF_043557315.1. Taxonomy (NCBI): domain Bacteria; kingdom Pseudomonadati; phylum Pseudomonadota; class Alphaproteobacteria; order Rhodobacterales; family Roseobacteraceae; genus Sulfitobacter; species Sulfitobacter sp. 1A12779. Next base: position 72,931 of record NZ_JBIFFU010000010.1, read on the forward strand.
CTGAGCCAGAAGGCCCGCGAACTTGCCGGAGGGCTCTCAGGCGGTCAGCAGCAGATGCTGGCGATCGGGCGCGCTTATGGCCCGGCCCAGCATGATCATGCTCGACGAGCCGTCGCTCGGCCCCGCGCCTCTGATGGTCGAGCAGATGTACGAGGCCCTCGACGGTCGGCGCCGCACCGGCCTGAGCATTCTTCTGGTGGAACAGGATGTCTACATGGCGCTGGATTTCGCCAGCCGCGCCTATGTTCTGGAAAACGGGACAATCGCCCTCGCCGCAGCCTCTGACGTCTTGCGCCACGACGATCACGTGCGCCGTTCGTATTTGGGAATCTGACCCGCCCTGTGCCCGCATTCCGCCTGCCATTCAGACCGGCAGCGGCGACAGACCGTGCGCAAACTGCGGACCGATCAGCCCCGTAGCGCCGAGATGCCCAGGGCCCCCTGTGCCAGAAGCAGCGCCTGAAGCTGGTTGGTGCCTTCAGCGATCGTGAGATGTCGCACATCGCGATAATAGCGCTCGACGGGGAAATCACGGGTGTATCCGGCCCCGCCGTGCACTTGCAGGGCAGTCTCGCAAACCCGCAGAGCCGTATCGGAGTTGTGACGCTTGGCCATGGAACAGGCCCGGCCGCGATCCGGTGCCCCGCGATCCAGCGCGTCAGCGGCCCGGCACGCCAGCAACCGCGAGGTTTCCACGCCAGTCAACATATCTGCGATCATCTGCTGGACCAGTTGAAACCCGCCGATCTTGCGTCCGAACTGTTCTCGCGCGCCCGCATATCGCAGCGCCGCCTCATAGGCGGCAATTGACAGGCCCAGGCAGGTGAAAGAAACGAAACAGCGCCCCACGTTCAGATAATGCTTGGCGATGGCGAACGCCTCGCCCTCGGCGCCGATCAGGTGGTCTGCGGGCAGCAATACGTCCTCAAACAGCAGCTCGCCTAGCGGGCATGAATTCATGCCCATGCTGCGGACCTCTCGGGTTGAAAACCCTGCTGTTCCCGCCTCGACCACGAAGGCCGATACCTCCGCGCGTTCGCCGTCGCCCGACCGCGCGAAAACCACCCCGAGATCGGCCCCGGTCCCGTTGGAGATATACAGTTTGCGTCCGTTCAGCCGCCAGCCATCACCGTCGCGCCGGGCCCGTGTTTCCACGTTGCTGGCGTCCGAGCCGACGTTCGGCTCGGTCAGCGCAAAAAAGGCTGTCTTGCGACCCGAAACCAGATCGCCCAGCCACCTTGCCTGTTGCTCCGGCGTTCCATGCTGCGCGACGATCATCAGGACAAGGTTCGACGTGCTGACGATGCTGCGCAGCGACGGCCATACCTGAGACAGCTCGCACAGCAGCGCGCAATATGTCAGATAATCAAGCCCGGCACCGCCTTGCGCCTCTGGCAAAAGACCGCCCAGCAGGCCGAACTCGCCCATCTTCTGCAACACTTCGGGCGGCGGCGGACGGTGGGCATCCTCGTGCGCCTCGACCAGGGGCGCCACCTCGGCGTCAAGGTATTTGCGGAAGCTGCGCCGCGCCGTTTCCTGCCAGTCGTCCAGCTCAAACTGCATCGGTCCTCACTCCAGCTTTTCGGCTTGGTCCAGAATTTCGGCCTGATGCTCGCCCACTGCCGGGACGTGGCCCGCCGGATCACTCATCCCAGCCATCGGCACCGGGAAGGCCATCACATGGGCCGCGCCGGCTGAGCGCACCATCCCGCGCGCCTTGAGCTGCGGGTCCCGGGCCAGATCCTCCAGCCCGTTGACCGGGGCGAAGGGAACATCCTCGGCCTCGAAGATCTCCGCCCAATGCGCATAGGGACGCGCGGCGATCAGCGGGGTCAGGGCGGCGCGGATATCATCCGTGCGGTCGGTGCGTGCGGCGAAGTCGTCAAGCGCAGGATCGTCGAAGCCCGTCATCCCGGTGGCACGGATCAGGCGGCGGAAGAAATGCGTCTCGATCGCGCCGATGGTGATGTATTTACCGTCGGCGGTCGCGAAGATACCATAGGCGGCGCGGCGCAGGATATCGGCCTTTGTGATCTCGCGCCCGGCCTGGCGTCCGGCGTCCCACACACCGTAGCGCGGGGCGACCCAGCTGGCCAGCGCGTCGGTGATCGCCACGTCCAGATACTGGCCCCGCCCCGTGGCGTCGCGTCCGTGCAACGCAGCAAGAATGGTGATGATGGCATACATGGCTGCCGAGAGATCCCCGATCGGCACGCCCGTCGTGTATTCAGGCGGTCCGTCGGGCGCGCCCGAGATCGCCACCGCGCCCGCCATCGCCGCGTAGTTCAGATCATGCCCCGGCCAGTCGCGCGCCGGCCCGGTCTGACCATAGCCGCTGACCGAACAGTAGACGAGGCCGGGATTGAGCGCCGAAAGCGTCTCATAGTCGATGCCCAGCCGCGCGGTCACGCCCGGGCGATAACCCTCGATCACGACGTCCGCCCGTTTGGCCAGCCGCAGGAAAGCCGCGCGGTCTGTGTCATCCTTTAGGTTCAGGGCGATGCTTTTCTTGCCGCGGTTCACGGCGGCAAAGAGGCCGGGGAACATGGCGCGCGCGGCGTCGCCCGCAGGACGTTCGACCTTGATGACCTCGGCCCCCATCTCGGCCAGTTGCTGCGTTGCATAGGGCCCAGGCAGAAGCTCGGTCAGATCGAGAACGCGAAGCCCCGAAAGCGGTGCAGTGCCGGTCATTTTTGCTCTCCTGTGCTGTCTGCGCGGTCCGGGTCGGCAATCCCGGCGCATTCCGCCGAGTCGTCCTGTTCCAGGATCATGTCCCAGATCTTCTGACCCTGCGGATTTTCGAGCTCTTCCATCAGATGCGCCAGAAGCCCGGCGGATCGGCCAATCAGGGCGAAGGCCCGCGCCCAGATCGGGGCAAGCCCCATGTCCGAAACGGTGGCCCCGACCGCGCCGGCGGCGTTGATGGGCAGCAGACGTCCATATTCCTCGCGGGCGGCGGCCTCGACGGCCGCCATGAAGCGCCAGTGCCGCCCGTCGAACCCATTCTCGCCGGCGATCCGGCGCAGGACCGGCGTGCGGGGGTCGCCGTCGACATGGATCGGATGACCGAGGCCTGGCACGATCCGGCGCGCCGCGCGAAAGGCGCGCACGGCCTCTTGCGCGCGGGCGGCATAGGCTGCGTCGTCGTCGCTGTCGGACAGCTCGCCGATCTCGTCGCGGGTAAAGGCCGCGGCGTTCTGCATGGTGCCGAGAAAATGGTTCCCCGCGCCCAGCAAGCCCGCGGCCACCGCACCCTGAAGCGATTCCGGCGCGCCGAGAATGGTCATCCGCGCGGCGATGGCGCTGGGGGTAAGGCCGTGATCGGTGGCGGTGACGATGATCGCGTTGGTCATCGCGCGGGTGCGGGCATCCGGCTCTTTCCCCGTGGCGGTGAAATAGATCATGTCGACGAAATCCATATTGCCCAGGATCTCATCGGCCAGATCGCGCCCGCGCACATAGATGCGGTCGCGGGTGGTGAAACCGATGTCCGTCTTTACCGTCATTGCCTTGCCTTTCCTTCTATCTCGGTCGGAGCGCGCAGGATCACCGCGTCAAGCACCGTCGCACCCGCCGGACCGGCGCGCACCGGATTGAGATCCATCTCCGCGATGTCGCCGCGCGCACCCAGGGCGGCCAGGATCACGAGAAGATCGGCCAGCGCGCCCAGATCGGCGCCGGGGCGGCCGCGCAGCGGACCCAGCAGTGCGCGTCCGCGGATCTCGTCGATCATCGCCAGCGCCTCGTCCCGCCCAAAGGGCGCGGCGCGGTGCGTGACGTCAGAAAGCGCCTCGACCATCACGCCGCCGAGGCCGAAGCTCACCACCGGGCCGAACACCGGATCGCGGTGCAGTCCCGCCATCACCTCGACGCCCGGCCCCTGTTCCATGCGCTCAACCAGAGCGCGCTCCAGCCTGTGCCCCTGTGCTGAAAGCGATGTCATCATCGCGCCCCAGGCCGCCGCCAGCGCCTGCTCATCCATCAGCCCGACGGCCACGGCCCCGGCTTCGGTCTTGTGCAGAAGACCGGGCACCAGCGCCTTGAGCACCACCGGAAAGCCGATCCCGCGCGCCGCCTCGCCTGCCTGTCTGGCACTGGTCACGACCCGTCCTTCGGGCACGGTCAGACCCAGGTCGGCCAGCACCGCCTTGGCGGCAGCCTCGTCAAGCTCGCCGGGCGGAAATGCGGGTAGAGCAAGCGTGGAGGTCCCCGAGGGGCTCCAGTCGCCGCGCCAGATCAGCCGCTTCAACGCCGTCACTGCCTTGCCGAGGCTGCGAAAAGGCGCCAGCCCTGCCGCGTTCAGCGTGGCATAGCCAGCGGCGCGATGCCCGCTCATCCAGACCGGCAGGAGCAGAGCCGGGCTGTCCGGCGCCAGCGCGACCATGTCGTCGGCGGACCGGTCGGTGATCGGGCCGTAGTCGGCGGGAATCGGCAGAAGCACAACATCGGTGGCCGGGTCCCGCGCCACCAGCGACAGGCAATCGCGGTTGAGCTTGTCTTGGGTGAAGACCTGGGTGGTCAGGTCCACCGGGTTATCGACCGCCGCATAAGACGGGGCCAGCGCACGCAACCCCGCGCGGGTGCCGGGGGCCAGTTCGGACAGGATCAGCCCGGCGCTGCCCACCATATCGGCGGCCAGCGCCGCTGTGCCACCCGAGAAGGAATAGACGCAGATCCCCCGCCGCGGGGCGATGCCGACGCGCTCGAACAGCGCCACCGTATCGATCAATTCGTCCAGATCCTCCACCTCGACGATGCCATGCTGGCGAAACAGTGCCGAGGTGACCGCCGCCGATCCGGCAAGCGCGGCGGTGTGCGAACGGGTGGCAGCAACGCCATAGTCCGACTTGCCCACCTTCATCGCCACCACCGGCTTGCCGGCGCGAGCAGCGGCGCGGGCAGCTGCCAGAAAGCGCGGCCCGTCGCGGAAGCCTTCGGCGAGAAGGGCGATTACCTTTATGTCGGGATCGCCCACCATGTGGTACACGACATCGGCCATGGTCAGGTCGGCTTCGTTGCCGGTAGAGCACCACAGGCCAACGCCGATACCCCGTTCGCTTGCCTGGATGAAGGCGCGGCCAAGTCCGCCGCCCTGGGTGACAAGCCCAATGCCGCCGCCCAGCGTGTCGTTCTTGAATACCGGTGAAAAGGTCAGCCCAAGGCGGCGGTTGATGTTGCTCAGCCCTGGCGAGTTCGGCCCGTAGATGCGCATCCCGCTTTGCCGGGCGATTTCAGCCATCTCGGCTTCGACGGCACGGCCCTCATCCCCGGTTTCGCCAAAGCCAGAGGTGAAGACCACCGCAAACCCCGTTCCTGCTGCCGCGCAATCGCGCAAGGCGCCCACCACCGCATCGGCTGGAAGGCACACCACCGCCACATCGACGGGGCCAGGCAAGGCCGACATTGCAGAATAGGCGCGCAAACCATGCACCCTTTCACGCCCGGGGTTGACCGGAAAGATCTGCCCATCGAAGTCGGAATGCTCGGCAAGGTTCAGCAAGGTGTCGCTGCCCACGCTACGGGGCCTTTCACTGGCGCCCAGGATCGCCACGCTGCGTGGCGACAAGAGCCGCGAAAGATCGGGAAAGTCGCGGGCGACCACCGGCTCAGCCACCTTGCGGCGCCCGCCGGACGAGCAGTTTCCAGACCCCTTCCACCACGGTTTCGCCACGCTGGTTGATGACCTCGCGCCGGAACGACAGGATGCCGCGTTCGGGTTTCGAAGTCTCGCGCTTCTCGGCTACGGTAACGCGCACGCCAATCGTGTCGCCGATGAAGGTGGGGTTGGGAAAGCTGCACTGCATGTCGAGCAACCCCAGAAGCGAGGGTTCCAGGAACGTGTTCATCAGCATCCGCGTGGTCAGCCCGGACATCACCGACACCACCAGAAGCCCGTGCGCGATACGCTGGCCAAAGGCCGAATCGGCGGCATATTCGGCATCGACGTGCAGCCGGTTGAAGTCGCCTGACAGGCAGGCGAAATTAGCCACGTCGGCCTCGGTGATGGTACGGGTGGGGCTATCGAACTGGTCGCCTTCGTTCAGGTCCTCCCAGTAGAGTTGCTGGCCCTTGAGGGCCGAAAGATCGGGCCGTGTCATTGGGTTTCCTCCTCTGGCAGCGCTAGCACTGCCTCTTTCAGTTCAGCCTTGAGAACGCGGCCGGTCAGGTTGCGCGGCACCGCCGTCATAAAGACCACGCGCCGCGGGCGCTTGTATCGGTCAAGCCGGGTTTCGGCATGGGCGATCACATCGGCCGCTGTCAGCTGCGCGCCCGGCGCGGGCACGATCACTGCGCAGATCGCCTCGGTCCAGTGCGGATCGGGCAGGCCGATGCAATGCGCCTCGGCAATCGCCGGGTGGCCGGCCAGCGCCTCCTCGATCTCGGGGGCGTAGACATTGATGCCGCCGCTCTTGATGATGTCGCGCTTGCGACCCGTGAACCAGAGCAGCCCTTCGTCGTCGATCCGGCCCAGATCGCCCACGGTCAGATAGTCGCCGCGCCGGGTTTCAGCGGTCAGCGCCTCATCCTTGTAATACCCGTCGTAGCGGCTTTCGCTGCGGGTGCAGATCTCGCCGACCTCGCCCTGCGGCACCTCGTTTCCATCGTCGTCCAGCAGTTTGAGTTCCACCCCGAAGAAGGGGCGGCCGACGCAGTTGCCCGCAAGGTTGCGGCGCAGATCCCGAGCGGTCAGGTTGGCATAGGGTCCTGCTTCGCTGGAGGCGGCATAGATCATCAGCGCATCGCCGAACTTGTCGAGCGCGGCACGCTTGAGGTCGAGATACATCTCGCCGCCGCCAGATTGCAAAGTCCCCAGCGACGACAGATCGGCGCTCGCGAACCCCTCGGCCTCGACCATCCGCTGGAGCATGGCGGGCAGCAGCATGGTGGCGGTCAGCCGCTCGTCTTCGATCAGCCGTAGCGCGGCGGCCCCGTCGAAGCGGCGCATCAGATAGACGCTGGCACCCAGATAAAGCGGCAGCAGCGTATAGGTGCAGCCGGCCGACAGGCAGATCGGCAGCGCCGACAGCGCCCGGTCGTCGGGGCGGAAACGCTGCTCGATGGCGCGTTCCTCCATGCCGAAGAGACTGCGCAGCGCGCCCTTGGGCTTGCCGGTGGTCCCCGACGTGTGCAGCATGATCGTGGTGCCGTCCTGCCCTTGCGGCGGATCGGGCGGTGTGTCTGCCAGAAGGTCCGACAGGCGCGGCAGTCCTTGCGGGGCCCCGTCGCCGATGGTGACGATGTCGTCCACCACGGTCCGGAACAGATCGGCATGATCCAGCGCCGCATCGCCCAGCAGCAGGGTTTTGCTGTCCGAGCGGGCAACCACATCGGCCATGACTTCGGGCGCGATGCGATAGTTGATCGGTGCGGGAATTGCGCCTAGCCCCGTCACCGCCACATAGGCGGCAAGGAAATCGGGATGATTTTCCGAGATCACCGCCACCTTGTCGCCCGGTCCGATGCCGCGCCGCGCCAGCACCGTCATCATCCGTTCCACCCGGTCAAGGAAATCCGTATAGGTCTGGCTCCTCCCCTCGAACACCACCGAGGGTTTCGTGGGGAACCGCCGCGCGTTCAACCTCAGGGCCTGGAGAAAGGTCATCGGCATGGCCGCCTCCTCAGGTGAAGGCCGAGATCCCGAGAACCTCGCGCCCTATGATCAATGTCTGGATTTCCGATGTGCCTTCGGGGATCAGCCCGCCGCGCGTGTCGCGGAACAACCGTTCGACGGGGTAGTCGGTCGAATAGCCCAGCCCGCCGTGCGCCTGCAGCGCCATCGAGGCCACCTCATGCGCCGCCTCGCTGGCATAGAGCTTGGCAATCGAGCATTCCTTGCGCCCAGGCAGACCCGCGTCCAGCGCTTGGGCGGCACGGTCAGTCAACGCGCGCGCCGCTTCGGTGCGGATGGTCATGTCGACGATCAGCTTCTGCACCAGCTGATAGCTTCCGATCACGTTGCCGAACTGCTTGCGCGTCTTGACGTAATCGGTGGACAGGTCCAACGACCGCTGCGCCGCGCCCACCGCGCCCGCCGCCACGTTGAGCCGGCCATAATTCAACCCCGTAAGGATCGCCTTGAGGCCCTTTCCCGCAGGACCCAACAGGTTTTCCTTTGGCACCTTTGCGTCTTGAAAGGCCAGCTGCGATGTCGCGGTGGCCTTGATGAACATCGTGCCCACCCGCGAAGCTTCGAAATCGGTCTCCTCGAGGTCCACGATGAACAGACTCAGATCGCCATCACAGCCTTCCGTGAATGTCCGTGCCACCAGGATTCCGACCCGGCCGTTGACGCCGTTCGTCGTCCACAGCTTGCCGCCATTGATCAGCCAGTGGTCGCCCTTGTCCTCGGCGCGGGTCTGCACCGAGGCAACATCAGAGCCGTGGTCGGGTTCGGTGATCCCCACCCAGACCGGCATCTGGCCAGCCATGACGGGTTTCAGCCACTTTTCCTTCTGGCGCGCATCGCCCAGGTGGTGGAACAGTGCGATCACGATGTTCACGGTGTTGAGCAGAACCCGGAGTGAAAGCCAGCGGTATCCTGCTTCCTCCATCATCATCGCCCAGGTGCGATAGCTGAGGCCGTAGCCACCGGCCTCTTCCGAGAGAAGCCCGCCAAGATAGCCGAACTGGCGTAGCTCGCCCATTATCGCCCAGGGCAGATCGCCCGTCGCCTCGCATTGCGAGATGCGCTCTTCGGTCAGCTCGCGCGCCATGAAGCCCCGGATGCTGTCTCGCAGCATCCGCGTCTCTTGATCCTCGACACAGGCGGAGGCCGGGACATGTTTAGCCATATCGCCCCCCGGTGATGTGAAGCGTCTCGCCCGAGATGTATTCCGCCGCATCCGAGGCGAGGAACACCACGCCGTTGGCGATGTCGCGTTCGTTGCCAAGGCGCTGCACGGTATTCATTGCCAGAGCGCGCGACTTTATCCGGTCGTAGTTTGGAAGCGCCTCGATCATCTCGGTGGCGATGAACCCCGGCGCGATGGCATTTACGGTGACATTGAAGCGCCCCTGTTCCATCCCCAGCGCCCGGGTGAAGCCGATGATGCCGGCCTTGGCGGCGGCATAGTTGGTCTGTCCCGGATTGCCGAGATAGGCGCGAGAGGAGATGTTGATCACCCGGCCCCACTTCTGTTCCATGAAGTACGGCACCACGGCGCGCGAGCAGGTATAGGCACCCTTCAGGATCACGCCCACAACAGCGTCCCAGTCCTGTTCGGGCATCTTGGTGATGTAGTTGTCGCGCGGAAATCCGGCATTGTTGACCAGGATGTGGACGGCGCCAAATGCTTCGATCGTGCGCGAGACGAGGGCTTCGACCTGTGCCTCGTTCGTGACATCGCAGACCACGCCGATCGCGTCGTATCCGTCGGCCTCAAGAGCGGCGCGGGTGGCTTCTGTGGTTTCGGGGTCGATATCGGTGATCACCACCTTCGCCCCCTCTTCGGCCAGCGCGCGGGCGGTCACTGCGCCGATCCCGCGACCCGATCCGGTGACGATAGCCACCTTGTCCTTTAGTCCCAGTTCCAAGTTACGCTCCTTCAGGTTGTCAGTATTCGCCCGAGAACACGGTTACGATCTCGGGAAAGAATGCGATCAGGGCCAAGACCGCGAACTCGGCCAGCACGAAAGGCAGCACCCCGACAAAGACCCGTTTAAGAGGTACGCCGGTGATCGAGCTGGCGACGAAAACGTTCATTCCGATTGGGGGGGTAATCAGCCCGATTTCGACCGTTTTGGTCACCAGGATGCCGAACCAGATCGGCGAATAGCCAAGCTCCATGACCATTGGAAAGACGATCGGCATGGTCAGGATCAGGATCGCCAGCTGATCCATCACGCAGCCCAGCAGGATGTAGATCAGGATCAGGATTAAAATCACCACGCCCGGCCCGATCTCAAGCCCTTGCACGTACGAAACCAGCGCCTGCGGTGCCATGGTCAGGGTGACAAAATAGCCGAAAATGTGCGCCCCGATAATAATGGTGAAGATCATTGCAGTCGGGCGCGTTGTACGTTCGAGCGCCCCCATGAATTCGCGCCAGCCCATACGTCTGAGCAACACGGCGGCAATCATGATCGCGCCAAAGCAGCCGACCGCGGCGGCTTCGGTCACGGTGACAGCGCCAGAATAAATCCCGGCCACGACAAAGACGAACAGCAGAACCACCGGCCAGATGTCGCGCAGTGACGCGAAGCGCTCACGCCACCCATGGCTTTGCACTGGTGGCGCCAGATCGCGGTTCAGCGTCGCCCAGACCATCGTGATCCCGGCAAAGCTGAGCGCGGTAATGAGACCCGGCAGAATGCCGGCAATGAACAGCCCGCCGATCGAGGTTTCGGTGATGATACCGTAAACCATCAGCACAACCGAAGGCGGGATCATGATCGACAACGTCCCGGCGGCCGCAACCGTGCCTACGATCATGCCGCGGTCATAGCCATATTTCTCAGCCTCGGGCGCGACGGTGCGCGCCATCGTGGCCGTCGCCGCGGTGGACGAGCCCGAAACCGCCCCGAAGCCTGCGCTGGTAAAGACCGTGGCCACGGCCAGTCCGCCGGGCAAATGGCCCACCCACCTGTTGGCGGCGCGGAACATGTCCGACGAAATCCGACTGGCCGACAGGATCTCGGCCATCAAGATGAACAAGGGAATGGCGGTCAACAGCCAAGAGGCGGTGTTGCGATACGGGGCCACCGACAGGATGCCGAGCGCCAGATTGAGCCCGCCGATCAGATACAGGCCGACGGTGCCGGCGATGCCCATCGCGAAGCCTATCGGCATCCCGACGACGAGAAGCCCCGCCAGCAATAGCGACACAGGTGCAAGAAATTCCATACTCAGCCAATCCGATCCGAAGCGCCGCGAAGGTGCTGAACGTCACCCGCCGCATTTACGAGAAGGCGCAGAACGATCAGCACGCAGCCAATCGGCGCAATCACAAGCGTGGTGACGAGAGGCGCGTCGATGTCGCCGGATGTGCGATATCCGAAGTCCCACGCCTTAAGCGCCTCGCGCGAGGCACCGTAACAGATCAGCGCAAAAAACGCGGCCGCTGCCAATCGCAAGACGACATTGAAACCGGCCCGCAGCCCTTCGGGCAGAGCATCAAACACTATCCCCACTCGCACGTGGCCATCATACATTTCCAGATAGCTCAGGCTTCCGAACACGATGATGGGCATCAGATATAGCTCTGTAGCGCCAATGACCCCTTCGATCGGGTCATTCAGGATATAGCGCGTAAAGACCTGTATGAGGATCAGCACCAGCATGACCATCATCGCAGCGCGCGACAGCCAGTTCATCCCGGTATCCACCCGGTCCATCGCTCGGCCCAGAGGACCGTGCAATCCAACTCTCGGCGACGGCACGGCGTCCTCTCGGGGATCAAGATCGTGACGGGACACGGTTGCGCGCCTTACTGCGTCTGGTGCTTTTCGATGTTCGCACGAAACATCTCCAGCACTTCGCCCGCAGGCAGTCCGCGCTCTTGCAGACCAGAGACCCAGGCATCGAACACCGGCGCTGTGGCCGATTTGACCTTTTCGCGCTGCGCTTCATCCAGAACGATGACCTCGATACCGCTGTCCCGCATCTTGTCCTCAAGCTCGGCGGCCGATCGGTCGGTTTCTTCGGCAACTCGCTGCATCGCCTCCTGCGACGCCTGTTGAATGGCCTGTTGATGCTCTGGCGACAGATCCTGCCAGACCTCCTCGCGGATCGCGTAGGGCGCCCAATACACAAAAACATCCAGACCCAGAACGGCGGTATCGATTACCTCGTCCAGCTTGTAGGAATAGATGCTGGTGGTGGGAAAGATCGTGCCGTCGACGGTGCCGGTGCGGATGGCCTGATAGGTTTCCGGGCTGGGAATATCAACCGGCGCGCCCCCTAGGGCCTTGACCGACTCCGCCATGTTCCCGGCAATGGTTTTCAGTTTCAGCCCTTTGATGTCATCAATGCCGCTAACATCCTGGTCGCGGGTGAACAGGTTGTAGGTCGAGGTCATTACACCCCAGACTGGGCGCATCCCGTTGGCCAGGAAGTCGTTTTGCAGGATCGGATCCGACGTCACCGTTTCAAAAAAAGCGGGCGTCCCGACAACGCTCTGCGAGAAAAGGCCAGGAAGCGTGTGCACGCCCGCCAGCGGCATCGTGCCCCCGTTATAGGCCGGCGGAACATAGCCGATGTCCACCACGCCTGTCTGCACCATCGAGAACATATCGCGCAGCGAACCCAACTGACCGGCACCGAAATACTGAAACTTGACCTCGCCATCGGTCAGCTCGGTTACGCGGTCCATCCAGTAGGTGGTGCCGGTCTCGACGATGTAGTGGCCGGGCGGAAAGGTATCTGCAACCTTGAGTGTCACTTCGGCCGCCGCAATTTGCGGCATCGTTCCGACCGCGATCACCAGCGCCGCCCCTGCGGCAAACCGATCGAGTTTTGTGTTTCTTGTCATGGCAGTCTTCCTCCCTGTGGCGTTGTCGATCAGCGCACCATGGTGCGGTGAACCGGTCAATGTTTATGGGTGGCCGGGAGCGCAACTGTCGCGAGATCACACATATATGCGAATACGCGAACTGAATCCGCGGCGACGCAACAGAGAAGATCGAACGCCAATCGTGGGTGGGAATCTCCAGCGCTTTCACGGCCGAAAGAAAGGATTCCGTGGCCTGCCGATCAACAGTAAGCGGCGGCTGCGCCCCACGTTGTAGATGAGCTCCGGCACTGCGAGGTGATATCCATCTCATGATGGGGAGTGTGTTTCGCAATGTGCGCGACAAATTCGTTTCTCAGATCTCTGGGCGTCGAGATCTACGGGTCAGGTCATCGGCGCTGGCCGGACGACGTGAAGGCTCGCGCTGTGGCAGAGACTTTGGAGCCGGGAGCGACCGTGAATGCGATTGCCGAGCGATATGACATCCGCCCAAACCAGCTCTCGGCTTGGCGGCGTCTGGCAAAGCAGGGCCAGCTGGTTCTTCCTCCGGCGGAACTCGGAGAGCCGGTCTTCGCGCCTCTGGTCATTTGCGATCCGACTGAGACGCCCGAGCTTTCCGACGCGAAGCCCCAGCAGGTGATCCGGATCGTCAAGGGAACAACCCGGATCGAGCTGTCTTCTGACACGTCGGCAGGTCAGATCGCCGCGATCGTGCGCACTCTGGAAGCGCCTGCATGCTGATGCCGTCTCAAGGGGTCCGCATCCTGGTGGCGACGAAGCCGGTAGACTTCCGCAAGGGGCATGATGGACTGGCAGCCTTGGTGCAGTCGACCTTGACCGAAGATCCGTTCACCGGGACGGTCTTTATCTTTCGGGCGAAGCGCGCAGACCGGATGAAGATCCTGTTCTGGGACGGCAGCGGTCTCGTCATGGCCTACAAACGGCTGGAGGAGAGCACCTTCACCTGGCCCGCGATCCGGGATGGTGCGATGACCCTGAATCGCGCCCAGTTCGAGGCGCTGTTCGCCGGGCTGGACTGGCGGCGGGTGCGGTCTCTGGAGACGCGCGCCCCCGCTGTGGCAGAGTGACTCAGGGCGGGGAAAGCCGGCCTGACAAACGCAGGAGCGGGATATGATGCCGCCATGTCCAGCGCCCTATCCCTCGACCTGTCGGCCATTCCGGAAGACCAGCGTGACGCTGTTCTGGCCGTCCTGCGCGAGCGTGATGCACTCAGGGAAGCCAACAAGCGCCTCGAGCACCTCGTCGCCGAACTGAACCAGGTCGTGCATGGCAAAAGGTCCGAGAAACTGAGTGAGGACGAGCGGCAGCTGGCCTTCGAAGATCTGGAAACTGCCGTCGTCGAGGCAGAGGCCCAGCAGGATGAAGACGCCACGGCCTCGTCCGGTCCGCGGCGATCCAAGGTCGCCCGCCGCAATCGGGGCAATCTGCCTGAGAGCCTCCCCCGGATCGAGCAGATGATCGAGCCGGCCAGCCTGGAGTGTCCCTGCGGCTGCGGCACGATGCACCGGATCGGCGAGGACCGCAGCGAGCGGCTGGACATCGTGCCGGCCCAGCTCCGCGTCATCGTGACGGTTCGACCCAAGTATGCCTGCCGTGCCTACGCCGAAGGGGTCACCCAGGCGCCAGCCCCTGCCTTCCTGATCGAGGGCGGGCTGCCGACCGAGGGCGCCATTGCGTATGTGCTCGTCGCCAAGTTCGCCGACCATTTGCCTCTCTATCGCCAGAGCCAGATCCTCGCGCGTTCCGGGATCGACCTTCGGCGCAGCACGCCCGCCGATTGGGTCGGCACCGCGGCCTTCCACCTTGCCCCGGTGGTCGACCGGCTCGCCGAGCACCTGAAGGGCTCGGGCAAACTCTTCATGGACGAAACGACGGCGCCGGTTCTGGAGCCCGGGCGAGGCAGGACGAAGACTGGCTTCCTCTGGGCGCTGGCCCGAGATGATCGGGGCTGGGGCGGCGATGACCCGCCCGGCGTGGTCTTCACTTACCGCCCGAGCCGCGCCGGCGTGAACGCGGAGCAGATCCTGCAGGGCTTCGACGGCATCCTGCAGCTGGACGGCTATCCCGGCTACGATCGGCTGACGCGCCCCTCGCGCAAGGGCGGCGCGCCGATCACGGTTGCGCACTGCTGGGCACATGCCCGCCGGAAGCTGAAGGAAGTCTTCGACCGTGATGGATCGGAGATCGCCGCCGAGGGGCTGCGCCGGATCGCCGAGTTCTACCGGATCGAAACCGAGATCCGCGGCATGGGACCGGGACAGCGCCTGTCGGCGAGACAGACACGCACCGCGCCGCTGGTGGCCCAGTTCGGCGAATGGTTGCAGAGCCAGCGCCGCCGGATCTCCGCCAAGTCCCGCCTCGGAGAGAAACTCGCCTATATCCACCGGCAGTGGGACGGGCTACAGACCTTCCTGCAGGACGGACGCGTCGAGATCGACTCCAATGCCGTGGAGAATCTCATCAGGCCGATCGCCCTGACGCGGAAGAACGCACTCTTCGCCGGCCACGACGAAGGTGGTCGGACCTGGGGCCGCATCGCCTCGCTCATCGCCACAGCAAAGATCAACGAAATCGTACCCTTTGTCTATCTCAAGGCGACGCTCGAGGCGATCGCGGCAGGGCATCCCGCGAACCGGATCGACGAGTTGCTACCCTGGAACTTCAAGCCGTCGAGCTGAACTCCGGTGGGGCGTAGACGCCGCTTACGATCAACACGATGATGGTCGGCCTCTTTCGCGGCGCCTCTCTTCAAGCCGGTATTCTTGGGGCGGGCCGAAACCGTGGTCGCACTGCTCTGGGCAGCGCATCCTACACCGCCCGGCCTTCGGGGATGCCGGTGCTAACGACGCCCCGCCGGTCAGGCTCAACCTTGAGCCTGACGCGAAGAGGCTATTTCCGCCGCCTGAAAACGGACCCTGACATTGGCAAGTGGCGCGTTTCGTCCGCGCCCCCCAAGTCCCGTCTTCGTCAAGCCGGGCCATTTTTTACGGCGCTGGCTGATCCAGGCGGTCAGGCGGTCAGGGACTGTTGACCCATCTTCTTCAGATTTCGAACGATTTCTTCGTGCATGATCCCTACGATCTCTTTTTCGGATCTCAAGATAACATCAGTTGGAGCGCCAACCCCGACAGCGAAAAGCCGCGAGTTCAGATGGTTAGGAAACGGCATGGAAATCAAGCCGCTCCCTTGAACCACCTGATCGGTTGAGAGGTAATAGCCCTTGGCACGGGTTTCTGCCAACGAGGCCACGAAAGCTTTCACATCCACTGCCGGTTTGTCGGGCGCGCGATAGGCGTTGATCCTGCGGAACAGACTGCGCACTTCGTCGTCACTGAAACGACTCATCAGAACGCGCCCGACACCTGAGTTACCCAGCGGACGACGTGTCCCGAGCGATATGTGGTGGATCGGCGAATCTTTCGGGCGGACAACTTGCACGTACTCGGCTTCGTCCCCATTCTTGGTTGCCAGAACCACCACATGCCGTGTGCGTTCCGAAATTGCCTTGAGCAGCCGGTGGATGGTGCCTTCGCCGAACAGATCTGGATTCATCCACGACCCTAAAAGCGGAACGCGCTCGGTGGGAAAATAACTCTTCTTTCGGGCATCGTGGGTCAGAAATCCAAGCTTCACCAAGCTTTTGAGCAGCGCCGAGGTACTTGACTGCGGGTACCCCAGTTCCTTGGACACTTCCACGACCGAAAGCGGTCGCTGAACTTCATCGAAATACACCAAAGTCTGACAGGTGCGCGCCACCGATTTCACAATTTGATCGCCGCCTGTTCTTGCTGAAGTCTGATGCGCGGTTTCCATGATCTCCTCCCTTCGTGTGCAGTTATATGCACAGCGTTCCATACGGAAGGATGGCCGCGCTTGTAAATTCTGTCAACTGTTAGAAAACTGCCGGGGGCACGCCGCAAGCGGCTTGGGGATCAGGAAAGATTTCGGGTTCGGTTGTCAGTGGCCTCCTCGATTGGCGGGTATGATCACACCGTCAGCGGCGACGGCTCCCTGCCCGCTTGCTCCGACGATCAATGGATTGACATCAATGGTCTCAAGCGCGGCCCCGTGATGGGCGGCAAAAGCAGACAGTCGGGCAAGGGCGCCGGCGAGGGCGTCGATGTCGCGTTCGGGCGCGCCCCGGAATGCGTCCAGCAGTTTGCGGCTGCGGATTTCGTCAATCATACGGCGCGCTTCGACAGGTCCGAATGGTGCGACGCGGAAAGACACGTCTTCGAGGGCCTCGACAAACACCCCGCCCAGACCGAACATGACCACCGGGCCGAAAGCCGGGTCCTGGGTCACGCCGAGTATAGCCTCCAGTCCAGGTGCTGCCTGTTCCGCCACGACCAGCCCGTCGATCCGCGCACCGGGCATCTTCTCGGACGCCAATTCCAAGATTCGTGCCCCGGCAGAGCGGACATCTTCGGCCGAACGCAGATCAAGCGCGACGCCCCCGATGTCGGATTTGTGCAAGATGTCGGGCGAGGCAATCTTCAGCACGACCGGGAATCCCATTTCTTGCGCTGCCTGAGCTGCCGCTTCGGGGGTGGTGGCCAGGGTTTCGCGCACGATCCCGATTCCGGCCTCTGCAAGCAGGGCCTTGGCCTCGATCTCGTTCACAATTCCGTCCGGCAACGGCGACAGGTTGGAGAGTTCGGGTATCGGGTCCTTTTCGCCTGCCCGCGCGAAGGAACGGGCAAAATAGCGCAATGCGGCCATCGCCCGGACTGCACGGGTCGGTTCCTCGAACACGATGAACCCCGACTTTTCGTACGCGGCGCGCCCCTCTGGCTCTGTCAGCGAACAGAACAGCATTGGCCGATCGGGATATTTCTCGCGAATGCGCTCCAGTCCGCGCCGAATGGCTTCGTTCAGGTCGGCGACAAGTCCGACCGTCGACATGAAGATGATGGCCCCATCGATCTCGCCGTCACCAAACAACACATCCATGTTGGTTTCCAGAAGATCGATCTGGTTGACCAGCTGCGCCGTCACATCGACCGGGTTTCGGACACCGGCAAATGGCAGCACCTCTTTCAGCTTTTTCTGTGCATGATCGGGAAGCGCAGGCACGTCCAGTTTCAGCTTTTCGGCTTCGTCGGCCATCAGCACCCCGACCCCGCCCGAGACTGTCACAAGGCCCAGCCGGTCGCCCTGCATCATCGACGCGGATTCGGCACAGGCATAAGTCACATCGAACATTTCATCGACCGATTGCGCCCGGTAAACGCCGTACTGCCGGAACGCCGCGTCATAAACCGCGTCTGCCCCAGCCAATGAGGCGGTATGCGACTGCGCGGCCTCTGCTCCGACCGCGCTGCGCCCGACCTTCATCATGACCACCGGCTTTCCCCGGGCCCGCGCCAGCTCAAGTGCCTCGACCAGCCTGTCGCGATCGGTTGCCCCTTCGAGATATCCCATGATGACGCGGGTATCGTCATCCTGCGCGCAATAGGCCACGGCATCGGCAAAATCGACATCGCAGGAATTGCCCGTCGTCGCCCAGATATTGACCCCAAGTCCGCGCATTCGAACGAGCGTCATGCAATACGAGCCGAACGCGCCGCTTTGACTGACGATCGACACGCCGCCGGGTTTTGGCAGGTGTTTTTCGACCCCGGGCGTGAATGTCGCATAGAGGTTGTGGCGCACATTCGCGATGCCAAGGCAGTTCGGCCCCACAAGCCGCATGCCGCCCTCGCGCGCGATGTCGACCATGCGCGCCTGAAGGGCGGCCCCGTCGGCATCGACCTCCGAGAACCCCGAACTGAAGATCACCGCCCCCCGCACACCTTGGGCCGCGCACTGTTCGACCGCCTGAACGGCCAGCGGCGCGGGCAGCGCGATCACGGCCAGGTCCGGTGTCGTGGGTGCCTCCGAGATCGACGGATACGCCGTCAGGCCCTGCACCTCTGGCGATTTCGGGTTGATAGGCAGGATCGGGCCGTCGAAACCGTGCCGCTTGAGAAAATCCACCGGCCTTCCGCCGATGCGCTTGGGATCGCTTGAGGCGCCAATCACCGCTACCGAGCGAGGGTTGAAAATGGCATCCATTCCATGAATTCGCATGGGACTTCCTTTGATGTTCGTAACTAGTAGGATTTTGGCAGGCCGAGGGCATGTTCCGCGATAAACGAAAGCACCAGCTGCGGGGTGACCGGCGCGATGCGGAACAGGATGGCCTCGCGAACAAGACGCTCGACATGGTATTCCTTGGCGTATCCGAACCCCCCGAAGGTCAGCTGCGCGGTCTGTGTCGCCTTCACCGCCGCTTCGGCGGCCAGATATTTTCCTGCGTTGGCTTCATTTCCGCAGGGCTTGCCCGCGTCGTAGAGCGCGCCGGCGTGCATCGCCATCAGGTTGGCCGCCTCCAGTTCCGCCCAGCTGGCGGCCAGGGGGTGCTGTACACCCTGATTCTGACCGATTGGTCTGCCAAAAACGACGCGCTCATTGGCGTAATCCGCGGCGCGCCGAAGCGCATTCCGCCCGATTCCGACTGCTTCAGCGGCAATTAGAACCCGTTCGGGGTTCAGCCCGTGCAGGATCTGACGAAAGCCCTGGCCTTCTTCGCCGATCAGATCCCCGGCGGGGATCGGAAGCCCGTCGATGAACAGTTCGTTCGAGTCGACACATTTGCGGCCCATCTTTTCGATCTCGCGCACGGTGACGAAAGATCGGTCCAGATCGGTGTAAAAAAGGCTTAATCCTTCTGTCGGTTTCTTGACGTCCTCAAGCGGGGTCGTGCGCGCCAGCAACAGGATCTTGTCGGCCTCCTGGGCGGTTGAAATCCAGACCTTCTGGCCGTGCACCACATATCGGTCACCCTGTCGCACGGCGCGTGTTTTCAGTTTGGTGGTGTCCAGACCGGTTGTCGGCTCGGTCACCCCGAAACACGCACGTTCATCGCCTGCCACCAAAGGCGGAAGGTATTTCTTTTTCTGGTCATCGGTGCCGAATTTCACGACTGGGTTCAGACCGAAGATATTCATGTGAATCGCCGATGCGGCGCTGTTGCCGCCGCCGGATTCCGCAATGGCCTGCATCATGATCGCGGCATCGACGATGCCAAGACCGGCACCTCCGTACTCTTCGGGGATTGCAATCCCCAGCCAGCCATCGCGGGCCAGCTTTTGATGCAGCTCTCGCGGGAAACCGCCTACGCGATCGCGTGTCAGCCAGAATTCGTCGTCGAATTCTTCGCAGATCCGCAGGATCGCATCGCGGATTCCCTGCTGTTCGGATGTCATCTGATAGGTCATGATTTTCTCCTCACGTCTTGCAGACCCGGCTCAGCGGCCCGGTTCGGCCACAGTGCCTTGTTCGATTAGGGTGTCGATTTGCCCGGTGTCGTACGCGAGCTCTTGTAAAATCGCCCGGGTGTCAGCACCCAGTTCGCGGCGCCCAAGCCAGCGCAGCCGTCCCGGCGTCTTGTCCAGCTTTGGCACGGGTCCGACGACCTTGGTGTCGTCGCCCTCCACCCCAACAATGTCCCTTCGCGCGGCGATCTGCGGATCGGCCAGGATGTCATCGACGTCATAGACCATCGCAGCCACGGCATCGTGGGCCTGGAAGATGTCAATCGCCTTCTGCGCGTCATGCTGTGCCACAAATGCGCCGAGACGGTCCACAATCTCGTCCATGTGCTCCGCGAAGCCATCGAGGCTTTGGAATTGCGGCTGTTCCGCCCATTCCTTTCCGCCCGCGGCTTCCAGAAGCCGCCGCCCGGTCGCGGCACTGCCTGCGCTGATTGTGACCCATTTCCCGTCGCGGGCGCGAAACACCCCCGCCGGGGCGTAGGAATTGGGCGCCTGGAGCCCGTTTCGGTCAACCGGCAGCCCCGCGCCGGTTCGCGTCGGAACGTGATAGTCGATCAGGCGCAACAGCGGCTCGAAAATAGCCAGGTCCACCACTTGCCCCCGGGCGCGGCCGTTCTGCACCGCATGCAGCGCCATCATCGCGCCGTAGGCCGCCATCAGGCCTGTGGTCGAATCCGCAGCGGGAAAGCCGGGGTGCATCGGCGCGTTGTCGGCAAAGCCGGTGATGTGCGCCAGTCCGCTCATGGCCTCGCCGGCCCGACCGAAACCCGGCCACGAGGCGCGCGGCCCCGTCTGGCCATAGCCCGAGATCCGCACGATCACCAGATCGGGGTTCCACTCATGCAGGACCTCTGGGGCCAACCCTGCCCGTTCCAGAACACCGGGTCGAAAGTTCTCGATAAGCACATGGGCGTTTTCGACCAGCCGGCGCAGAATGGCGCGGCCGTCTTCACTCTTCCAATCCAGCGCCATCAGACGCTTGTTTCGTGCCAGGGTCTTCCACCAGGCGCCAACGCCATCACTGGCCCGCGCGCTCAGTACCCGCAGCATGTCACCCTGCCCCGGACGCTCGATCTTGACCACGTCGGCGCCAAAATCGGACAGCAATGCGCCGCACATCGGTGCTGCGATCACATGCCCCAGTTCAATCACCCTGACATCGCTCAGTGGCCCATTTTCCATTTTCACGTGTCTGCCTCGTTCTGCGAATTTTCCGACGTCAAGCCCTAGTTTGCGGCTCTGAAAGCCTCATTCTGCTCGGAACTAGAATCCATTGCGAGAACAATCGAACAACCGTTAGATCGCCGAAACGAGCCGATGTTTTTTCACTTGACGGAGGAAAGAATGGCAGAGCCAAACACGAATCGAATGACGGCATGCCGGCCCACGGTAGCCGACGCACTGGACGGGTTGTTCGACCCTCGCACCATTGCGGTGGTCGGCGCGTCCCGCACCAAGGGCAAGTTGGGGCAGGCCGTCATGGCCCTGCTGAAGAGCAACGGTTACAGCGGCACGATTATCCCCGTGAACCCTTCGGGCGGCGAGATCGAAGGCCTTCCGGCTGTGCGCAGTCTGGACGAGATTGACAGCCCGATCGACGTGGTTGTGCTGGCAACGCCGGTCGGGGTCGCGCTGGACGCTCTGGAGACCTGCACCAGGCTCGATGTAAAGGTCGTGGTCGGGGTCACCTCGGGCTTTTCCGAAGCCGGGGAAGAAGGGCATGACAACGAAGAGCGCTTGCGCCGGATCATGCAAGACGCGCCCTTCAGACTGGTCGGACCGAACTGCGAAGGCGTGGTGCGCCCCGCGGCGGACCTGCAACTGACCTTCAGCCCGATGTTCAACGATCTTCGGCCTGGTCCCGTGGCCATGATTTCCCAGTCCGGCGCGCTTGCGGGCCTTATGGCGTTGCGCCTGGGCGAACGCGGCGTGGGCATCAACGCCATCGTTTCCAGCGGCAACGAAACCGACCTGACCGCAGCGGACCTGCTGGATTATCTGGGCAACGACCCCCAGACGCGGGTGGTTCTTTGCTACGTCGAGGAACTGCGCGACGGACGCCGTTTTTCCGAAGCGGCCCAGCGGCTGACACAGGCGGGGAAGCATATTGTCGCGGTCAAGGGTGGGCGCAGCCGCGCCGGGTCACGCGCGGTCCAGTCGCATACCGGCGCCATGGCCGGGGACGACCGGGTGATCAGCGCGGTCTTTCGCGAAACCGGTGTCATCCGCGCCCGTGAATCCGTCGCCGCCGTCGATGCCGTGACGGCGCTCGCCGCGGGTCGACGACCTGCCGGAAACAGGGTCGGGATCATTTCTGTCACCGGCGGGCTTGGCGTCGAAATGACCGACTTGGCCGAAAGCGCCGGCTTCGAGGTTCCGGTGCTGGATGAAACGACGCAGACGGCGCTGTCGCGCTATGTGCCCTTTTATGGGTCGGTGACAAACCCGGTCGATCTGACCGGTGTGGTTTTGGCGAATCCCACATATGTCGGACGCTGTCTGGAGGCCGTTGCCGCCGATCCGGGCGTGGATATTGCCATCGCAATTATCACATTTGTGCCAGATCAGCAGTTCATCGAGGCCTTGGCCGAGGCGTTCGACAGCACAGACAAGCCGATTCTGATCGTCTGGACCGGTTCGGCACGCAGCAATGCCTCGGGCGAGGCGCTGCGCGAACGAGCCGTTCCTGTCTATGATTCGCCCGCTCGGGCGGCATCGGGCCTCGCCGCACTCGCGGTCGCGACAGGAGAAGTGGCATGACCCAAAGAGAAACGCTGGAAAACTGGCAGCGTGCCGGGCGCACGGTTATCCACGAGGCCGATGCGAAGGATCTGCTGCAACGGATTGGAATCCCGGTGCCCCGACGTGACCCCGACCACGGGCGCTGTGTCGCCAAGCTGTGTCACGATGACTATCCGCATAAGTCCGATCACGGGCTCGTCCGTTTGGGTCTTTCCCCCGACGAGGCGAAACAGGCCGCCGCGGAAATGGCGGAACGTTTTGCGGGCGGCACGGCGCTGATCGAGGAAATGGAAGAAGGGTCCGTGGCCGAATGGATTATCGGCTGCAAACGCGACGACACCTTTGGTCCGATCGTTCTGGCCGGTCCTGGCGGCATCCTTGTAGAACTGATTGATGCCGCCGAAATCAGGCTTGCGCCCGCCACCCCGCAAACTGCCGCGGCCATGCTGCGATCGGGTCCGGGGGCGCGGTTGCTGACTGGACTACGCGGCGCAGAACCGGCCGACAAAGATGCCCTGGCAGACCTGATTTCACGCATATCTGTTTTCTTTGCCGAGAACGCCGATCTGATCTCGGAAATTGAAATCAACCCTGTGATGGTTCGGGCCGACGGGAAGGGATTGGTCGCCGCCGATGCCTTGATCGTTTTGTCATCAAAGGCGGACGGACAGGAGAAATCAACGTGATACGTCACCCTTTTGGAGAGTTGTCACTTGGCCAGACCGGCATTTCGAGCGGTCGGACGATGACCGAAACCGATGTCGTCAATTTCTGCATGTTGACCGGGAACTGGCTGGAACTTCACTCCAACGTCGAGCACGCCAAATCGTCTCTGTATGGCCAGCGCCTCGTGCAGGGCAGCCTCGTGTTCTCGATCGTCAATGCGATGATCCCCTTCGACAGTTCCGTGCTGGCCGCTTTCTATGGCTGTGACAAGCTACGCTTTTTGCGGCCCACTTTTATCAACGACACCCTTTGGGCCCGCACCGAAATCATCGACCTGAAGGACCATGACGAAAGGCACGGCGTCGTGACCAGCAAACTGGAAGGCATCAACCAGCGGGACGAAACGGTCCTGCGCTGCGAGTTCAGCCTGCTGATCCGCAAGTCGCGTCTGGATCGCCCCGGAGAACCGGCCAAAATCCGTGCGGCGCACGACAAGACACAAGGACAGAGCGCATGAACTTTCTGACACCCGAGCAAGAGATGTGGCGCGCCACCGTCGAGCGTTTCGTCGACGAAGAGATCGGCCGCGATTATATCCGCAATTGCGACCGCGAGCGCAAATACCCCTACGAAGCCTATGAAAAAGTGGCCAAGCAGGGCTGGCTCGGCATCCTGTTTTCAGAAGAGAGCGGCGGTCTTGGCGGTGACATCATGGATTATGCCCTGATGTGCGAAGGGTTGGCCAAATACGGCTTTGACTTCTCGACCGGGTTGATGGTGGCGACGTTCACCGCGATGAATGTCGAGAAATTCGGCACGCCCGAGCAAAAAGAGCGGTACATCCAGCCCTTCCTCAATGGCGACATCCGCTTTTCGATCTCGATTTCCGAACCGGGCGCGGGGTCGGATGCGGCATCGACAAAGACCCGCGCGCGGCGCGACGGCAACGGCTGGGTCGTCAACGGGCAGAAACTGTGGTGCTCGGGCGCTGCGGCCGATAACGCAATCCTTGCAATGCTGACCCGGACCGACCCCGACGCGCCCAAACACAAGGGGCTGTCGGTTTTCCTGATCCCCAATGACACCGAAGGTCTGGACATCCGCAAGCTGCCGACCATGGCGCGCCGCGCAACCGGCACCACCGAGATTTTCGTGGACGACGTGAAACTGCCGGCCGATGCGCTGCTGGGCACGGAAAACGATGGCTGGAAGATCATCACCGACCATCTGGAACTGGAACGCGTGGCCGTGGCCGCCGCCTATGTGGGCAATGCCCAGACAGCCGTAGACGATGCTCTGCGCTACGCCCACGAACGGATTCAGTTCGACAAGCCGATCTTCGACTTTCAGGTGATCCGCCACATGCTGGCCGACATGCAGACCCAGGTCGATGCCGCCCGGCTGTTGGTTTATCGCGCCGCCAGCCTGGCCGCAGCCAAGACGCCCTGCACGCGAGAGGTCTCGATGGCAAAGCTCTATGCCTCCGAGACGCTGCAGACGGTGACGCGCAACGGAATGCAGATCCTGGGTGGCCACTCGATGCTGCCCGAAGCAGATATGGAGCGGTATTTCCGCGAAGGGATGCAAAGCACCATCGGCGGCGGAACCTCGCAGATTCAGCGTACGCTCATCGCCAAGACCATGCGCCCGGGCTAACAGTTCGGGGCGCACCGGGACAGCCCGACAAGAAGGAGAAAGAGCATATGAAGAACGGACGAGAACCGGTGGTCGTCGGCATCGCCGACGCGCCGCTGAAGGACGGCAAGTTCGTCACCAAGGCTTCGGTCCTTGGTCATGCCGCATTTGTGGCAAAAGCCGCCGTCGAAGAAGCAGGACTGAAGTTGAGCGATGTCGACGGTCTTCTGACGGCCGGCATGTGGGGGGTCCCCGGCCCCGGCCAACTGGCCACGGTGACGCTGGGCGAATATCTGGGCATCATGCCGACATTCGTCGATGGCACGAATATTGGCGGTTCGGCATTCGAGGCCCATATCGCACATGCCGCCATGGCTCTTCGCGAAGGCTATTGCGAGGTTGCGCTGATTGTCTACAGCTCGGACCAGAAATCCCTGCGCAGCCGCAATCTAGGGGGTCGGCCTTCAGTCCTGTCCATGCAGCATGAAACGCCTTACGGAATGCCCACGCCTGTGGGCGGCTATGCGATGGCCGCACAGCGCCATATGCATGAATTTGGCACCACGTCCGAGAATCTGGCCGAAATCGCCGTCGCGACGCGGAAATGGGCACAGTTGAACCCCGAGGCGACGCGTCGCGATCCGCTGTCCATTGACGACGTGCTGTCCAGCACGATGATCTCGGAGCCGCTGCATCTGCTCGATTGCTGTCTCGTCACCGACGGGGCCGGCGCCCTCGTCATGACCACCGCCGAGCGGGCCAAGGACCTCAACACCCGTCCCGTCGCGGTCAAGGGCTATGGCGAGGCGCATACCCACTGGGCCATCGGCGAAATGCCGGACCTCGCCCGCCTGCTTCCCGCGCAAAAGGCCGGGGAACGCGCAATAAAAATGGCCGGGGTGAGCCATTCGGATATCGACCTGGTCGAGATCTATGACAGCTTTACCATCACCGTGCTGCTCTCGCTCGAGGCTCTCGGCTTCTGCAAGATCGGCGAAGGCGGGGATTTCGTGTCGGGCCAGCGCACGGCACCAGGCGGGGCGTTCCCAATGAACACCAGCGGCGGCGGCCTCTCGGCGCTGCATCCGGGCATGTTCGGAATGTTCCTGCTGATCGAGGCCGTCCGGCAGCTTCGCGGCGAAGGCGGCGAGCGCCAGGTCAAGGGCGCCGAGACCGCTCTGGTGCATGGTACCGGGGGTACGCTTTCCTCAGGTGCGACCGTGATTTTGCAGAAGGGCTAAGACGATGAGCATTGAAAAACCGCTTCCGGTGATCGACCATGACAGTGCCCCCTATTGGGAGGCCACGCGCGAGGGCCGCCTCGACATCCCGCTTTGCGGCGATTGCGGCAAACATCATTTCTATCCCCGCTCTATTTGCCCGTATTGCCATTCCGACAATCTGCGCTTCAACACCGTGAGCGGACGCGGCAAGGTGCATACCTTCACCATCGCGCGCCGTCCGGCAGGGCCGACTTTCGCGGATGACGTGCCATATGTCGTGGCATTGATCGAGCTGGAGGAAGGCCCCCGGATGATGAGCCGGATCCAGACCGGCGACCCCGAGAAGGTTCATATCGGGGCCAAGGTGGAAGTGACGTTCGTCAAGGCAACCGACGAAGTGACTTTTCCCTACTTCAAAATGACCTGAGGCCAGAGGCACCGCCACTTCGGGGCCGAATGTGGAAGAGCCGTCGCAGAGGTTGTCTGCGGTGGCTCTTCGCTTTTCGGAGGTCACCCGGCGCGGCCGGGCTGCGGTGCTCCGCGCAAAAACCGCCACGCCAAGAGCCCGGCCAGCGCCAGCCCACCAACGATGTCGGCCGCAGGCGCGGCGTAAAACAGCAAGCCGGCAGCCGACAGGAACAGCAACCGGCCGATGACCGGCACCTTTCCACGAAACCAGCCGCTTGTGCCGACGCTGACGGCAAAAACCGCGGCGCAGGCCACGCCCATATCCAGTAGGATTTGCACTGTGCCGCCCTGGGCCAGTATGCCCGGCCGGAACACAAAGAGAAACGGCACCACATAGATCGCTCCGGCCAACATCAGCGCGCGACCCGCCACCCGCCAGAAATTGGCCCCTGCCAGGGCGGCGGCGGCATAGACACTGGCGCAGACCGGTGGCGTGATGGCCGACAGGATCGCATAGTAGAAGACAAAAAGATGAGCCGTCAGTTCGGGTAGGCCAAGCCGCACGAGACTGGGCGCGGCGATTGCCGCCGCCAGCACATAGGAGGCCGTCGTCGGCACGTCCATACCCAGCAAGATCGCCAGCACCGCCGCCAGCAACAGGGCCACGATCAACCCCTGACCGGACACAGAGAACAACAGGTTCGAGACTTTGACCCCGGCACCCGTCGCCGTCAGAACCTTGACGACGATGGCGGCGCAGGCTAGCAGCGCGGCGATCATCACCAACGCCCGCCCTGCTTCGATCATCCCCTCATAGAGGTCGCGCGCCAGCTTGGCCCAAGAGGCCAGCACGCCCTGCTCTCTTCCGTCACGCGCGAACGGGCGCACCACCACACAGGCCAAAACCAGTATGATAACAGCACCGGCACCTGCAAAGCTCGGCGTGTAGCCGTTGAACAGGAAGTAGACCATCGCCGCGATGGGAAGAAACAAGGGAATTGACTTGTCCGGTGCGAGGAATTCCGCCGGTTCGGGCATTTCGCTCCTCGGTGTCGGTTGCAACCCTGTGCGACGCGCATAGAGATCCACCCCGAGCCATACCGCCAGGTAGTAGAGAAATGCCGGACCGATCGCCGCAACGACAATGTCGGTATAGGGAATGTTCAGGAACTCAGCCATGATGAAGGCCGCTGCCCCCATCACCGGCGGCGTAAGCTGGCCGGCGGAGGAGGCAACGGCCTCGACCGCCCCGGCAAAGGCCGGTGGATAGCGCAGCCGCTTCATCGTGGGAATGGTGATCGAGCCGGTCGCCATGACGTTGGCCACTGCCGAACCGGTCACCGTCCCGAACATCGCCGAAGACAGGGCACAGACCTTTGCCGGGCCGCCATACGTTCGACCGGCGATCCACGTTGCCATTTTCATGAAAGCATCCGTTGCCCCGGTCGACAGCAGGAGCGCCCCCAGAAGCACATAGATCACGATGACCCGTGCCCCGATATCCGCAAGGTAGCCGAACAGGCCGGTGGTCGAGCTGTAAAATGTCTCGACAGCGGTACGTGCCGAAACGCGCGGCGGGCGCCAGGCGCCGTCGATCAGGTCATAGCCGAAATAGAAATAGATCACGGTGCAAAGGGCCAGCAGCGGCAGGAACCATCCGATCACCCGGCGCGCGGCCTCGAGGGTCAGCAGAACAGCTATCAGACCTGCCGCCTTGTCGATCGGCCCATAGCGCACCATGATATCCGAAAAGCGATCCCGGTTCAGGATCACGTAGAGGCAAACCGCGAACGCCAGTAGTCCCAGCATGATGTCCACAGCCCGTTCAATCCCGCTTCGCGCACCGGTCCGCGAGGCGCGTGCCGCATAAAGAAAGAACGCGCCGCCGATACCGAAACCGATAAAGATCGGCCGCTGAACCAGCGGTTCGAACTGCCCGAATAAGGCATTGTAGAAATGCAGAGCGACGAATGCCGCCAACAATACTCCAAGCGCCTGCCCTCCGCGCCGTTCCCAATTGGGTATTGCGGTCGATGTCTGCGTCATGTTCTCTCCGAGAGCGGTAACGGCGGGGTGCCCGCAGCACCCCGTCTGGATCAGCCTATGGCCGCCGTCGTGACGGCCCGCGATTCCGGTCAGCTTCCGGCCGCCTCTCTCCAATAACGTTCCGCACCTGGATGATAGGGTATACCGGTCTCGATTGTGGCGACGGCATCGGCGGCGATGTCGTAATCCGCAAGCTGCGGCCAGGCTTCGACCAGCAGGTCCATGTTCTGGTGGATGCTGCGAGCGATGTCATAGGCGCTCTGGTCATCCATGACGCCGGTGCGGGTCAGGAAGAAGACGTTGAGCTTGGGTACCCGCATTTCCTCGGATCCCGGAATAAGCCCTGCGGGAAGAGTCGTGAAACCGACGCCCTCCATGGCTTCTGTCGCCGCTTTCTCCTGCTCTTCGGTGAAGCCGATCAACCGCATCTTGGTGCTTGTCATCAACTCTTGCAGGGTTGCATCGACAGAGTTTGCGGCCCCGTATTTGCTATAACCGATGATCTGGCGGTTCTTGATGCCTTCCACCGCGTCGCCAACGGCGCCATGCACCAGGTCCGCGTTGATATCGAACATGGACAGGACACCGGTCGTCAACGTCTCGGCCGCCGATCCGCGGATGCCGGGATTGAACTTCTTTCCGTCCAGTTCGTCCAGCGTCGTCACACCAGACTCTTCGGTGACCGCGATCAGCAGGATCGAGGCGCTGTAAGGATAAAGCGCAACCGTATCTGGGATTGCGTTACCTTCGAACTTGCCGGTCCCGTTTCTGGCGGAGATCAGAATGTCGGTGGTGGCAAGCCCAAGGTCGATCTCGTCGCGCGCCAGCCGCAGCACATTGTCCACGCTGGCCCCGGTTTCGATCACGCTGACATTGGTGCCTTCCATGCCGGTCTCGATCGCCTTGCTCATCGCAACCGAAATGGTGAAATGGCTCGACGTCGGGCTGGTCGTGCCCATCGTGAGATCCTTGGCAGATGCCGCGCCGCCAAGGGCTATCGCGCCCATGGCCGCGATAGCACCCACCGCCGCCCGGTATCCGGTCAACTTGCGTTGGATCATTTTATCCTCCCGTTTTTGCCTTTAAAGTAACGTCAGCCCGGTCGCTTAAGCACGCAGGGCCCCCGATGTATCGATCCGCTCTCTCAGAACGCGCAATTCTTCCTCCGTTGGTGGCCGCGTTTGCGGCACCTCGCCTCTGATCGCCAGATCGAACCCCGTATGACGCTGGACCTCTTCGGGCGTATTTCCCGCATGCACCGATTTCAGTCGCATTCGCAGCGTCGTCTTGTCGAAATCCATAACCGCTCGCGGTGTCACCACCAGGCGCGGTCCTTCATTGACCAGCCCGGCGTCGCGTTTCGCGGCAGGCCCGGACAGATGTCCGGGTATTGTGATGAAATCGACCGTTTCCACAAAGTTTCGCGCCGTATGCACGGTGGGGCAAATGTAATACCGCGACGAGGTGTGGCAGTATGACAGGTTTGCTGCCCCCGGCCCGCGCATCTTTGGTGCGTGCAGCGTGCCGCCGACGTGGTGCAGGTTGATGTTGCCGTACACATCGTGCTGCAAGCCACTGTGAAAGAAAAAATCCAGCCCGTGATGGCTGTGGCCGAACAACTCGATAAAGGTCTCGGCGGCCTCGCAGCGGCCGAGCGCACGATCGTCCAGCATCGACGGATACAAACGCCCCGGCTCGGGGTTGAAGAACATCTCGCCGCCGACCGTCAGGTTCGGTGCATGCAGCTCGCGGGCTAGCGCAATGGCCGCCATCGGCACCAACGCGGCTGCACCCGCCGCACCCAGTTCTCCGTCGGCCAGATCGCGGGCCAACACGACGACCATCTGTTCAATTGGGGAAACCGCTGCACTCATTCGTTCCGTGCCTCGGCTTCGAGCACGGCGAAATACCCGGCTCCCCCGACCGCTTCGATGTAGTCGCTCTGGTTTTTCGGTCCGGTCACATGGCGGGCGATATAGGTGTCCAGCCCCGTGCTGTCGCCGGTCCGGGCGGCATCCCCCAGATCGGCGTAGGCGTCGATATGGTCCTCGTCCATCGCATAGTTGGGAAAGCTCGCGGTTGGGTGCGCGCCATAGGGCACCTCGACCACGGCATCGACATAATAAGACGGCACGGTAACCCGCGAGGGATCGTCCAGAACGACCTCGTCCGGCACGATCCGGTCCACGCTGGCAATGACCATGTCAGACGCGCGTGCCATCAGCTGATCGGCGTAGACCATCGTGCTGAGATGGCGCAGGTTTCCCCAACGGTCGGCTTCCTGCGCGTGCAAGAACGTCACTCTGGGGCGGATCGGCCCGACGGCGTGAATACGGCGGCCGGAGAACGGGCAGTCGATTTCGTGCAAAAGCGGGTTGTGCTTCAGAACGTCCGATCCGCGCAGCGCGTCGATTGGCTGGAACGGCACGCCATGAGCCGACGCCATCAGCCCGCCCACCACGGTCAGCGCATCCAGCGCGTGCGCGGTCACCTGCCCTGCCTCGACCGCGCGGCGGAAATTGGGGCAAAGCCGGTTTTCCAGCGTAACGCCGGGAATAAAGACCTGTGCGACCGCGCCTGCCGCAATCATCAGGTCGACATCATACCCCGCGCCCGGCGAGGAATACACATGCAGACCATCTGCGCCCGCGGCCAGCAACGCGCGCACCAGTGCGACAGGGCGGCTTTGCTTGAACAGACCACCGAGACAAAGCTCGGGGCGTTCTTCCAAAGCGCCTCGTGCCAGCCGGGCTGCGTCTTGCAGGCCTGTGACCTTGCTGCGACGTGTGGGTTTCGCTTGGCCTTCCATCGTTGGGCGTGCCACTCCGATAGTGATTGCGCTGACCCATCCTAGTTGACGCTATGGGGTCCATCACCTTCCGACTAGCGCAAAGCCTGATCGAACACATATGTGGAAATGCTTGCGCCCGGTTCCTGACAGGCAATTGAGACCGGTCAGAACCACCCTGCCGCGACACCGCCGCCAACGATGAGCGTGATGAGGAGGATGCTCGCAACACCGAAGATCCCGTTCCACCGCAAGCCGATGGTCAGCGGCCGCTCGCCCACGATGGAGGAGGCGTAGACCACCGCCGTGATGGCCGGTCCCATGCAGATGATGCTGCTCCAGCCACCAGCCAGTGCAAGGCCCAGAGCAAGCGGCGACAAACCTTCCACGCCGACGCGGTTGACCACCTCTGCCAGCAGGACCACCGAGATCATCGGATGCACGCCCAGCAGCCCCGTCAGAAACACCGTCATGATCAACAGCACGACGGTCAGCACAGGCCGCGTTGCGATCCAGCCAAGATGGTCGGCAATCCATTCGACCGGAACGACCTCCAGCGCGACGAGGCCGATGAACCCCGCCGACGCGATGACGCTCATTTCGGTCGCGAAACCCGGTGCCTGGGTCACAAACCGGCGCGATATACCGGCAAGGCTGCCACTGCCGCTGCGCATAACCGACCAGAGCAGCGCATAGATCGGCACGATGGTGATCAGGACGGTCTGGAAACTGTACTGGGTCAACCGGTCCAGCGTGACCACGGCGGCGCCCAAAAAAAGCACATGCCCGGACACGATCAGGACGGCCCAGGGGCTCCAGTCCGGCAAGTCACCGCTCAGGGCCGGTGCCCGGCCGCGCGCCGAGGGCGGGCGCCACCATTCCACCGTGTCGAACAGCCATCCCAGAAGAAACAGAATCCCGGCCAGAGCAATCCCGTAAGGCGCCAGGGTCGTCCATTCGAGCCCCGGTATTGTGAGAATCATCAGATTGAGAGCGATTCCGAACGGCGTCCAGAACGCGATCGAGGAAAACCCCCGCATACAGGCGCTCACCATCCTGCGCTTGCGAGCCTGGAACACGAATTCGTCCATCTCGTGCCGATGCGCCGCCAGCCCTTTCATTATGATCTCCAGCATCACCCCAAGCCCGCCGAGATTTAGAAGCACCCCGAACAGATGCCCGCCCGCACCCAGAGAGGCGTAGCGACGGGTCGGCGGCTGCAGTGTCAGGAATTCACCGGCAACCTCGACAATCGGGTCTTGGGTGGCCGCGATGCGCAGGAAGGCGACAGCCGTCAGCAGAGCGGACAGGAACACGACGCGCCCCGCCGCCTGGACGAAGATGCCGGGGTCGATTCCATTGGCCAGCGCCAGAAGGGCGATCGCGAGCGAGAAGAAAAGCAGCACCCATCCGACACGGGCGATGTAGCGGGACGAAATGGCAAGATAGATGCAGAAAAACGGCGCGGCAGCGATGGACGCGACGGCGGAGGGCAAGACACCCTGAATGATGGCAGCGCCAAGACAAATCAGCAGACAAATGGCCGTAAACCTGTTGCGCTTGCCGGAACGTTTCAGGCGCTCGACAGGCGACATCTGCCCCCCCTTTTCCGAAGGCGCTCGTTGTGTCTGTGACGCAACGGCAGATGCGGTCTTTCATGGCACGACGGCGGAAATGCGATGCCGACAATTTCCCATTCACAGGCAAGGACACACAAGGTGCTCATCTTGTCGGCGCAGGGCGGACTAGCCCGGATTTGTGGTGGCACTGACCGCCTTGGTTCCGGGCCTCCGAGGATACATCGTCTGGCGGTCAATGACACAACGATGCCTCGAAATGTCTCTCCGCACATGCGTGCTTGTCTGCCCGACTTTTCACGCCGATACCCTCAACCACGTCTGTTCTTCTTTCCGAAGTTCTACGGTCACGTCCAACGCCCGATCCTGCACGGAAACAGAGGAAGGATGAGCACCCAGAATATCCAACGGCAGCAAGGATCACAACGCAAGCATCCCGCTCCAACACATATGTGCGAAAGAGTGGGGCCGAGAGTTGATAGCGCCCGCCTTGATGAGGCAATATGCAGTGTCAGAGAAAGAAGTGGATGATCAGCGATTTCACCATCCGTTTGTCGCGGTTCGTCGCCGCGCCGCACCGGCTGAGCGTTGCAGACGCCGAGCAGGCCGCGCTTTGCGTTGAGGATACCATAGCCGCCATCTATGGCGGGTGGCATGAACCGGTGGTTCGCCGGCTGGCGGCGCTTGACGCGGGCGGACCGGCAGTCCCGGCAGGAGCTGCTGAAGGTGGCAGTCCCGAACAGGCCGCGTTCCTGAACGCGGTTGCCGGTCATGCGCTCGATTTCGACGATGTCCATACGGTCAGCGTCACCCATCCCAGTGTTGTAATCGTGTCGGCGCTGCTGGCCACCGTGGATGTCCGGCCGGACACGGCCGGCCGCATTGCCCCCGCGCTTGCGGTCGGAACAGCCGTCAATGTCGCGCTCGGTCAGATCCTGGGTTTTGGCCACTACAACAAGGGCTGGCACGCAACGTCGACCATCGGGGTTCTGGCATCGGCGGCAGCGGTCGCGCATCAGCTTGGGCTCGACGACGACGCAGTCCGCAACGCCCTGTCCCTGGCCGCGTCGCTGGCCGGGGGAATGCAGATCAATTTCGGCGCCATGGCGAAACCGATCCAGGCCGGAAACGCCGCCCTTGTCGGATTGCGGGCCACCCGGATGGCCGAGGCCGGCATCACGGGCGCCCCGGACATCTTCGCGGCGCGCGGCTTCTTCGACCTTTATGCCGGCCCGGACGGGATTGCGGCCGACCCCGCAGCGGTGGAACCGCGGATCGATCTGGGCACGGTGTCCCGCAAGCTGTATCCCTGCTGCTACCTCACCCACAGGATGATCGCCGCCGGGCGGCACCTTCACGCCGAACGCGGCGGCGAGGCGGTGCCCGAAGGATCGGTGATTGAAATGACAGTGCCCGAAAGCGTCATGGTCCCGTTGCATGTCACCGACCCCAAAGATGGAATGCAGGCCAAGTTCTGTGCCGCCTATACGCTCGCCGTGGCCCTGCAGCAGGGCCAGGTCGGGCTGGTGGATTTCGAAGGGGACAGCCCCCATCGCCCCGCGGTGCGCCGGCTTATGGACATGGTGCATATCCAAACCATGCCGGAAGCGGGGCGGGATCACGCTGGCGTGGACCATGGGACGGTCCATGTCCGCCTGCGCAAAGGGAACGTAACCCTGGCCGAAACCTCGGTCGCGGCGCACCCCGGCTCTCCCTCGGATCCGGCAACCCCTGCCGCGATCGGCGACAAAATCGCCGATTGCCTCGGAAAATATCGCAGGGACGGGGGCGCGGCGCCCTCTGCCAGTGCGTTCCGCCGGGATCTGCGCACGCGGCTGCATCTGCCGCCACTGCGAGAGGCGTCGGCCCCCGACGGGCAAAAAAACCATGCGCGGCAGGACAAGCCCGTGAAGGAAATGTCCAGCGCCGATCAAACACCGTCTGAAAGGACCGTCTGATGGAATCGATGATTCATGACATGGCAGAGCGACTGTTCCGCGACCATGTCACCCACCGCATGCGCGAAGACGCCGCCTCGGGACAATGCCCCGAGGCGCTCTGGACGCAGATCGAGGAGGCAGGGTTAACCATGGCGCTGGTGCCAGAGGACGCAGGCGGTTTCGGCGTGCCACCGGCCGAGGCGCTCGGTCTTGTGCGTATTGTCGGGGCGCATGGCCTGCCCTTGCCTCTGGCTGAAACCCTGATCGCAAACGCCGTTCTGGCGGCCGCGAATATGGCCCTTCCCGGTGGCAGGCTGACCATCGCCGAAGGCGAAGCGCTGCGGTTGGAACGGCGCGGCAAGAAGATCCATGCGAGCGGGCATCTGACACTGGTGCCCTTTGCCCGCTGGGCGAACCGGATCGTGACCATTGGCGTCCTGGACGGTGTCGATCACGTCCTGTCCCTGCCGGTGAAGGATCTGATCGTTGACCCGGCGCAGGATTTTGCCGGGATGCCACGCGACGACATCGAACTCGATTATACCCTGACAGAGACCGATGTCACCCCCTTGCCACGACCCGTGGGAGGGATGCGCGGGCTTGGTGCACTTATCCGCAGTCTTGCCACCACCGGGGCGATGGAGACCATCCTGAAGATGAGCGTTCAATACGCCAACGACCGGGTGCAGTTCGGACGGCCAATCGGCAGGTTCCAGGCGATCCAGCACAATCTTGCGACAATGGCCGGAGAAACCGCAGCCTCGCGCACGGCCGCCGAGATGGCGGCCGGCAGCTATGACACACCGGCCTTTGCGCTGGCCGTTGCCGCCGCCAAGGCCCGCGCCGGAGAAGCGGCCGAGAAGGTCGGGGCCCTGGCCCACCAGATTCACGGGGCCATCGGTTATACCCAGGAACACGCGCTTCACCATTTCACCAAACGGATTTGGGGCTGGCGTGACGAGTTCGGCACCGAGCTTGACTGGACCAGGGAACTTGGGCGGGCCGCCCTGTCGAGCCCCCACGACACCTTCTGGCATTTCATCACAGACAGCGCTGCAAAAGGGACCCAGGCATGACCCTCACCGCTTTTTCTCCCCCCCCGCCCGGCGCCGACTATGACGACCTCCGGCAAGAGGTCCGCGCGTTCCTGGCCGACGAACTGGCCGATTTCCCGCCCATAAAACGCGCGCAGTCGTGGAATGGGTTCAGCCGTGATTTTTCACGAAAGCTGGCGCAGCGCGGCTGGGTCGGCATGACCTTCCCAAAGGAATACGGCGGCCATGCGCGCAGCGCGCTTGAGCGGTATGTCGTGTCCGAAGAGCTACTGGCCGCCGGTGCCCCGGTGATTTCGCACTGGATCGCAGATCGGCAGAGCGGTCCGCTCATACTTGCCAAGGGCACCGACGATCAGAAACGCCGGATCGTGCCGCGCATCGCCGCGGGCGAACTGTGTTTCTGCATCGGGATGAGCGAGCCGGATTCCGGCTCGGACCTGGCGGCGACGCGCACGATGGCCACCGAGGTCGACGGGGGGTTCCGGATCAACGGCACGAAGGTCTGGACGACCTATGCGCATGTCGCCGATTACATGATCCTGTTCTGCCGCACCGGCAAGAGCGACGACCGCCACGGCGGGATGAGCCAATTTCTGGTCGATCTCAAGGCCACCGACAACATTCAGATCACCCCGATCATCGACTTGGGCGGTGAGCATCATTTCAACCAGGTGGTATTCGACGATACCTTTTTGCCCTCCGATGCGCTGCTGGGCGAAAAGGGCGAGGGCTGGTCGCAGGTCATGAGCGAACTGGCGTTCGAGCGCAGCGGCCCCGAGCGGTTCCTGTCGTCGTTTGCCCTGATCGAGGAACTGATCCGATTGCTGCGCGACGACGCAACCGAAGCGCAGCAGGCCGAGATTGGCCGTTTGTCCGCGCATCTGATGGTGCTGCGGCAGATGTCACGATCGGTGGCCGGAATGTTGAACGAAGGAGAGAACCCGTCACTTCAGGCTGCCATTGTCAAGGATCTGGGAGCGCTTTTCGAACAGGACATTCCGCGCCTGGCCCGAAGTCTTGTGTCGCGCCCGGCGGTGCCTGGCGGGAGCGATAGCTATGCGGCTGTTCTGGCGTATACCGAACTCGCCGTTCCGTCGTTTTCGTTGCGCGGCGGCACACGCGAAATTCTTCGCGGTATCATTGCGCGGGGACTCGGACTGAGATGATCCCGCCTGCGGAATGACAACAACGGCGGGCGGCACACGTCTAGTGCCGGCCGGTTTCCCCAACCTCCGAACGATAGCCGAGTGCTCGGGAGAGCTGTTCAGCGGCCGTTTTGGCAGCGGCAACATATCGCTTCTTGTTACGCTTGGCGCGCTCCAGAGGAGCACCAATCACCAATGCTCCTGCCAAGTGTCCGTCGGCGCGAAAGACCGGAACCCCGAACCCCGCTGCATCTACATGCGCGGTTCCAGCTGTACTGGAATACCCGGTTTTGCGAATCTCCGAAATTAACCCGCGCAGTTCATTTTCATCGGTGATCGAATTAGGCGTCAGCGGCTTTAATTCAGTGCGCCGAAAATAATCGTCCAGTTCCTGCTGCGTGTCAAAGGCCAGCATGACCAGCCCCGATGCCGAACAGAACAATGGCCGGTTGATCCCCTGTTGGGCGACATACCGAACGGGCTGGGGGCTTTCGATGACCGACGAATAAATGACTTTCTCGCCGTCCCGGACAGCAAACAGGATGGTTTCACCGGTCTGGTTAACCACATCATTCATCACCCCGCGCAGGACCGATTCGAACGGGTGGTTGGTCAGAATTGACTGGGCGAACTGAAAAATCCTCGGACCCAGAAAGTAATTGTCTTCCTCGCGCATCAGATACCCCTTCTCGGTGAGGGGCCGAAGCAGCACCAGCAAACTGCTCTTGGGGCAATCAATCGCGATGCTGAGTTCCGAAAGAGACATGTGACGTTTGCAGCGCGCCAAAAGATCGAACAACGCAAGGATACGCGTCAAGGACCGGGGCCCTTCCGATGTGCGCCCGGCGGCTTCGGCTGGGCCAGATTGCGCGGTTTTCATAGTCATGTCTCCAGTGCCGCTATCCGGAACAGGCCTATGCCTTTCCTGGCTCTTTATCCGTCATGCGGGCCTTGATCATCCGCAACGGCGTATACTCCAATACCTGTTCTCCGGTTTGCTTGAACACCTTGTTTCGCGTCCGCACCAATCCGCGGTTCGGACGGCTCTTCGACCGGCGCGATTCTGTTACCTCGACCTCACAATGGATGGTGTCCCCGGCAAATGTGGGCCCCATGACCTTCAGTTCCATGTCCAGAAAGGCAAAGCCGGTATGTTGCATTGTGGATTGGGTCAAGAGCCCTTCCATAAAGGTATAGACCAGCGCACCGGGCGCGGCGAAACCGGGGATATTGGATTCCTTCTCTCGGAAGTCACGATTGATGAACAAGACCTCAAGCATGCCGGTAACACTTACAAAATTCGTGATATCGGTTTCGGTGACGGTGCGGCCAATGGTCCGAAACCTGCGCCCCACTGGCAAATCTTCATAACAAAACCCGAGTCCTACAGTTTCCATTTCGCACAATTCCCTTGATCAGTTCCATTTTCTGAGAGGGTTCGGCCACATCTGTCCTGCGCCCGGAACACGCCCCGGTTCCTTCACGTTAGGCGGCAAGCTCCGCAGCAATCAATCGACTGCCTCGTTTTTGCGGCTTTCACGTCGATTGAGCACATTCTTGATGAATCGCATTCTTCGCTCCAGTGGCCCCTTTTTCCACGCCACAGCACATATGTGGTTTTACGCGGCTGGTGCCGGATAGCGTTTGGGACATACCGAACGCGTACCTTACCTTTTTGTGAACAGGCGCCAAATGCCATGACCCGAAGAGGACCAGCATGAATTTCGGCTTTTCCGACGAACACGATGCCATACGCGACACGCTGGCACGAATGCTGAGCGATCACGCCACTCTCGCGGTGGCGCATGACTGTCTTGAGGCTGCCGACGG
This sequence comes from Sulfitobacter sp. 1A12779, assembly GCF_043557315.1. Classification (NCBI taxonomy): domain Bacteria; kingdom Pseudomonadati; phylum Pseudomonadota; class Alphaproteobacteria; order Rhodobacterales; family Roseobacteraceae; genus Sulfitobacter; species Sulfitobacter sp. 1A12779. Next base: position 111,775 of record NZ_JBIFFU010000010.1, read on the forward strand.
GTTCGATTCCGCAACCTGGACCGCCTTGGCGGACGGCGGATGGCTGGGCCTTGCAATTGCCGAAGACTACGGGGGGGCGGCGATGGGGGCGATCGAACTGGCCATTGTCGCCGAAGAGATCGGCCGTAGCCTGGCCGCCATACCTTTTGGCCCGGTTCTTGGCCTGGCGATCCCCGCGATTCAGGACTTGGGCACGCAAAGCCAAAGGGAAAATCTGCTTCCCCGGATCGCCGAAGGCCGCATGATCGTTACCGTCGCGCTTGCCGAGGATGGAGGGTCTGCACCGGAACGGGTCTCGGCAAAAGTGCTGCAGGATCGCCTTTCGGGACGGAAATCGCCAGTTTCGTTCGCATCCGATGCGTCATTCGCGATCGTCGCCGCCCTGGACGAAGGCGGCACCGCGCGCCTTTATCTGGCGGATCTTTCGGACCCCTCGGTGTCGATCAGCGCGCTGGATGCGATCGACCGCACCCGTCCGACGTCCGAGATCGTCTTTCACGACACGCCGGTTGAACTGCTTCCCGGGTCCGATCCCGCAGCGATCCGGACTCTTCTGGACGGCGCCGCAGTGTTGGCCGCCTTCGAACAGATCGGCCTGGCCGAGCGGGCGCTTTTCCTGACCAGAGACTATGCCTGCGAGCGGCAGGCGTTCGGACGCCAGATCGGCAGTTTTCAGGCGGTCAAGCACCGGCTCGCGGACATGTTCGCCAAGATCGAGCTGGCACGGTCCAATGCTTTTTTCGGCGCCTGGGCGCTGGCGAGCGGGGATGAACGGCTGTCCGAAGCGGCGGCGGTAGCACGCCTCGCGGCTCTCGATGCAGTGCAATTCACCACTGAGGAATCGGTGCAGCTTCACGGTGGGATCGGGTTCACCTGGGCGGCCGACCCGCATTTGTTTCTGCGGCGAGGATGGCAGTTGAAGGCCGAACTCGGCCTGGCCGATTTGTGGCGCGAGCGGCTGCTTTGCAATCTGGCGGACGGCCAAAGGGCCGCGAACTGACAAGGACAAAGTGCAGATGGATTTCAGCGACAGCCCGGAAGAAGCCGCGTTCCGCGCCAAGGCGCGCGACTGGCTTGATGCCACCGCGACCCGCCGCAATGGAAGCGAAAAGGCCCAGGACCATTTCATGGCCCGCGACGCCGACGAAGTTGCCCGTGCGCGCGACTGGCAGGCACGAAAGGCCGACGCAGGCTGGGCGGGGCTGACATGGCCCCGTGCTTTCGGTGGGCGTGACGCCACTCCGATCGAGCAAGTGATCTGGAATCAAGAGGAAGGGCGCTACGCCGTCCCGCCCAACGTCTTTCTGATCGGGATCGGGCTGGTCGGGCCTACGGTCATGATCCACGGCACCGAAGACCAGAAAACAAGATTCCTGCCCCGGGCTCTCACGGGCGAAGACATCTGGTGCCAACTTTTTTCCGAACCCGCCGCCGGGTCCGATTTGGCCGGTATCCGCACCCGTGCACGCCGCGAAGACGACGAATGGGTGATCTCCGGTCAGAAGGTTTGGACCTCGGGGGCGCATTATTCCACTCACGGCATCCTGCTGGCGCGCACCGATCCACAGGTGCCCAAGCACAAGGGAATGACCATGTTCCTTGTGGACATGTCCGACCCGGCCATCGAAACCCGTCCTATTCGCCAGATTTCGGGCAGCTCCAGTTTCAACGAAGTGTTCATCGACAACCTGCGCGTGCCAGACAGCGCCCGCTTGGGCGGTGTATCCGAAGGGTGGAAAGTGGCGCTGACCACACTCATGAACGAACGGTTCAGTATTTCCGTCGGCCGGGCCAGTGGCGGTGCGCGGGCCGAGGAATTGATTGATCTGGCTACCCGTGTCGAACGGAACGGTCGCCCGGCCATCGAGGACGACGAGGTGCGCGCGCGCATTGCCGATTTCATCGCGCGTCAACGCGGACTGGAATTCACCTCTTACCGGGTCATGACGTCGCTTTCGCGCGGCCAGGCACCGGGTGAAGAGGGCTCGATCGGCAAGCTGTTGCTGGGCAAGCTGCGGCAGGAAATGGGCGCTTTCGGGATGGATCTGGCGGGAACTTCGGCGGGCATATCAGCCAAGGTCGGGGATGACGTGGCGCGCTGGCGAAACGAATACCTGACCGCGCCGGGCAACCGGATCGCGGGGGGATCGGACGAGATCCAGCGCACGATCATTGGCGAACGCATTCTCGGGCTGCCGCCTGAAATACGCGTCGACAAGGATGTCGCGTTTTCAGAGCTTTGATCTGAATGGGCGCCACCCGGGACCAACGACCAACAAGGAGGAGAATATCATGAAGTTCAAGATAACCGGGATCGCTGCCGCATGCCTGGCAATGGCCACCTCGGCTGGCGCGCAAGACATCGATCTGCCTGACGTGATCGCTTGGTCGGCCTATGACACGGGATCGGCCGGTCATGCGCATTCCATAGCCATCGGCAACATGATGCGCAGCAAATACGGATCGACGGTCCGCGTGCTTCCGGGGCGAAACGACGTCTCGCGGATGACGCCGCTCAAAAACGGGACGGTCGATTATTGCCTGTGCGGCATCGCCTCCTATTTCGCTGCCGAAGGGGTTTTCCTTTTTGCTGCGCCTGAATGGGGCCCGCAGCCGATCCGCGCGGTGCTTCAGGCTGTCGGCGACTACGGTCTGGGTGTCGCCGTCGCGGCCGATGCCGGCATCGAGACGATTACGGACCTCAAGGGCAAACGGGTCGGTCGCGCCGTCAGTTCGCCGGCGATCGATGTCAACATGGAGGGGCTGCTGGCCTTTGCGGACCTGACATGGGACGACGTGGAGGCAGTGGAATTCTCGGGCTATGTGAACACGCTCCAGGGCATTCTCGAAGACCGTGTGGATGCCGCCTTTGCACTGACGACGACCACCGTAAACTACCAGATCGAGTCAAGCCCGCGCGGCCTGAAATGGCTTGAAACACCCGCGGACCAGACAGAAGCATGGGAACGCTACACCAGCGTAACGCCCTTCGTGACACCGCATATGGTGTCTGTGGGGCCGGGCATCGACCCTGCCTCCCCACTGCCCATGGCGCAGTACCCCTATCCGATCCTGGTCACTAACTCCGATCAGGATTCCACCGAGGTGCGCAACATCGTAGCCGCGCTTGACGCAGGGTTCGACGATTACAAGGATGCCGCCCCCGGTGCCAATGCGTATGCGATTGATCGCCAGATCCTGTCTTGGGTGATGCCATGGAGCGATGGCAGCGTTGCCTACTTCAAGGAAAAGGGTCTGTGGACACCGGAAGCCCAGGCAAACCAGGACAAATTGGTGGAACGGCAAGAGGTGCTCTTGCGGGCCTGGGGCACATTTGTCGGGGACGCTCCAGAGGGTGAAGAAGAATTTGCCGCTGCATGGATGAAAGCCCGTGCCGACGCACTGGAAGCGGCCGGCCACGAAGTCTTTTTCCGCTGATGCGACACAGCGCGGCGCCCCACAGGCGCCTTGCACAAAGCAACGCAGCACAAAACTGGAATACGGGCATGGCACAGGAAACACAGGAAGCGCCGGCGCAACCGACCGGTATGGGCACCCTGCCCGCGTTTGTTCGCTGGTCGCTCGTCGTCTCGGCGCTGCTTTTGACCGCGGCGTCGGTCAACCATCTGTTCAATCTGGGCTTCTTCATGAACGTCCGGTTGCTTGAAATTCACTACCTCTACGTGATGCTTCTGCTGACGCTGCCACTGGTGTTCCTTGTCTTTCCCTGTTCAAAGTCAGATCCTTACGGATCGACGCGATGGTGGGATTACTTTCTGGCCCTGCTGGCCCTGATCACCTGCGCCTTCTTTGCCTACTACGGGCGCAGCGTGGTGAACAAAGGGTGGGATTTCGCCGCTCCTCTTAATGCCGTGATCGCCAGCTTCGCCTTCTGGTTCCTGCTGCTCGTGGCCGCGCGCCGCACCGGCGGCTGGACGCTGTTCGCGGTAATCCTGGTATTTTCCATCTACCCCATGATCGCCAACTATGCGCCCGGCCCGATCCAGGGCTTCCAGCGCTCGCCCGTCGAAACGGCGATCTTCCACGCGATGAGCGGCGAAAGTGTGCTGGGCATACCGATGCGCAGCTTTGTCAATCTTGTCGTGGGGTTCATGATCTTCGGCGTTGCGATGCAACATACCGGCGCAGGTCCGTTTTTTATCGACATCGCCTTTGCCGCGCTCGGAAATGTCCGGGGCGGGCCGGCCAAGGTAGGAGTTCTGACCAGCGGGCTGACCGGTTCGATGAGCGGCAGCGTGATCACCAATGTGCTGACGACCGGATCAATTACCATTCCAGCGATGAAAAAGGTGGGGTTCAGGCCCACTTATGCGGCGGGGATCGAAGCGGCGGCGTCGACGGGGGCGGTGCTGATGCCCCCTATCATGGGCGCCACGGCCTTTGTCATGGCGACATTCCTGGCGACCGACTACACCAACATCGTTGTGGCGGCGGTGCTTCCTTCGCTGTTCTACTTTTTCGGCCTGTTCGCACAAATCGACGCATACTCGGCGCGCAACGGACTGAAAGGCGTTCCGCGCGCCGACCTTCCCAGGATCGGCAAGGTGCTGCGCGAAGGCTGGTACTTTCTCGCCGTCTTCGGGCTGCTGATCTGGATGTTGCTCTACCTCAAGCGCGAGGCGATCGCTCCATTCTATGCGACCGCGCTGCTTCTTGTCCTGAACCAGCTGCTCTCAAAATCACGCTGGGGGCGAAAGGAGCTGATGAATTTTCTGATCGCCACGGGACAGTTGTTCGTCGAACTTGTTGCCATTCTTGCGGCGGTCGGGCTGATCGTCGGCGGACTGGCGGTGACCGGGATGTCCGGGACGATCTCGAACGATCTGCTGTTCATCGCGGGCGGCAACATCTTTCTGCTTCTGCTGCTGGGGGCTTTGACCAGTTTCATTCTTGGAATGGGCATGACCGTGACCGCCGCCTATGTGATTCTGGCGGTGTCGCTGGCACCCGCCCTGGTCGCCGGCGGGCTCGATCCGATCGGCGTCCATTTATTTATCCTTTACTGGAGCATGCTGAGCTATATCACCCCCCCCGTCGCGCTCGCGGCTTTCGCCGCGGCGGCCATCGCCCAGGCCAAACCCTTTGCGACGGCCTTCGAAGCGATGAAGCTTGGAAGCATCGTCTATATAATTCCCTTCTTCTTCGTCCTTGATCCGGCGTTCATCCTGCAAGCCGGTCCACTCGAAAGCCTGCTTACGGTTCTGCGCGCCGGTCTCGGCATTCTGCTGATCTGCGCCGGTATTCAGGGGTATCTGTTTGGCGTCGGGCGGATCGAAACCGGACTGCCAGGAACAATCGCCCGCGTCCTTCTTGGTATTGCCGGTCTGGCCTTCGCCTTTCCCTCGAACGCGGGTCTGGCGGTTCCGATCCTCGGCGCGGTGGGCGCAGGTGCCGCTATGGCGGCAGTGGCTGTCGCTTTGGTGATGGTCTCGGCCAAGCAGGAGACAGCGTAATATGAGCGCACAAGACGGCAGACCGGACATCCCCGCCCCGTTCAACGCATTGCTCGGCGTGCGCTTCGTCTCGTGGTCCGATGGCAAAGCCGAGCTGCGGTTGGCCATCGGACGCGATCACCTGAACGGCGCTTTTTCGGTGCATGGCGGTGTCTACGCGACCATGCTGGACAACGCGGTCACCTTTTGCGCGGCCTACGCGGGGGATGGCCGCCCAGGTCATCGCTGCCTTACGCTTTCGCTTACCACCAGTTTCGTCGCCCCGGCGACCGAAGGAGACACGCTGACGGCCCGCGCGCGCATTGTCGGGGGCGGACGCAAACTGGTTTTTGTACAGGGCGAGATCTTCAATCAGGACGGGCACCATCTGGCCCATGGCGATGCCGTGATCAAGCGGCTCGCACCACCGTCGTGACCACCTGAGTGAACCGATGGTGAGCGAGACCAAACAAACGAAGGACAAAAGGAGACAGAAATGATCAACCCGATGGCATTGGACAATCAAGTGGTTATCGTCACAGGCGCCGGACAGGGTATCGGCCGCGGTGTGGCGGCGCTGTCGGCAGAGCTGGGCGCCAAGGTCGTGGTGAACGATCTGAACGAGGACGGCGTCAAGGAAACCGCCGAACAGATCGGTGGCAATGCCCGCGCCATCGTGGGGAATGTGGCCGACCCGGACTTTCCCGGGAAGCTCGTGAAATTCGCCTTCGACGAATTCGGCGACATCAACGGGCTTGTGAACAACGCCGGGATCGTGCGCGCCGCGATGATCCACAAGATGGACCGGGCCACCTGGCAACAGGTCATCGACGTGAACCTCACCGGTGTCTTCGCCTGCCTTCAGGCCGTGGGGACCTATTACAAGGACCGGGTCGAAAAAGACCCCGAAAGCGCCGCGCGCCGTGCCATCGTGAATATCTCATCCGATGCCGGGCGTCGCGGCACCATCGGTCAGATCAATTATGGCGCGGCAAAATCCGGGGTTCTGGGCCTGACAATGAGCGCCGCGCGTGAATGGGGCCGTTACCGCATCAACGTCAATTCAGTCTGTTTCGGAATGGTCGAGACACCAATGACTGAGACCATCCGCTCTGAAAAATTCGCCGACAGGTATATGGCGCAGATTCCGATGGGACGGATGAGCACCCCTGAAGAAGTCGCGCAGCCCGTCTGTTTCCTGTTGTCCAACGCGGCATCCTATATCACCGGCCAGCACCTGAGCGTGAACGGTGGCTTCCACATCGGGTTCTGAGATGGCCGGCATTGGACAAGGCCCAGGGCCGGACGCCGTCTTCGCCGCGAAGCTGGCCGAGGGCGTCTTCGAGATTCAGAAATGTGGCGGCTGCGGCACCCATGTATTCCATCCGCGCGTGATCTGTCCGGCCTGCGGCAGCGCGGATCTGGGATGGTTCGCGCCAACCGGGAGGGGCACCGTCTATGCGCGAACGGTCGTGCGCCGAAAACCGGAACGAGGCGGCGATTACAACGTGGTTCTGGTGGACCTGGAGGAAGGGGTACGAATGATGTCGCGCATCGACGGTATCGCGCATGACCAGATTGTCGCCGGGCTGAAAGTAACCGCGTCGATCGGCGAAGGCGCCGAAGGTGACCCCGCCGTGGTTTTCCGGCCAGAAGGAGAAGCAAATTGAGTTTACGGGGAAAAGCCGCCATCGTCGGTGCAGCGCTGGCAGGCTGCGGCGAGGCCCATGGCAAAAGCTCGATGGAGATCACAATCGAGGGGGTGCACGGCGCGCTTGCCGATGCGGGGATCGCACTTGGCGAGGTCGATGCCGTTGCCACCTGCCAGCCGCTGGATATGCTGTCGGGTCTTACACTGGCGCAGGAATTGGGCTTGAACCCCAGGTTCACGATGAACAACCGCATGGGCGGCTCGTCGTTCCTGTCGCACACGCTCTGGGCCGCGATGCTGCTCGAATTGCGGCTCGCTGATACCGTGTTGATCTGCTACGGATCGAACCAGCGCACCGCCTCGGGCAAGCTGATGACTGCGCTTGGCCTGCCGACCTACGAGGCCCCCTACCGACCGTTGTTCCCGCTGTCGTCCTATGCGCTGGCCACAGACCGTCACATGACGCAATTCGGCACAACGCGCGAACAGCTGGCCGACGTGGCGGTGGCGGCCCGGGCCTGGGCCCAAAAGAACCCCGACGCTTTCATGCGCGATCCTCTGACGCGCGAGGATGTCATCGCCTCGCGGCCGGTTTCCGACCCTCTGCGGGTGCGCGACTGCTGCCTTGTGACCGATGGCGGTGGCGCGATTGTGATGCGCCGGGCCGAGACGGCCAAGGATCACCCCAGACCTCCGGTGTATTTGCTGGGCGGCGGCGAGGGCACGACGCACCGCGACATCTCCGAAATGGCGGACCTGACCGTGACCGGCGCTGCGCAATCAGGGCGAACGGCCATGGACATGGCGGGTGTCAAACCCGCGGACATCGACGTGGTCCAGCTCTACGACGCGTTCACCATCAATGTGATCCTTTTTCTAGAAGATCTGGGCTTTTGCAAGAAAGGCGAAGGCGGTGCGTTTGTGGCGAACGGCGGCATCGCGCCTGGCGGCCACCTGCCGGTCAATACCAATGGTGGCGGCCTGTCATGCGTGCATCCCGGGATGTACGGCATCTTCACGCTGGTCGAGGCGGTGCGGCAACTGCGCGGCGATGCTGGCGATCGCCAGATCGGCAGTGCCGAACTGGCCCTGGCCCACGGCAACGGCGGTGTCCTGTCCAGTCAGGTGACGAATATCCTGGGCACCGAAGCCACCCTCTGAACAGACGAAGGAAGCAATGAAGCGGCCCTTCTTGCGAAGGGCCGCTGTGTATTCAGGCCTGAAACGGCTCAGTTCGGGTAGGTTGCGAAGTCGATCTTGGAATAAATCTCCTGACGCAGAAGGTCTGCATAAGGCTGATGATTGTCCCGGATCGGTTGCAGCGGCTCAACCAGACCGTGCCATTTCTCGATCAGCTCGCGATAGGTTGCGATCAGCGGTTCCGGATCTTCGATGCCGCGTTCCTCGCGCGAGATGCGGGCGATCTCTTCAAGATCGGCGGTGCGGAAATCAATGAGATCCTGAAGAAACTCAGGCGACGGCTGGTGTACCTGCAGGCCAAGCCCACCCGCCTCTTTCAGCACGTCGAGATCGTCGGTTTCGTAGTACACCTCGGTCTGCGCCACGGCCTCGGGTATGTTCTTGACGAATTGCTCGCGTTGCTCCGGCGAAAGTGAGATCCAGAATTTCGGGCCGGCGGCAAAGATCGAACCGGAATGATAGGTGCCCAACGGCAACTCCGTCAGGTGCTTGGCAACCTCGATCAGACTGTGCCCCTTGAGCGCACCGACCGGCTGCACCGCAGCGGTGACGACACCGTGGCTCATCGTGTCGTACATCTCGCTCGACGGCACGTTTACCGGCTCTGCCCCAAGGCGTGTCGCCCAGCGGTCCCAGACCGACCCGCCCGTGCGCAGCTTGACCCCTTGCATATCGCTGATTTCGACGATCGGCTTGGTGGTCAGCAATACATAAGGCGCAGTGCTGATCCCGCTCAGCGCCACCATGCCGTTCTTTGCGAACTCGTCCTTGCACGGCTGGCAGTGCAGCATCACGAATTCGCTGGTCGCGCCGGCCATGGCATAGTGGTCCTCGCCCAAAAGAGCGAGATCGGCGACGAGCTGCGCATAGGGCATTTCCGACCTGAAATAGGTCAACGCCAGCAGACCTACATCGGCGACGCCGTCGCGCAGGCCGGACAGTGTTGGCTTGGGGCCAAGCAAGGCGCCGCCGGCAAACAGCTTGAAGTCGAAGGCATCCGGAAATTCAGATTCGGTCATTTCGGCAAAGGCGGCATGGCCACGCGATGTCGCGTGATTGGGTGACGTCCAGTTGGATATAGTCACCCGCTTTTCGGCCAGGGCCGGTGTCGCCGCTAGAACGGTCGTCGCCGCCAGCGCGGCAAACGCATTGGTCAGTTTCATGTGGTCTCCTCCTCTTTTTCAAGACCCCGCTATTGCGCGGGGTTCGTCACGGCCGGGATGGCCAAATCAGTTGCCGAGCTCTGGCAGGAACATGATCAGTTCGGGAAAGGCGACCATGATGATCAGGACCACCACATCCGCAGCCAAAAACCACAAAACACCCTTGAAAATCAGTGAAATCGGGACCGCATCACCGACGATGCCCTTGATCACGAACACGTTCAGCCCCACCGGTGGGGTGATCAGAGCCATCTCGACCAGCTTGGTTGCAAGCACGCCCAGCCAGATCAGGCTGATATGGTTCGCCTCGTAGATCGGCAGAAGGATCGGCAGCGTCAGCAGCAGGATGCCCAGCGGATCGAGGATCATGCCCAGCAGACAAAAGATCACGGCCGTGCCGAAAACCAGCATCACATAGCTGGCCCCCATATCAATCACCAGGTCGGTCATCGCTTCGGGGATACCGCTGATCGCCAGAAACCTCGAAAACAGGTTGGCACCGACCGCGATGATGAAGATCGCCGCAGTCATTTTTGCAGTGTCCATCAGCGCGATCCTGGAAACTTTCCAGTTCAGGGTGCCGCGCGCCGCCGCAATCACGAAGGACAACGCCGCCCCGACAGCCCCGGCCTGCGTGGGTGTGAATATCCCGGTGAACAGACCGCCGAAAACGCCCACCACCAGCAAGATCACGGGCCATGTCTCGCTCAGGGCCTCCAGCCGTTCGGACCATGTCGCGCTTTCGTCGAGCGACGGCGCGAGCGCGGGATTGATCCACACACGAACGATGATCACGGCCCAGTACCCCAGCATCGTCAGTACGCCCGGCACGATCGCGGCCAGAAACAGCTTGCTGATCGCGACCTCGGCAAAAATACCGTAGATGATCAGAAGGATGCTCGGCGGGATGAGCGACCCCATGGTGCCGGCTGCGGCAACCACGGCGGTACTCAGCCCGGGATCGTAGTCGCGCTTCAGCATTTCCGGCACCGCGATCCGGCCCATTGCCGCGGCGCAGGCCAGGCTGGAGCCGGCCGCCGCCGAAAACAGCGCCGCGCCGCCCACGCTGGCGACCGCCAGCCCGCCCGGCAGGAATGACAGCCAGACCCGGGCGGCCTTGAAGATCCCGCGCGTGATGTCGGTCTGGTAACAGACGTATCCCATCAACAGGAACATCGGGATCGAACTGAGGGTCCAGTGCGCGGCAAAATCATAGGGCACCGCCGTCAGCAGGCCGAAAGCCGCGCCGCTTCCCAGCATCGCCCAGAACCCGAAGAAGGACACGATACCCAGCGCGACCGCGATCGGAACGCGCAGCAAGACCAGCAGGATGACAGAAACGATGCCGCAAAGGCCGATCTGGAAAAAGCTCACCGTTCCACTCCTATTCGTACATGTCGTGATTGGGGCCGGCCATGCCAGCGTCGGTGAAAGGCCTCTGGATCAGCTTGGCCAGCAAGAGCAGAACCATCAGCCCCGCACCAAGAGGCAGACAGAAGCGACCGGGCCAGACGGTCACCGCCGCCATGCCCATGGATTGCTCGCCGATGAGGTATTTTTCGACGGCATCGATCCAGGTCTGCCAGGTGAGCAGCCCGTAGAACACCGCAGACAGCGCCAGAGCCAGCATGTCGAGAGCGGTCCTCGCCCCCGTCGGGAGCAGATCGTGGATCAGGTCGACCTTGATGTGCTCGTTGGTGTATTCGACGAAGGGAAGCGGCAGAAAGACCAGCCCGACCATGTAATAATACGACACGTAATCCACCGTGCCCGGCAGGGGCTCGGCGATGAACTGGCTCAGGATGACATCGAGCGTGACGTGGACCATCATCAGGGCCGCCAGGGCAGTCGCAATATAGGTGATAATCCGCGACACCCTGCCAAGTCGTGCAATGACTGTTTCCATCACTATCTCTTCCCTGTCGTAAAAAGGGCCAATCCGCTTGGTCATACGCCACGGAAAACCGGTTTTCTCTTGCTCAGAAAGGCGTCGATGCCTTCGGCGTGATCCGCGCTCTTGATGATTTGCCCCTGAATGATGGCTTCTGTTTCAAGAAAGCTCTCCAGAGACGGTTGCATCGCGGCGCGCATCAGCCGCTTGGTACCGGCCAGGGCAAAGGTTGGCCCCGCGGCCAGGTCTGTCGCATAGTCCAGGGCCGCCCGGTCGAGGGCATCATCGGGATGAACCTGGCTTGCCAATCCCAGGCTCAGGGCTTCATCCGCCGGCACCATCCGCGCTGAGAAGGCAAGGTCCGTCGCACGTTGCCGACCGATCAGATTCTGAAGGAAAAACGCCGCGCCGCCATCGGGGGCCAGCCCGATCTTGCGAAAAACCTGACCGAATCTTGCCGTCTCGGAGAGCAGGATAACGTCGCAGGCGAGCGCCATGCTCAGACCGATCCCGACCGCCGGACCGCGCACCGCGGCAACCACAGGCTTCTCGCAATTGAATATGGAAAGGATCATCTGGTGCGCCCTGTACAAGCGCGCCCGATCACCCCAGACATCGTCCTTGCCCATGGTCGAAATATCCGCACCCGCACAAAAAGCGCGGCCCTCGGCCCGCAGTAATACGGCGCGAATCCGCGGGTCAGTTTGGATATCGCGAAACGCGTCCAGGAGTTCGACGCGCATGTCGAGGGTCAGCGCATTCAGCTTGTCGGGCCGGTTCAACGACACGACGGCCAGACCTTCTGAGTGTTCCACAGTGATATCGCTTGTCATGACCACCCCTCCCTTTGGCGAAGATTCGTCAGTCAGTGAACAGCGCCCGAGCAATCCCGTTCTTATGTATCTGGGTCGTTCCCCCGGTGATCGTCAGCATCCGCACATCCCTCACCATCCGCTCCAACGGAAGCGAACCGAAATAGCCGTAGCCACCGAACATCTGCATGGCGTCATGGGTGACGCGCTGTGCCATTTCGGTGGCCTGAACCTTGGCGATCGAAGACAATGTTGGATCGGGCTGGCCGCGGTCGATCAGCGACAGCGCCGTATAACACAACGACCGCGCGGCCTCGATCTGCACCTTCATGTCCGACATCATCCATTGCAGCCCCTGCATCTCGGACAGCGCCTTGCCGAATTGCCGGCGGGTCTTCATGTAGTCGCGTGCAAGGTCGAACGCCCCCTCGGCGACACCAAGCGCCAGTATCCCCATGCCGACGCGCGTGGCGTTATAGACACCCAGCGGGCGGACAAAGCCGCTGGAGTTGCCGGCCAGCCCTTCGGTCACGACGTTTTCGGACGGCACCCGCACATCGTCGAAATGGATCTCGCATTCGTTGCAGCCGCGCGCGCCCATCTTCTGTTCAAGAATATGGACCGAAACGCCGGGGCTTTTGCGGTGCACCAAAACGGTTCCGATGCCTCGCGCGCCTTTGCTTTCGCAGAACCGAGCATAGACCAGAAGGTAATCGGCCCTGTCGCCGAAAGTGGTAAAGATCTTGCCGCCGTTCAGCACAAACCCGTCCCCGTCCGGGCGCAGCGATGTCGTCACCGCGGTGGCGTCCGACCCGGCCTCGGGCTCGGACCAGGAGATCGCGCATTCGATCTCGCCCGCGGCGAAGCGGGGCAGGAAAGCCTGCTTCAACGCCTCGCTGCCGCAGGTGGCGATGATCCGGGGCGAGACGTTCTGATCGTGAACGATCAGCGCGGTATTGAAATCCACCTTGGCCAGTTCTTCGATCACGAGATAGCAATCCACCAGCGGCGTACCGCCACCGCCGTATTCTTCGGGAATGGTCATGCCCAGATAGCCAAGCGCGCCCAGGCGATGGTGGTTTTCCTCGGGGTAGATGCCGTCGCGGTCCCAGCGTGCGGCGCGGTCCCGGAATTCCCCGAGCGCCAGTTTGCGCGCGGCATCCTTGAGAGCGACCTGTTCTGTCGTTAGCAACGAGGGATGCATCCGCCCTACCCCCGCCGCTGGTCGAAGCTGTGGCCGTAGACCATGGCGGCGATCGTATTGCGCAGGATTTCGACGGTGCCACCGCCAAGCGCGAAGCCGCGCGCGTCACGCACCATACGTTCCAGCGGGTATTCGCGCGTGTAACCATTGTGACCGTGGATCTGCAGCGCTTCGTTCGTGACCCTCTGCGCCATTTCGTTGGCGTAAAGCTTGGCCATGGTCGCATCCATCGGATCGGGAAAGCCGTTCGGCGCGGGGTTGGTCGCGGCCCGATAGACCATCAGACGCGCAGCATGGATCTGTGTGGCCATGTCGGCGATTTTCCATTGCAGGCCCTGGAATTCCTTGATCGGGCGCCCGAACTGATGGCGAATCTCGGAATACGACTTTGCAGCATCGAAAGCGCCCTGCGCCAGCCCCACGCACATCGCTGCGTTGCCCACCCGCTCGGGTCCGAAACTGCTCATCAACAGCGCGAAGGAGCGCGAGCTTTCCGGGTCCCCTTCGACCAGCACATCCTCGGGACCGGCCTTGTAGTTTTCAAGGATAATCTCGGCCTCGGTCAGCCCCCGGCCACCCATCTTCAGCGATATGTGGCCGATCCGCGCGCCCGGCTTCTTCAGATCGACGACAAAGGCACCAATCCCCTTCGCCCCGCTGGCCTTGCCGAAACGGCAGAAGACCAGCGCATAATCGGCCACATGGGCGCCCGTGGACCAGCATTTGTTGCCATTCAGCACCCATCCGTCGCCGTCCCTTGTGGCCGTGGTGCGCAGGTCTGTCACCGCCGACCCCGCCTCTGGCTCGCTGATGGCGATTGCGATGAATTTCTTGCCGGCCGCCATGTCTGGCAGGAACCGCTTTTTCTGCTCGTCGCTGCCCAGAACGCTGATTGCCCGGGATGGGCCGTTCAGGTAGAGTTGCGAGACCAGCGCCGTGTTGAAACAGACCCGCGCCATTTCTTCCAGAAACACCGTGCCCTGGATCACTGGCGCGCCGGAGCCGCCGTATTCTTCAGGGATGAACATTCCCAGATAGCCAAGTTCGGCCAGCTTGTCGCGGTTCGCGGCTGGAAACTCTTCGGCTTCGTCCCAATGGGCGGCCCTGGGAGCAAACTCGCGCTCAGCCAGCTTGCGTGCCTCGTTGCGAAAATCCTCCAATTCCGGATCGAGCTTGAACATGTCAGTAGGTGTCCTTTGATTGAGCAGAGGGCAGGTCCTGTTCCAGCGCGGCCAGGATGCGCGCCGTATCGGCGCCTACGGTTGGTGCGGGGATAGGGGCGACCTGTGGGTGAGCCGCGAAACGCATCGGCAGCCCTGGAACAGGGACCGTGCCCAGGTCTGGATGCGGAAGGTCATGGATCATGCCGCGGGCGCGCATGTCATCGTCCGACACCACCTCAGCGAGCGTGCGCACCGGGGCGCCCGGCACATGTGCGCTGCTCAGGGCCGCGAAAATCTCGGCGCGGGTCTGACTTGAGGTCCACGCCGTCACCCAGCCATCGACTTGGGCACGCCGCGCGCAGCGCGCGGGTCCCGCGGCCAGTTCGGGATCTTCGGCCAGATCAGGGCGACCCATGGCCCGGGTCAGCTGCTGCCAGTGGCGATCATTCAGGCACATGATGGCCACCTGCCCGTCGCGCGCCGGAAACAGGTCGTAGGGTGCGACCTTGAGCACGGCCTGACTGTTGCCGGCCCGGTCGGCGAACCCGTCAGGCGCCAGCAGATAGCTTGCGATATTCGACGCCAGCGCGTGGTGCGTGACGTCCTGCATCGCGATCTGGACAAAGTCCCCGCGCCCTGTCGCGCCGCGCGCATGCAACGCCGCCATAATGCCACCAAAAAGGTGGATACCGCCCAGAAAATCGGTGATCGCTGCGCCGCATTTCACCGGCGGACCATCGGGAAACCCGGTCACCGACATCAGCCCGGTCAGGGCCTGAATAGGAAAATCCATCGCCGGCGCATCGCGATAGACGGAATCGGCCGCGTAACCCTTTCCTGACCCCATGACCAGGCGCGGATTGCGGGCACAGAGTGTTTCCCACCCCAGCCCCAGTTTCTCCATCGTACCGGGACGGAAATTCTCGATTAGAACATCGGCCGAATCTGCCAGCGCCAGCAGGGCGCTGCGCCCGCCCTCGGACCCCAGATCAAGCGTCACGCTCTGTTTGCTGGAATTGAGCATCATCGCTGCGGGGTTCTCGCGCCCGCCCGCGATGCCGCGGATACTGTCGCCGCCGGGCGGCTCGACCTTGATGACCTCGGCCCCCATGAGCGCGAACATCAGACCGCAATAGGGCCCAAGGTAGACCTGCCCGAGGTCGATCACCCGAAGACCGGCCAGCGGGCCACAATCGGGCGCCGCGTTCATGATCCGACAAAGCCCGGCGGGCGCTTTTCCTTGAAAGAGGCGACCGCCTCGCGGTGATCTGCGGTCTGCATGATATGGGCTTCGGCGGTTGCCTCGATCTCGAGATAGGTCGCGAAATCGCAATCCATGCCACGGTTCAGCATCGACTTGCCCAGCCCAAAGGCTCGGGTCGGCCCTTCGGCCAGACGCACGGCCAGCGCATCGGCCTCTGCGTCGAGCGCGTCTTCTTCGTGGATTGCGTGGACGATCCCAAGGTCGTGCGCCTCTTGGGCATCGATCACCTGGGCCGTCAGGAACATCGCCTTCGCCCGCTGCGTCCCGACCGTCCGCGCCAGCAAGTAAAGCCCGCCACCGTCGGGCACGATCGCCACGCGCGCATAGGCCTGGCAAAAGCGGGCCGAGGGCGCGGCCAGGATCACGTCAGCCAGAAGCGCAATGTTGAACCCCACGCCAAAGGCCGGCCCGGCAACCGCCGCGACGACCGGCTTTTCAAGATCATATAGCATCCGGGTTACGCGGTGCTGTTGTTTCATGCGGTCCCGCATGGCCACAGGCGAAGAACCGGCGAAGGTGCTGATATCGCCTCCGGCGCAAAACGCGCCCCCGGCACCCGTGATCAACAGCGCGCGCACGCGGTCATCGTCGCGCACCTGGGTGACGATGCGTTCCATCTCTTTGCGTGCGTCTTGATCAAGGGCATTCTTCTTCTCGGGAAAATCGAAAGTCATCCGACCAACGCTTTCCGAGCGGCTGTAGAGCAATGGCACCGCTTCCTCCTCCCAGGAATGGGCTAGCATGGAACACGATAGGAGTGGCATTGAGCGACGGGCAATAGTCCGGTGCGGAAAATCAGACATGTGTAAAATTCACCCGTTCTGTGTATTTCCTTGCGGTCTGCTGGCACGTTTTTTCGGCTTCCCTTCCCATGCGCGCCCGTCACGGCTACGGGCCTCGGCACCCCCTGTTGAAACAGCAAAGAAGAAATAGACAATGTACTCCGACACCCCTCTCGGCCGCTTGCGCCTGCCTGTGATCTGCTCGCCCATGTTCCTGGTGTCCGGGCCGGATCTTGTCGTCGCCCAGTGCAAAGCCGGCGTCATCGGCAGCTTTCCGGCGCTGAACGCACGCGAGTCCGAAGGTGAACCGCCGCTGCTTGAAGCCTGGCTCAAGCGCATCACTGAAGAGCTTGACGCGCACAATCAGGCCAATCCCGATCGGCCCGCCGCGCCATTCGCGGTCAACCAGATCGTCCATCGATCGAATGATCGGATTGAGCGGGACGTCGAAATATGTGCGCGCTGGAAAGTGCCTGTCTGGATCACATCAATGGGCGCACGGGAAGACGTCAACCAGGCGGCACATGAGTGCGGCGGCACTGTACTGCACGATGTAATCAACAACAAATACGCCAGGAAAGCGATCGACAAGGGCGCCGACGGCCTGATCGCGGTCTGCGCCGGCGCTGGCGGCCACGCCGGGGCCTTGTCACCCTTTGCGCTGGTTCAGGAAATCCGGGAATGGTTCGATGGTCCGCTTGCCCTGTCCGGGTCCATCGCGACCGGGCGCTCAATTCTGGCGGCGCAGGCCATGGGTGCGGATTTTGGGTATATCGGATCCCCCTTCATTGCCATGACCGAGGCGGTCGCGTCGGAGGAGTACAAGCAAATGATCGTCGAAGGCGGGGCCGATGATATTGTCTATACCGACTATTTCAGCGGCGTGCATGCCAACTATCTGAAACCGTCGGTGCGGGCGGTCGGTCTCGATCCGGACAACCTGGCCGGGATCGGCAACAAACTCGATCTGGCCACCGGCGACATTCGCCCCAAGGCCTGGCGTGACATCTGGGGCAGCGGTCAGGGGATCGGAGCGGTGAAAGAGGTGATGACCACGGCGGACTACGTCGACCGTCTCGACCGGGAATACCAGGTCGCCAAAGATGCGCTCTGTTCCTGACGAAAGAGGGCGGCCGGTTGCCCGGCCGCCCATCTGTTTCTGCGGTTGTCGCGAATGATCGAGACCCGATCTTAGCGGTCCTTTTGGTTGACGATCAGTTCTGCATTTTCGGGTAGTTCCGAAACAATGTTCACTTCGTCGACACGAATTCGTGTATGCAGTTTGAAGTTTTTGGCGGCGGCTGCTTCCGCAGCAGAAGCGTCGGCACCGTCTTCCAGCACAAGCGAGAGGCGGATCATGTCGCGATCGTTCTCGCGCGTTACCACGGCCTGCGCGGCCTTTGCGCCCGGCGTGCCGATGACAACTTCTTCAACCACGCGCGGATAAACGAAAATCTCGCGCACTTTGACCGCTGCCCCGACCCGTCCCTGCAATGCTGAAATCCGGCTGACGGTGCCATCCGCGTTGCTTTCCAGGGCAAAGGCGCTGTCGCCGGTGCCGAACCGGATCATCGGCCAGGTGGCATCGCGCGCGGTCACGACAACCTCGCCCGGTTCGCCATGGGCGACCTGTTCGCCGCTGACCGGATCGCAGATCTGCACCACGCGGTCGGGATGAACCAGATAGCCTTCGCCGCCATCCTCATAGGCGACAAGGCCTAGATCGGCGGTGGCATAGGCGGCCCAGGTGGACACGCCGTATTCGGCCTCGATCCGGCGGCGCTTGGCCATCCAGTCGCCCATCTCACCGCCGAGGAAGGCTGTCTTCACCTTCCATGCGTCGCGGCCATAGGTTTCGATCACCTTGTCCGCCAGCGTCAGGAAAAACGCGGTCGAGGCGCAGATCGAAGTCACGCCGGTTTCGACGATGATCTGCGCCTGAAGCTCGGTATTGCCCACGCCGCCGGGAATCACCGTGGCACCTGCGGCCTGTGCCGCTTCGTCGAACAGCAAGCCTGCGGGCACAAGATGATACATCCAGGTGTTCAGGATGATATCCCCCGGCCCCACGCCTGCCGCCTTGAAAAGCAGGTCCAGGCCATGACCTCCCTCGCCCGAAAGGGCCGGCTCGAAAATTGGGCCAGGGGACACGTAGATCCGTCCAATATCCTTCAGATCCGAGGCAAGGAATCCGCCGAAAGGCGGGTTCTCGCGCTGGATCTTCAGAAGCTCTTCTTTTTTCATCACTGGAAGTCGCGAGAGGTCCGCCACCGATGTGACGGCTGCCGGATCGAATCCGGCAGCCGTAAATCGCGATTTCAGGCCAGGAGCTTTTTCGGCCGCAGCGGCATAGGCTTGCGCTATATCTTTGTAGATATCATCAGACATTTCCATGCCTCCTCGTCCAATCGGGCGTTAAAGCGGGCAGTCCTTGCGGAAGTTTGGCGCGCGCTTCTCGCGGTGCGACAACACACCTTCCTTGACGTCCTCGCTCATAAAACCAAGCATCTCCAGCGCGGTCGACGCATCAAAGATCGGCCCGGCCTGGCGCAGCCAGTTGTTCAGCGAATACTTGGTCCAGCGGATCGCGCTTTGCGAGCCGTTGGCCAGTTCGACAGCCGTGTCCAAAGCGATCTGCTGAAGCTCGTCATCCTCGACGCACATTGACACCAGACCGATGCGCTCGGCCTCTTCGCCCGACACCGGCTTGCAGGTCATCAGATAGTATTTCGCCTTGGCCATCGAGGTCAGCAGCGGCCAGATAATCGCCGCGACATCGCCAGCGGCAACGCCCAGACGCGGATGACCATCGACAATCTTTGCCCGTTTCCCGGCGATCGAGATGTCGGCCAGGATGGCAACCACAAGGCCCGCGCCTGCCGCAGGGCCATTGATCGCGGAAATGATCGGCTTGTTGCAGTTGATGATGTTGTAGACGAGATCCTTGGCTTCTTTCCACGTCTTCATGATCTCGTGCGAGTCGCCGATCATCTTCTCAATCAGGCTGAAATCGCCGCCCGCCGAAAACGCCTTGCCCGCGCCGGTCACGATGACCGCGTTGATGTCGGGGTCGCGGTCGATGTCGATCCACATGTCCGTCATCTGGGTGTGGGTTTCGGCATCGACCGAGTTGAATGTCTCGGGCCGGTCGAACGTGATGCGCAGGACGCGATCCGCCGGGTAGTCAAATTTCAGTTTGTCGTACTTTGCGTAACGCTCCGACATAGGTCTTTTCCTCCTCAGGGTATGGGTTCAGCCAGGCAGTCCCAGGACGGCCTTGGACAGGATGTTTCTTTGGATTTCGTTCGATCCACCGTAGATCGTGGTAGGTCTGGCCTTGTAGAAGCTCGACAAAACGTCGACGCTAACATTGCCAACCTGAAGCGGCCCGATGGAGCCGCCATCGGGACCGGCTGCTTCGATCATCAGCTCGGTGATGCGCTGGAAGCATTCAGTCACCCAGATCTTCAGCATGGACACATCCGCACCGAGCGTCTCGCCACGTTTGAGCTGATCTGCAAAACGGGCATAAAGCGCGGCATGATCTTCCACATCCAGTGCCGCTTGGGCAAAGCGGTCACGGAACACCGGATCGTCAAACGCGCCACGGCCACGGGCAAAGCTTTCAAGCTGTCCCAGAGCGTTCTGGGCCAGACTTGGCGAGCCGATGAAGATGCGCTCGAAGCTCAAAAGCGCCTTGGCCATCGTCCAGCCCTTGTTCAGTTCGCCGACCAGGTTTTCCCGGGGAGTGCGGGCATTGTCGAAGAACACCTCGCAAAATTCGGTCTCACCCGAAAGGGTGGTGATCGTGCGCACCTCGATCCCCGGCTGATCCATCGGAGCAAGAAGGAAACTGATGCCCTGCTGTTTCTTCGGCGCATCGGGATCGGTGCGCACCAGCATGAAGATGTGCGTGGCATCATGCGCCATCGTCGTCCAGATCTTCTGGCCGTTAATGACGAAATCGTCGCCGTCAATTTCCGCGCGTGTGCGCAGATTGGCAAGATCGGACCCGGCACCGGGCTCGGAATAGCCCTGGCACCAGATGTCCTCGCAGCTCAGAATACGTGGCAGCCAATAGTCTTTCTGGTCCTGGGTGCCGAATTTGATGATCAGGGGCCCGACCATCTGCACGCCCATGTCGCGACCGCGATTGACGCCCCAGCGCTGCTGCTCTTCATAAAAGATCAGCAGCTTAGCAGCGTTTAGGCCCATACCGCCGAATTCAGCGGGCCAGGCTGGCGCAACCCAGCCCTTGGCGTGAAGCTTGCGGTGCCAATGTTCGATCTCGGCGAACTTCGGTCGGTGCGGCAGGTGGCGCAGCTCTTCGGGATATTCCGCCTCGAAGAACGCGCGCACTTCCTTGCGGAAATCCGCATCGCTCATTGCGTTCCAGTCGGTCATTGTGCGGCTCCTTCCTGTTCTCGCGCCTCGAACCAAAGCCGTCTGTGGTAGGCGTCATCGCCCAGCCAAGCGGACAGAACCAGCGCTCGGTTCAGATAAAGCCCGATGTCGAACTCGTCGGTATAACCGACGGCCCCGTGCAGCTGGATGGCGTCGCGCGTGATCTTCTTGGCGGCGGTGACCGCGCGAGCCTTGGCCCGGCTGGCAAGCCGCGCCCGGACTTTTGGATCGGTTTCGCTGTCCATCTGCGCAAGCGCCTCCCGCACTCCGGCCTGCGCGACCTCGCACATCACGTTGAGGTCGACGGCACGGTGCTGGATGACCTGGAATGATCCGATCGGCTTGTCGAACTGCTCCCGCGTCTTGATGTAGTCGAGCGTGATCTCGAAGGCGCGCTCGCTCACGCCGACAAGCTCGGCCGCGGCAAGCGCCGTTGCATCGGCGACAGCCTCGGCCAGTGCAGTGAGAACCGCACCGCTGCTGGCCAATTCCGCGGCCGGAGTTCCCGAAAACGAAAGCTCGCCCAGAGAGCTGCCATCCGCCTGCGTCCGCTTGTCGATGACAAGCCCCTGCGCGTCTGCCTCAGCCAGAACCAGAACCGGACCATCATCCTGTTCGGCCACGACAAGGAACCCGTGCGAACCGATCGCACCGACGACCCAGGCCTTGCCACCGGTCAGCTTTCCGTCCGCGTATCGGCAGGTCGCATCGGCAGGCGCCCCGTCGGGGCCGCGTTCCTGCCAGGCAACCGCCAATGAAATTTCGCCGCCGATGAGCTGTGCCATCTTCGGATGATCCGGACAAAGGCGGCGCAGAAGGCCGAGGCTCAGACCTATCGTCGACACGACCGGTTCCGGGGCAAACACACGGCCGACTTCCTCGGCGATGACACCCCCGGCGGCTAGGCCCATGCCAAGCCCGCCCTGATCTTCGGGCACCGCCACGCCGAAAACACCGGCCTCGGCCAGTTCCCGGACCATCTCCGGATCGAAACCGCCCCCGGCATCACGGAGTTGTCGGGCTCTGTCACTTCCGCCCGCCCGTTCAAACAACGTGCGCACGCTCTCGCGCAACAGGCGAAGGTCTTCTTGTTCGCTGGAAAGGAACTCAGTTTGTGTCATTTTGTTTTCGCTGGATCATCACAGGGGTGTCGGTCGAAAAAACGACCTCGCCCTCGGGGTTTTTGGCGCTGAGCGTATAGTGCAAAACACCTCTGTCGGGCTTGCTTTTTGACGGTGTGACCGAGTTGACCGTCAGTTCGACATCAAGGGGTTCGTTCGGGTGCACAGGCCGCAGCCAGCGCAAATTGTCAAAGCCCATGCCGCCGATATTGGCAACATCGACCATCATCTCGGTCATGACCGGCTTGAACACCTCAAGCATGGTCTGAAAGCCCGAGGCGATCAGGCTGCCATGTATGGCGGTTGCATAGTCTTCATCGGTGTGCAGCCGCTGCGGATCCCATTCCTTGGCAAAGGCCTTTATCGAATCCGCGCTCATCGGAGCGCTGCGAAAGCGATAGACTTGGCCCGGCGAGAAGTCTTCCAGATACCTCAAGAGGCACCCTCCTTTGCGAAACCGTCATCGTATCCGCTCGCATCCTTGGATATCCGGATGCGGTTGAATTCTTCCAGCTTCGGATAGGTTTCCTTGAACGCCATCAGGAACTCACCCATCGGCGCGTCGAAATAGAGACCACGGTCGTTCACATATTCCATGTGCCGGTGATTCTGTTCGTCGAACTCATGAAAGAGCGCGTCGTGATAGCCGTCGAAGACCAGGGGTTTGACCCCGAATCTTTCACACAGTTCCATGTTGAATGCAGGTGTCACCTTGTAGGCCTCATTCCCCAACCACAGCTGAACATAGCCGTGGTAGATAAAGAGATCGGTCCCCATCAACTCCTGCAACTTGGGTGTATTCAGGTGGTTGCGCACATCCGCGAACCCCAGAGCGGCGGGGATACCCACAGCACGCAAACAAGCCGCCAGAAGAATTGCCTTGGGAACGCAAAACGCCGCTTCCGCGCCAGCGATACGGCTGGCACGGTAAGAGTCCTCATCCAGCGCAAAACAATAGGGATCATAGCGAATATCGTCGCGCACCGCTTCGAACAGGCGGATCGCCTTGTCTCGATTGGTTGCGTCCACAGGAAGATCACGCAAAGCCGATGTCACGAAACCCTGCACTTCCACGCTATCGCTTTCCACAAAGCGCGATGGCATGACATAACGCTCAGCTTCAGTCGGCAGGTCATCGTCAGACTTGTCCATTGGCCCCCCCTTTTTCTAACAAATGTTAGATTACCGATTCAAATCCTGCCCGTCAACGGGATTTACTCTGTTTTCGGTTGGTCCACGCCATAACGCGGATTGTCTTCGCCCAGAGTGGCTGCAACTCCGACCGAATTTCCGGAAGAACGGAACTCCGGGGCAATTGGCAGCGGCAAAGCGGGCGCGTCCCGGCCGGAGATTTTTACGGTCCGCCCGAACACGTCACGCGCTTTGAAATGCGGGTCACGCGCCGCCTCGGCGGGCGTCTTCACGACCGAACAGCAGCAATCTGCCGCAGCCAGCAAAGGCTCCCAATGGGTCGAGGGGTGTTCCCTCAGACGACGTGCAACCTCTGCGGCACAGGCATTTGGATCGGACCAGTCATCGCGAAGGGCCACAGGCAAACCAATGACATCGCAGAACGACTGCCAGAACTTTTCTTCCAACGCGCCGACGGCGATCTGACGCCCGTCCGCAGCCGTATAAAGCCGATACCGGGCCAGGCCACCCGTCAGACGGCTGCCACCGCTTTCGATGTTCTGCCCGGCAATCACACCTTCGGCATGGGCCCAATAGGCAAAGGCGAACGCCCCCTCGGCCATTGCGATATCCAGATGCGTCCCCTGCCCGCTTGCCTGCCGCGCAATCAGGGCCAGCAGGATATTCATCACCGCAGGATAGGTTCCGCCTCCGATATCGGCGACCAGCCCGAACGGGGCTGTTGGCTGGTCATCCGGTCCGCGACTGAGCGACAGGATACCCGCATCACCGACGTAGTTGAGATCGTGGCCGGCGGCGCTGGCCTTTGGTCCGGTCTGGCCATAGCCGGTGATCGAACAATAGATGAGACCGGGATTGATCTTTCGCACCGCTTCATAACCAAGCCCCAGCCGGTCCATCACGCCGGGACGAAACTGCTCTACCAGAACATCGGCCTTCTCGATCAAGGGGCGCAGACGTTCCACTGCGCCCCTTGACTTGAGGTCGATGGCCACCGATCGCTTGCCGTGGTTCAACACAGCAAATCCGATGCTCTCTCCGTCGATCTTTGGCTCCGTGTGGCGCGCGTCCTCGCCGGCTCCGGGCCGTTCGAACTTGATCACTTCGGCGCCAGCCTCGGACAGCATGAGCGTCGCCATCGGACCGGGAAGAAGTGTGCTGAAATCCAGCACCAGGATATCCTTGAGCGGTTGAGCCATCTTCACTGCCTCAGGCAAAGCGCGCCGCGCCGTTGTTCAGAACAACCACGTCGCGTGCAGGAATAGACGCTCGAAACCGGGCCTCGCCGTCCTCTTCCCAGATTTCGAACCGCACGGTTTCGCCGGGATAGACCGGAGCCGAGAACCGAACATCCAGACCGACAAGCCGGGCAGAATCATAGTCCAGCAACGTCTTGAGAATCGCCCGGGCGGCCAGACCATAGGTCGCCAAACCGTGCAGGATCGGGCGGTCGAACCCGACCGACCGCGCGACATCCGGGTCAGCATGAAGCGGATTGAAATCACCGCTGAGACGATAAATAAGGGCTTGGCGCGGCAGGGTATCGATATCACATACATGATCAGGCGCCCGATCAGGCAGCACTGCGGGTGCCGGACCCGCCTGGTTTTCACCGCCAAACCCCCCATCACCGCGACAGAAAGCCGACATCGCCACGCGTGCCAGTTTTTCACTGCTGTCCGCGTCGATAATATCACGGCTTTGGTAAATGACGGCTCCCTTGCCCTCGCCCTTGTCGGCGATGAAGTCGATCTTGCTGCGGCCGACAATCCGGCCATGTGTCGGCAGCGGCTTGTAGATGTCGAGCCACTGTTCTCCGTGCAGCACTTTTTGCCAGTTTACGCCGGTCTTGGGATCGCGCAGCCAGAAGCCGGGATACCCCAAAATGACCGCCATCGAGGGAACTGCCTTGAGCCCGTCCTCATAGACATAGGCCAGCTCCTTTTTGTCGGTCGGATCCTCGCCGAACCCAAGGCCGAGTGCATACAGGATGGTATCCCGCTCGGTCAGCGTCTGTTCGATTTCCTCAAAGTCCCAGTTCAACAGTGCATCGAAATCCAATGGCATTTACTTTCCTCCCTTAGTTGCCGTCAGAGCGTGTTTTGCGATCCAAGTATGGCCGTGACCTGACTGGACAGCACACCACCATTGCCATGCGCCAGCGCCAGGTCGACATCTTTCAATTGAATGCCCGGCGCGTCGCCACGGATCTGACGCGCAGCCTCAATCACTGTGAAGATTCCGTACATCCCGGGGTGCACGCAGGACAGGCCGCCGCCATTCGTGTTCACCGGCAAGACGCCGCCAGGCGCGATGCGTCCGCCCTCGACAAAGGCCCCTCCCTCGCCCTTCGCGCAGAACCCAAGATCTTCGAGAAACAAAATCGTGTTGATGGTGAAGGCATCATAGAGCTCGACCGCCTGTATGTCCGCAGGGGTCACTCCGGCCGCCGCAAAGGCGCGCGCGCCCGAGTCGCGGGCCGCGGTCACGGTGAAATCCTTCATCTGGGAAATCTGCCGGTGCGAGCTCTCCGCCGCACTGCCCAGCACATAGACAGGCGCCTTCGGGAAATCCCGGGCGCGGTCCGCGCGGACCATTACGATCGCGCCGCCACCGTCGGTGACAAGACAACAGTCGCGCACGGTCAATGGATCGCCCACCATGCGCGCACCCAGCACGTCCTCGCGGGTCAGCGGGCCGCGCTCGAACGCTTCGGGGTTGCGCTGCGCCCAGGCCCGCGCGGCGACGGCCACGTCGGCCAGCTGTTCGCGGGTGGTGCCATATTCATGCATGTGCCGCGCCGCCGCCATCGCATAGGCCGAGATCGGATAGCGCGGATTATACGGCGCCTCGTAGGCCGGCGGACGTGAAGCGGTCACCAGTCTGCCCGACGCGGTGCGCTGGTTGGAGCCATAAACAATCAGCGCGACATCACACAGACCGGCGTCCAGCGCCATGGTCGCGGACGTCAGGTAGTTTACGAAGGACGAACCGCCCGACATCGTGCCATCAATGAAACGGGGCTGGATGCCCAGATACTCCGCCGCCATAAGCGCCGGCATGCTGTCTTCCATCATGGTGCAAAACAGCCCGTCGACGTCGGACAGTTTCAGCCCGGCATCGCCAAGCGCCGCAAGCGCAGATTGCGCCATGACATCATAGGCCGTCAGGCCATGGGCTTCTCCGAAACCGGCATGACCAGTTCCCACGATGGCGGATTTCCCCCGAAGTTCAATGGTCATGGCTTATCTCTCCGACGGCTTGAAAAGCACGGCCGGAGCGCCCTCGGCCTCGCCCACGAAAGCGGTTACAGGCATGTCGATAGCGACCTCACCCGGGGCGATGCCCTCGACCCGGCTCATCATCCGGACACCCTCGTCCAGCTCGACGACACATACGTTGTAGTCACCGCCCCGTTCGGGTTTTCGGCGCACGACCGTTGTGGTGTGGACCCGTCCCTTGCCCCTCGCCTTCATCCAAGAAATCGCGCTGCCATGACAATGGGGACACAAGACTCTCGGGAAAAAGTGATAGGCCCCGCAGTCGTCGCACTTTGGCAGCAGGATCTCTCCCTCTGCCAGCGCGCGTTGGAAAAATTGGTCTGGTCCTATGGCGTCCTGCACCAGCGTTCTCCTTCAAGCGATCCAGTCTTCGTCCAACCGTATTGATTATGTTTCTAACAATTGTTAGATTTAGTCAACCATTCAAGATCATTTGCGAGAAACTCATGCCAGGTTCAGACTTAGCCCCCCTTTCCGGCAAACTCGTCGTTGCGTTGGAACAGGCAGTCGCCGCGCCTTTTTGCTCCTCGCGGCTGGCCGATGCCGGCGCGCGCGTGATCAAGATCGAACGCAAGGGAGCCGGCGATTTCGCCCGCGCCTACGATACCGCCGCCAACGGCGAAAGCGCCTATTTCACATGGCTTAACCGAGGAAAGGAATCGGTGGCGCTGGACATTAAAGCCGACGAGGACCGGGAAATCCTGCTCAGGATTCTGGAAAACGCGGATGTGTTTATTCAGAACCTCCTGCCGGGCGCGCTGGCCAAGCTCGGGCTCGATTCCACAAGTCTGCGAAAGAGGTTCCCGCGCCTGGTGACCTGCGACATCACCGGATATGGCGAAGACGGCCCGATGCGCAACGCCAAGGCCTACGACCTTCTTGTGCAATGCGAAAGCGGTCTGGCATCAGTGACCGGTACACCCGACGGACCAGGACGGGTGGGCGTGTCGGTCTGCGATATCGCCACCGGTATGACAGCCCATGCTGGAATCTGCGAAGCACTTGTCGGGCGTGATCGCACCGGCAAGGGCAGCGGCGTTTCCGTAGCAATGTTCGATGTGATGGCCGACTGGATGTCGGTACCGCTGCTGTATCACGATTACCTTGGCAAGCCTACACCGCGTGTCGGGCTGAACCACACGGTCATCTGTCCCTACGGGGCCTATCAGTGCAAAGACGGCCAGCTTGTCGTCATTACCGTGCAACACAACGGCGAATGGCAACGGTTCTGTGAACACATACTGGGCGACGCGGCGCTGGCAACCGACCCCCGTTTTCACGACAACACGTCACGAATTGAAAACAAACCCGCGCTCGAAGAGCTCATCAAGGCCGTGTTCGCCTCGCATGATCGCACCGAGATGCTGAAGCGCCTTGACGCTGCGGGCATTGCCTCCGGCGCGGTGAACGACGTGGCGTCCCTGTCCGATCACCCGCAGCTTGACCGATCCCTGATAGGCACACCCTCGGGCGAGATCAACGTCCCGACACCCCCGATCCGGCGCAGCCTCGGCGAAACGGCACTGGGCCCCTGCCCGGCCTTCGATGCGGAAGGTGAAGCCATACGCGCCGAATTCGGGCCCCTTTCATGAAAACGGTGGACAACTAAAACGGTGGACAACCAAATGACCGCTGAGAACAAACCGGCGATCCTTCAAGGCGTGAAGATCGTCGATCTGACTTCTGTAGTTTTCGGACCTTTGGCGACGCAGATGCTGGGCGATCTGGGGGCCGATGTGATCAAGGTGGAAGGCCCCGAGGGCGATCTTCTTCGCCAGGTCCAGCCATCGCGCAACAAGCTGATGGGGGCCGCTTTTCTGGGGACCAACCGTAACAAGCGCAGTGTCGTACTCGACCTCAAAACACAAACCGGTCGCGATCAGTTGCGCAAACTGCTCATCGATGCCGATGTGATGATTTCGAGCATCCGGCCTGCGGCGCTTGCCAGATTGGGTTTGGATCCCGAATCCCTACGCCAGAAAAACCCGAACCTGATCACGGTATCCGCCACCGGTTTCGGGCAGGACGGGCCCTATGCCGCCAAGCCTGCATTCGACGATTCCGTCCAGTCGGTGTCGGGATTGGCCAGCTTGGCTACCTTGCGCGACCCCGAGGCACCGCCCGCTTATGCCCCGACAATTCTCGCCGATAAGCTTGGCGGGGTCACTGCTGCCTATGCCGTGATGGGTGCTCTGTTCCACCGCGAGCGCACTGGAGAAGCCCAGCATGTCGAGGTTCCGATGTTTGAAACGCTGGCCGCCTTCCTGTTGATCGAACATATGGATGGTGCCACCTTTGAAGAGGCTCCGCAGGATTTCGGCTATGCCCGCATGCTGGTTCCGCACAGGCGTCCGGTTCAGACGGTAGATGGCTATATCACCATTCTGCCCTACACCAACGTGCAATGGGCGCGGTTCTTTCAGGCGGTCGGGCGCGACGACATGATCGACCATGTCTGGGTCACTGACATGGATGCCCGAAGCCGCAACATCGGCGCGGTATACGATATGGTGGCGCAGATTGCGCTGACCCGGACCACGGATGACTGGCTTGCCCTGATGGAGCAGGCAGACATACCCGCCATGCCGGTGCGCAACCTGTCAGATTTGCCGAACGATCCCCATCTTGCCGCGACCGGCTTCTTCCAACGGATTGATCACCCATCCGAAGGACCGATCTGGACGACACGCCCGCCGATACGATTCTCGGCAACACCGGCGCGGCATGATCATCGCCCGGCCCCGCGACTTGGGGAACACAGCGACGAGATTCTGGTGCCGGGTAGGGAATAGCCCCACCCGGCACCGGACGGATCAAACATCCAGCGAACGCGCGATCAGTTCCTTCATGATCTCGTTGGTGCCGCCATAGATCATCTGGACCCGGCTGTCGGCATAAAGACGCGCGATGGGGTATTCCATCATGAAACCGTAACCGCCGTGCAGTTGCAGGCATTCATGCATGACCTCGTTCTGCGTCTGGCTGCCCCACCACTTCGCCATCGAAGCCGTGGCCGCATCAAGTTCGCCCGCTTCAAGACGCGCGAGCCCGTCATTTACGAAGGAACGTAGCAATTCGGCCTTGGTTTTGCATTCCGCCAGTTTGAAGCGTGTATTCTGGAAGTCCATGATCCGGCTTCCAAATGCCTTGCGGTCCTGAACATATTTCACCGTTTCATCGATCGCAAAATCAATAAAACCGAGGGCGGTAATGCCGATCATCAGCCGCTCCCAAGGCAGCTGCTTCATCAGCTGGTAGAACCCCTGCCCCTCTTCCGGACCAAGCAGGTTCGCCGTAGGCACGCGCACATCCTCGAAGAACAGCTCAGCAGTATCCGAACCTTTCATACCCAGTTTCTTCAGGTTCCGTCCCCGGCGAAAGCCCTCGGCGCCCTCGGTTTCCAGAACGATCAACGAAACGCCCTTAGCGCCGGCGTTGCGGTCGGTCTTTGCCACGATAACAACGAGATCCGCCGTGTGCCCGTTTGTGATAAAGATCTTCGAACCGTTGATCTTGTAGTGGTTGCCATCCTTTTCCGCATAGGTTTGTACGTTCTGGAGGTCAGAGCCCGTTCCAGGCTCGGTCATGGCAATCGCCGCAACGCTGTCGCCGATGACCAGTTTCGGCAACCACTTTTTCTTCTGTTCCTCACTGCCATATGCGTTGAGATAATGGATTACGATGGACTGGATCCCATAGCCCCAACCCGTATCACCGGTGCGCCCCTGCTCGTAGACGGTAATCGCGTCGAACCCGATGCCGCCACCGAACCCACCATATTCTTCGGCAATCGAGCCACTCATGACACCCTGCTGACCGACTGTTTTCCAGAAGTCGCGGTCAACAATTCCCTGCTCCGCCCATTTTTCAATCTTCGGAGCCATCTCTGCATCGAAAAGCCTGCGTGTACTATCGGCGAACATCTTGTGTTCATCCACTGCCCAACTCGGGGAGTTCTTGATCAGAGACATGTTTTATTCCTATCGAGTCATGCTTGCATTGAAAAAATCTAACAAGTGTTTTTTTCTCACAATGAACCCGAGCCGTTCTGACGGGGCGTCACACGGCTTCGGACCGTGCGCATCCGGATTTATCCAATCAACGCGCCGCCCATTCGGCTCGTATAAAAAGGCCCGACAAAACAGGCGGGCCTTTTTATACTTTTTTGCAATGGCTTACAGCTTGTCGGTCAGTTCGGGCACGGCCTCGAACAGGTCGGCGACCAGACCGTAATCGGCAACCTGGAAGATCGGGGCCTCTTCGTCCTTGTTGATCGCGACGATGATCTTGCTGTCCTTCATGCCCGCAAGGTGCTGAATCGCACCCGAGATGCCGACGGCGATATACAGGTCAGGCGCGACCACCTTGCCGGTCTGGCCGACCTGCCAGTCGTTCGGTGCAAAGCCCGAGTCGACGGCGGCGCGGGATGCGCCAACGGCGGCGCCCAGCTTGTCGGCCAGTTTCTCGATCAGCGCAAAATCGTCTTCCGAGCCGACGCCACGGCCGCCCGAAACCACGATACCGGCCGAGGTCAGTTCGGGACGGTCGCTTTCGGCGACCTTGTCTTCGACCCATTCCGACAGGCCCGAAACGGATGCGCCGCCCACGGTTTCCACGGCGGCCGAGCCACCGGTGCCGGCCGCGTCGAAGCTGGCGGTGCGGAAGGACACGACCTTTTTTGCGTCGCCCGATTTCACCGTCTGGATCGCGTTACCTGCATAGATCGGGCGCTCGAACGTGTCGGCATCGACCACGCCGGAGACATCGGTCAGCATCATCACGTCCAGCAGCGCGGCCACGCGGGGCAGCACGTTCTTGGCGTCGGTGGTGGCGGGTGCCACGATGTGATCGTAGTCGCCTGCCAGCGACACGATCAGGTCGGCGGTCGATTCCGCCAGGCGATGACCCAGCGCGGGGTCTTCGGCGACCAGCACCTTGGCCGCGCCGTCGATTGTCGCGGCTTCTTTCGCGGCGTCGGCGGCAGACGCGCCGGCGCACAGAACCGTCACGTCGCCCAGGGCCTTGGACGCGGTGACCGCCTTTGCGGTCGCGTCCATCGATAGTTCACCATTGTTGACTTCGGCAAGAAGAAGAACAGCCATCACACCGCCCCCTTTTCCTTGAGTTTCGCAACCAGCTCGTCGACCGAGCCAACCATTTCACCGGCGGCGCGTTCGGCCGGCTCGGACGTCTTGACCACGGTCAGGCGCGGGGTGACGTCGACGCCATAGTCGGCGGCCGTCTTTTCATCCAGCGGCTTTTTCTTGGCCTTCATGATGTTGGGCAGCGACGCATAGCGCGGTTCGTTCAGGCGCAGGTCGACGGAAACGACGGTCGGCATCTTGACCTTGATGGTCTGCAGGCCGCCATCGACCTCGCGGGTGACGACGGCGCTGTCGCCATCGATGCCCACTTCCGAGGCAAAGGTCGCCTGGCTCCAACCGAGGATCGCCGACAGCATCTGGCCGGTGGCATTCATGTCGTTGTCGATCGCCTGCTTGCCGCAGAGAACCAGACCGGGCTGTTCCTCTTCCACGACCTTGGCAAGGATCTTGGCCACTGCCAGCGGCTCGATATCCTGGTGCACGTCATCCGCTGCGACGACCAGGATGGCGCGGTCGGCGCCCATGGCCAGTGCGGTGCGCAGGGTTTCCTGCGCCTGTTTGACGCCGATGGATACCGCGACGACCTCTTCGGCCTTGCCGGCCTCTTTTAGGCGGATCGCCTCTTCGACGGCGATTTCGTCGAACGGGTTCATCGACATCTTAACGTTGGCGAGATCGACACCGCTGCCATCCGCCTTGACGCTGACCTTCACGTTGTAGTCGATCACCCGTTTCACAGGCACGAGTACCTTCATTGGCGTGGTCTCCTTGAGTTTTGCGATAAGGTTTCAACCGAGCTAACGGTCTTTGAATTCTGGAGTTCTTTTTTCCGAAAACGCTTTCATCGCTTCGGGAAAGTCATGCGCGCACAGCAAAACGCTTTGGGCATCGCGCTCGATATCCAGCGCCTCGAGATAGCTGCACTCGGCTGCGGCGCGCATCACACGCTTGGCGGTCTGAACGCCAAACATCGGGTGCGTTGCAATCTCGCGGGCAATTTCCAACGCCCGTACTTCGACCTGGTTGGCCGGCACACATTCTTCGACAACGCGCAGGTCCCTAGCGGTGCGCCCGTCGATTTCACGGCCCGTGAGCACAAGCATCCGGGCCACGCCCGCACCGGCGCGCTGCTGAAGCAGCCAGCTTGATCCCGTGTCGGGACAACCGCCGACGCGTGCAAATACTTCGCACAGCCGGGCATCTTCGGCGGCAACGACAATGTCCGCCGACAAGGCCAGGCTGAGGCCCGCGCCAAAAGCCACGCCGCATACCGCAGAAATCAGAGGTTTGCGAAACAGATAGGCCGCGCGTCCGCCATCGTGAACCAGGTCCACCATTTCCGACGTCGCCCGCGCGCCTTTGGCGATCTCGGACTGAAACCCGACAAGATCGCCGCCGCTGCTGAAATGATCGCCGCCGGTCATGACAACGGCACGGATCGTAGCGTCCCGTTCGGCTTCGCGCAGGAGCGCCACCAGTTCTTCGACGAACCCGATGCTGTAAGGGTTGCGTTTTGTCGGCTGAAGAAAACGCAGGATTCCGACAGGGCCTTCCCTGTCCAGGCGAATAAGCTCAGTCATTCAAGTCTCCATCAGGTCCCGGTCCAGACGGGTGCTCGCTTTTCAGCAAAGGCCTTTGGGCCTTCAATCGCGTCGTTGCTGGCGTAAACCACCTCGTGCAGGCGCTTGCCCTCTTTCAGGCCACCCGCACAGCCCAGGTCCATGGTCGCGCGAACGCCGCCTTTGGCCGCAATCACCGAAAGCGGGGCCGCGCTGGCAATGCGTTTGGCAAGGTCGAAGGCCCGTGCGCGGACAGCATCGGGAGTGTCTTCGATATAGTTGGTGAACCCGTATTCGTGCAGGCGCTCGATCGGCATCAAATCGCCGGTCAGAACAATTTCCATAAGGATGGGCTGCGGCAGCATGGACAATGCTGGCGATGCCCAAGGCGATCCACGACCGATCTTTACTTCGGTAATGCCGACCTTGGTTCCCTTGAGACCGACCCTCAGATCGCAATTCAGCGTCAGCATCATTCCGCCCGCCATCAGCGACCCCGTCATCGCCGCGATGATCGGTTTTTTGCAGGCGCGCATGGTCTCGTGAAACGGGTCGCGCATCTTGGTCAGAATATCGACGCCCTCGTCGCGTGCGATTTGTGTAGCTTCCTTCAGATCCAATCCGGCGCTGAAAACGCCGCAATCGGCCGACGTCAGAATGGCCACGCGAACGCTGTCGTCCGCCTCGATCTTCTCCCAGGCGTCGGTCAGCCCGTTCGTCGCCGCCACAGAAAGCGCGTTCTTGCGTTCTGGCCGGTTGATACAGACGGTCGCAATGCCATCTTCAATCTTCACGTTAATGGGACTCATGATACCTGCTTCGTTTCTCTGAACAACTTGGGTGCGTAAAGCTTCCCCGCGATATGTTTACCGCGGGGAAGCTGTGTCCTACTCGACTTTGAAAGTCGCGGAGCTGTGCTTGATGACATCCCACACAACGTCGAGATAGTCGGCGCTCCAGTCGGTCTGCGGAACCCAGGTTTCGCCATTCCACTGCTCGACCCGAGTCTTGCCACCACCACCATGATCTTTGTCGGTCACTGTAACCGGGGCCATGGTGCCGTTTCCATCGAAGTTCTCGATCGATTCATAGGCATTCTTCATGCTTTCCGGTGTGATCGGCCAACCGTTTTCGGCAATCGCGATACGCGCGGCTTCAAAACCGACCGAATAAATCGCCATACCCATGTTATAGTACACGTCTCGCACCAGATTCTCGGGTCCGCTGCCCTTGCCATTGGCATAGTAGGTTTCCAGCATCGTCTTGACGATCGGAACTTCCTGGCCACCGGCCACGTTGGTTCCGCGCAAAATGCCTTTTGCCTCTTGTGCGCCAATGTTGGCGATATCGACCTCGTTGAGCCAGTTGACCGACAGGTAACGGTCGATCGGGAACCGGTTGCGGCGCATTTCCTTCGAGGCAACCACATGCCCGCCAGCCAGAAGCCAGCTGATCACGTAATCTGGCTTATCACGGCGGATATTGCTCCAGGCACCGGCCTGATCCGAACCGGGAAGCGGCACGGGATAAAGCTCCAGTTCGAACCCTTCCTTCTCGGAAAGCGTTTTCAGGATCTCGATTGGTTCCTGACCGAAGGGATAATCCAGATAGATGAACCCGATCTTCGCCTTGCTCAGGTCACCGCCCATCTGGCCCTTGATGAAGGCAACGTTATTTGCCGCCTGCTGCCAGTACGTCGGACCGACCGGGAAAACCCATTCGAACACTTCCCCGTCAACTGCATCGCCACGGCCAACGAAGGACTGCATCAGAACGTTGCCGTCCTTCATGGCACGCGGCAGAACCGCGTTCGTGACCGGCGTGGACAGAAAATTGAATAGGAACACACCTTCGCGCTTGAGCTGCTCATAGCATTCCACACCGCGCTGCGGTTCGTTGCCGTGATCGCGAACGATGATTTCTACCGGATGCCCTTCGATACCGCCATTTTCGTTGGTGTACATCGCCAGATCCTGGGCGGCCTGAGCCACCTGCGGCGAAATGAAAGTGTAGGATTTGCTAAGGTCGAAGCAGAGTCCGAAGCGGATCGGCTCCTTGTCCTGCGCTGCGGCCACAGTCGCGCTTGCTGCCAGCGCAGTAGCAAGGACTACTGCCTTAATGTGCTGTTTGACTTTCATGTTTTCTCTCTCCCGTTGGTTTGGTTTGGGGCGGTGATACCGTTTCGTAAACGCCGCTGCCGCCCCGCGTAGCGTCGCCCTTCCTGCTACCAGTCTTTCACTGCTCGTATTGTGACGAACTTTCTTTCACCACGTCCCACACGACGTCCGTGTACTCAGAGATCCAGTCGGTTTGCGGCACCCAAGTCTCCCCGTCCCACATCTCGATCCGGGTCTTGCCACCGCCGCCATGATCTTCGGCCGTCACCGTAATGGGGGCCATCAGCCCGTTCGCGTCGAATCCCTCAAGCGACTCCAGTCCCGCTTTGTAGGACTTTGCGGTAATCGGAAGGCCTTCGAGTTCTGCCGCCTTGCGCGCGGCTTCGAACATGATTGAATACATGGCCAGACCGGTGTTGTAGAAAACGTCCTGGGTCTTCTCAATCGGGCCCGAACCCTCGCCCTTGTCGTAGAGCTCGGTCATGATCTCCTGATACAGCGCGACGTCCTGACCGCCCACAACATTGGTACCGCGCTTGATACCCTTGGCGGCCTCGTCGCCAATATTGGCGATATCGACTTCGTTCAGCCAGTTGACGGAAATGTATTTGTCCATCGGGATGCGATTGCGCTGCATTTCCTTCGACGCAACCACATGCGCACCGCCAAGCATCCAGACAATCACATGATCTGGGTTGTCCCGGCGCACCTTGGACCACACACCGGCCTGGTCACTGCCAGGCAGTGGCACAGGGTAAAGCTCAAGCTTGAAACCCTCTTTTTCGGACAAGGTTTTGAGAATCTCGATCGGCTCCTGTCCGAAAGGATAATCGAAATACACAAACCCCACCTTCACGTCCGACAAGTCGCCATCATGCAATTGCTTTATGTAGGCAACATCATTGGCCGCCTGTCCCCAATAGGTCGGTCCGATCGGATAGACCCATTCGAAAACGGTGCCGTCGACGGCATCGCCTCGGCCGACAAGGGACTGCATCAGGATACGCCCGTCTTCCATGGCCCGCGGCAGGATAGCCAGAGAGACCGGAGTGGACAGGGTATCGAAAACAAAGACGCCCTCGCGGCTGAGTTTCGAGTAGCACTCGATTCCGCGCTGCGGTTCGTTCCCGTGGTCACGCACGATGACTTCGACCGGTTCCCCACCGATGCCGCCCTTCATGTTGATGAGCTTGGCAAGGTCCATCGCGGCCTGCGAAACCTGCGGCGTGGCAAAGGTATAGGCCTTGCTGAGATCGTAGCAGATGCCGATCTTGAATGGCTCGGCCAGCGCCTGGGTGCCGAACAGCGCCCCGCCAACCATTGAAAATACTGCCAGCGCTTTGGTAAGTCTCTTCATTTTTTCCTCCCTGAACAGTTTTCGAATAGTACGTTAGCTCAGCCAACGTTTGCGTCGGCTGTAGTGCTTGACGTTGTGAAAATCGGTCTCTCCGCCGCCTAGATAGAACTCCTGAATGTCGGAGTTGGATTTGAGCGCCTCGGCCGTGCCGTGCATAACGACGCGGCCGTTTTCGATAAGATACCCTTGCGAAACGATCTCCAGAGCTGCCAGGGCGTTCTGTTCCACCAGCAGGACGGACAGGCCCTCATCCTTATTGATCTTTTGCAGGATGCCGAAGATTTCCTCGACCAGGAACGGAGCAAGCCCGAGGCTTGGTTCATCAAGCATCAAAAGCTTCGGCTGGGTCACGAGGGCCCGCCCAATGGCAAGCATCTGTTGCTCACCACCCGACAAATAGCCTGCTTGGGAATTTTTGCGTTCGGCAAGCCGTGGAAAATAGGCGTAAATCTTGTCCTTTTCCGCATTCAGCGTCGATCGGGACATTCCGCGCGGCGCGGCGGCGGTCAGGTTCTCGTCGGGGGTCAGATGTTCAAAGACCCGCCGCCCTTCGATGACATGACAGATGCCCATCTCGACGCGTTTTTGCGCGGGCGCTTCGGTAATGTCCGTTCCCTGGAACGTTATCTCACCTCGGCTGATGCGTCCGCGCTCGGCCTTCAAAAGACCGCTGATCGCTTTCAACGTGGTACTTTTTCCAGCTCCGTTCGATCCCAAGAGTGCGATCATCTCGCCCTTTGGGACTTGGACCGAAACACCTTTGATCGCCAGTATTACATTGTCGTACAGTACTTCGACGCTGTTCATGGATAGAATGTTCTGGGCTTCAACTTTTTCTTGCATCGGCATTCCCCTATTTCTTGAACTGATCGAAGGGCCAAACCATCAGATAGTCTCTGATGTTGCCGTAGAGTTTTCCCAAACCGAGTGGTTCGATCAGAAGGATAATGACGATCAGTGCGCCATAGACTGCGTTCGGGATGTGAGCGAGTGTTTCAACATCGATCTGCATGCCAAGCCCGTCACTCAGCGTGACGACGAGACCATTCACGATACCCGGAACAAGAAGGATCAGGGCAACACCGAAATAGGAACCGATAATGCTGCCAAGGCCGCCAACAATCACCATCGCAAGAACCTGGATCGAAACGGCAACCGAGAATTGCTCGGGTGCGGCGAGAAAGAAAAAGGTGGCAACAAGCAACGCACCGCTGACGCCTGCGATGAACGAAGAAGTCGCGAATGCGAGGATTTTGTAGTAGAAACTGTTCACACCCAGGATCGCGGCCGCAAAGTCTTTTTCCCGGACAGCGACCAAGGCGCGACCGAGTCCAGTACGCTTGAGATTAAGCATGAAGATCGTCACCAACACACACCAGCCGAAGGCGACATAGTAGAAGCCAGTATCAGTGGTAATCTCTTGCCCGAGCAGCGCCAATGTCGGTGACTGGAGCGACGCGTGTGAGCCCCCCGAGATCGCCGGAGAGTGGGTCAGAACCCAGTCCATCACGAATTGCATCGCAAGAGTGGTAAGGGCGAGATACAGTCCCTTGACCCGCAAAGCGGCAAAAGCAAACAGGCTGCCGATCACGGATGACGTCAACCCGCCGATGATCAGGGCGAATTCCCACGGCACCCCGAAACGCGCGGCATGGATCGCCGAATAGGCGCCGACAGCCATGACCGCGGCATAGCCCAGGTGAAGCTGCCCCGCCCAACCTGTCACCAGGTTCAGCCCCAAAGCGGCGGCCGTCCAGATCAGCCAGGGAAGCAAGTAGCTGTTCAGGTAAAGCGACGGAATGATGAACGGCGCGGCAAGACCGATCAGAAAGATGAATGCTGTCAGATTTCTGTCGGCAGGCACCTTGAAGATACGGCTGTCCGAAACGTAGTCGGCGTGATGGACGCCGGAAAGTCTGTAAAACATCCCTTACACCCTTTCGATGTCGTGACGACCGAATAGTCCGTGCGGACGGATCATGACCGTGAGAATGAGCACGGCAGCGACGATAAGCTCACGGCTTCCGCCTCCGACAAGCGGATCGAGGAAATCAGCGCCAATGTTTTCGACGACACCTAGGATGATGCCTGCGATTACGGCGCCAAGGATACTGTCGAGACCACCGAGAACGGCAACCGTCAGTCCTTTGAGAAGCAACAGCGACAGCGCCTGATCGACACCCTGAATCTCACCCCAGATGACGCCAGCGGCGACGGCAACAACGGATGCCAATGCCCAGGACAACCCAACGCCGCGCTCAACCGAGATACCTACCGACCACGAAGCCATGTAATCATCCGCGATCGCCCGCAACTTGATCCCGGTCCGGGTTCGGAAAAACAGCATGAATGCGACAAACAAGGCGAGCGCAACACCGGCACCAACCAGATGGATGCGGCTGATGAAGATGTCGCCCAAAAACAGTGGATCATAGCTGACGCCCAACTCCATCGAACGTGACGTCCCGCCCCAAATCGCAAGCGTTGTACCCCGCAGGAAAATGTCGAGGCCGAGTGTCAGCATCAAGATCATGACGACCGGCCGACCTGCGAGACGGCGCAGAGCAACACGCTCAATGCCGAACCCAAGGCCGAACATGACAACCGCAGCCAGAGGGATGGCCAGCCACAAGGGTAAACCCACATCGCGCGCCAGCGCCAAGACCACATAGGCCCCGACCATGGTCAACCCGCCCTGCGCCAGATTGGGCACCGAAGATGCCTTGTAAATCAGCACAAGGCCGATGGCGAATAGCGAATACAGCAGACCCGTCAAGGCTCCGTTGATCGCAAGCTCTGATAGAAAGACCCAGTCCATTTATACCTCCCTGATGGGAAGGCTTCTTTCGACCTTCCCTACTTCCCCGGTCTCGTAAGTCACCTGCGCGCTTACATGGACCTCTTTTGAACCGTCGTAGAGCGCCGCGATCACGTCGGCATAGCGTTCCTGAACGACCTTCCTCCGCAGTTTTCGTGTCCGTGTGATTTCACCATCGTCCGGGTCGAATTCTTTCGGCAGACTGACAAAGCGTTGCAGGCGCAATGGCTCGGTGACGGCCTTGTTGACCCGTTGGAACGCCTCGCGAAGCAACGTCGCGACCTCTTCACGCTGAGAAAGATCGGCATATGACACGTAAGGTACGCCGTTCACTTCGGCCCAGTGCCCCACGGCCTCGAAATCCACGCAGACCATCGCCGTCAGTTCCTTCAGCCCGGCGCCAATCACGGCCGCATCCTTGATATACGGGCTGAATTTCAACCGGTTCTCGATGTAGTTTGGAACGTAACGTTCACCGTCGGCGGTGTGCATGACCTCGGAGACACGGCCCAGAACAACCAGGTGTCCGTCGTCTTCCAGATAGCCGGCATCGCCGGTATGCAGCCACCCGCCCTCAAGCGCTTCGGCGGTCGCTTCGGGTTTGTTGAAATACCCTTCGAACACGCTGTCCGAGCGCACCAGGATCTCACCGTCTTCGGCAATGCTGACCTCGACGCCAGGCGCCGGTTTGCCAACCGTATGAAGACGGACCTCGCCCGGAGCCTGAATCGCGTTGATCGCGCTGTTCTCGGTCTGGCCGTAGAGCTGACGCAACTTGATCCCCAGGGCGCGGTAGAACACAAAGGTGTCTTCCCCGATCGCTTCACCGCCGGTGAACGCATTCTTTAGGCGGCTCATCCCGAACTGGTCCTTGATCGGTCCGAAAACCATCACCTCGCCCAGAAGCCGGCCCAATGGCTCAAGTACACCGCCGCTTTTGCCATTCAGCTTGTTCATTTCAGCTGCGATGGCCCGATCCATGAAGAAATGGTACAACCATTTCTTGACCGGGGTCGAATTCTCGATACCGACCTGGATCGTCGTCAGCATCTGGTCCCAGCTTCTTGGCGCCGCCAGATAGAATGTCGGAGCGATTTCGCGCATGTCGCGCACAACCGTTTCCTGACGTTCCGGCACGTTCACGGTGAACCGCCAAAGCAGGGCCGCCGCGACGGTAATGGCAAAATCGCCCACCCAGGCCATCGGCAGATAGGCCAGGATTTCCTCGTTTTCGTCGAATGCGCCCGCTGCATGCCCGTTCTTAGCGGCAGCAAGAACATTTTTCTGACTTAGAACGATACCTTTCGGCTCGCCCGTGGTCCCTGACGAATGCATGAAGATGGCCGGATCTTCGGGTTTTGCACGACCGTAAAGCTCTTCGCGCAGGCCGGGGGCTTCATTCAGATCGTGCTGACCGACTTCGATCAGGTGATCCCAGGACATCAGCCCTTCGACCTCATAGAAACCAAGGCCCCGCGCTTCGTCATAAATGATGTGGTCGATCCCCTCGGCGCCCGCGTCCTTCAGCTCCAGGATCTTGTCAACCTGTTCCTGATCTTCGGCGATGGCCGCGACGATTTCGACTTCGCCAAGAAAGTGCCGGAGTTCTTCGAGCGTCGCGCCGGGATAGGCAGGCATTGCATAGGCACCCAGCAACGAAATAGCCAGCATTCCGCCATACAGCCGCGCCCGGTTGTCGCCCAGGATAAGCACCGCCTTGCCCGGTGTTACGCCGATTTTCTCAAGCCCGGCCGCGCAGGCCAGCACCTCTTCGGCGTATTCCGCCCATGTGGTTTCCTTCCAGATCCCACGCTCTTTTTCGCGAAGCGCGATTTCCGAACCGTGTTTCGAGGCGTTCCGCGCCAGAATTGCGCCGATCGTGTCGCTGCCCGAAGACTGTTTCTTCGTCAAATCAGTCATGCGACCCTCCGATATATGCCTCGATGACCCGCGGGTCCTTCACAACCTCCTTGGGGATGCCACTGGCGATCATTTCACCATAATTCAGGGCCAGCATCCGATCACAAATGCCGGTGATGACATCCATATGATGTTCGATCAGCAGAACGCTGACGCCGCGTTCGGCACGGGCATCCAGAATGAAACGGGACATATACCCTTTCTCTTCCTGGTTCATGCCGGCCATCGGTTCATCGAGAATCAGCATCTGTGGCTCGGCCACCAATGCCCGCGCCAGCTCGACCCGCTTTTTCAACCCGATCGGAAGACCATCGACCAACTCA
Organism: Sulfitobacter sp. 1A12779; assembly: GCF_043557315.1. Classification (NCBI taxonomy): domain Bacteria; kingdom Pseudomonadati; phylum Pseudomonadota; class Alphaproteobacteria; order Rhodobacterales; family Roseobacteraceae; genus Sulfitobacter; species Sulfitobacter sp. 1A12779. The sequence continues at coordinate 153,515 of NZ_JBIFFU010000010.1, forward strand.
TGCCGAATGCTCTCGAGCTGTAGAAACTCGATCATCTCCTCGACGATTTTACGGTTCTCGATTTCTTCACGCTGTGCTGCCAACCAATATAGCGCCGTACGCAAAACGCCTGGGCTCATGTGGATGTGCCGCCCGAGCAGGATGTTGTCCAGAACGCTCATCCCGTTGAACAGAGCAAGATTTTGGAACGTTCTTGCAACGCCGAGCTTGGCAACCTTGTGAGGCGCCGTACCCGTAATGTCGTTTCCTGCCAGCCGGACCCTGCCCTCGTTTGGCGGGTAAAATCCGGTAATTGCGTTTGTTAGCGTTGTCTTGCCGCTGCCATTCGGACCGACAAGTCCAAAGATTTCCCCTTGTCGAATAACGAGGTCAACACCGGTGACAGCGACGATGCCGCCGAACCGTCGCTCGATCCCGCTGCACTCCAGTATCGCCCCATCATCGGCTCCGATTGCTGTTTTAATCTTTGTCGTCATCTAGATCTCATTGTCCCCCTAAGGTTCACGGCCAACATCAGGTAATCCGGAAGTAGTCCGGCCGCCCCGTTGGCCATGGATCCCCCCACAATTGCTGCCCACCGTCGATGTTCAGAACTTCACCGGTTACGAATTTCCCTGAATTGGCCGCCATATAGACAACCCCTTCAGCGACATCCCATTCGTCCCCGGCGTGCCGCATCGGGTTGGAGTCCTGAAATGTCGCAGAACCCTCCGGAGGGTAGTTCCCGAAACCGTTGCTTTCGCAGCAACCCGGCGCGACGCAGTTCACTCGGATATCGTGCGGGGCCCACTCCACCGCAACCGACTTGGACAGGTAAACTACCCCTGCCCGGGCCGCACAGGTATGCGCGATGCCGGGCATGCCGCGCCAGATATCGGCCACGATGTTGACGATGGAGCCTGGTTGCTTGTTGGCAACCCAGTGGCGCGCCGCGGATTGCATCATCCACCAGGTGCCGTTGAGGTTGGTGTCTATGACCGCATTCCAGCCCTTTGGACTGAACTCCAACGCAGCTTGCGGAAACTGACCCCCAGCATTGTTCACCAAAACGTCAATCGCCCCGAACTCCTGGTTCGTCTTGGCGACAAAATCCTCGACCTGCTCAGGCTCCCGGATGGTCATAGGCACAGCGAAAACTTCGCCCCCGAAACTTTCAAGGAACTCCTTGGCCAAAGCCAGTTTCTCTTCGTTGCGTCCATTGATCGCCAGATTGGCCCCGAGCCTTGCGAACAGGGTCGCAATTGCCAGCCCCAATCCGCCTCCAGCGCCGGTCACCACAACGATTTTGCCGGTGAATAAACCGCTTGCGTAAACGGTTGCACGTTTTGATAGGTCCTCCCTCGAAGACCCAAACTGCGTCTTATTCATGACGCCTCCTCCCATTCCCCATTAGGGGCAGTTGCCAGTAATCTAACGGGTGTTAGAAAAATGGTCAAGACACCTTTTCCCACCAGCCCCGCCCGTCATCTCCGATCAGTAAGACTTTGGAAGCCCAAGGGCTTTTTCTGCTATGAACGACAAAAGCATCTGCGGTGTCACCGGTACGATGCGGAACAGCAGAGCCTCCCGTACCAGTCGCTCCACGTGATATTCCTTGGCGTATCCGAATCCGCCAAATGTAATTTGCGCGGCTTCGGTCGCCTCGACCGCGGCGTCGGCGGCCAAAAGCTTGGCAGCGTTCGCCTCGACGCCGCAGGATTCTCCCGCATCGTAGAGGGCTGCAGCGTGCATCACCATGAGATTGGCAGATTCCACCCGCGCCCAGGCTTTGGCGAGCGGATGCTGAACACCCTGATTTTGGCCGATTGGGCGGTCAAAAATCACACGTTCGTTTGCATAATGCGCCGCGCGCGCCAGTGCGTTGCGCGCAATACCGATACATTCGCCGGCCACCAGGACGCGTTCGGGATTCAACCCGTGCAAAATTTGTCTAAAGCCTTTGCCTTCCTCCCCGATCAGGTCCTCAGCCGGAATCGGCAACCCATCGATGAAAACTTCATTCGAATCGACAGCTTTTCGACCCATCTTTTCGATCTCTCGCACGTCAACGAAATTTCGGTCGAGATCTGTATAGAACAGGCTCAGCCCTTCGGTCGGGCTGCTCACATCTTCAAGCCGCGTTGTCCTGGCCAGAAGCAGCATCTTGTGGGCCACCTGCGCGGTAGAAATCCAGACTTTTTGTCCGTGCACGACATATCTGTCCCCCTGCCGCACCGCCATGGTCTTCAGCTTTGTGGTATCCAGCCCCGTCGTCGGTTCGGTCACGGCGAAACACGCCTTTTCGTCACCCGCGATCAGAGGGCCAAGCATACGCGCGCGCTGCTCATCGGTCCCGAACTTCACCACCGGGTTGAGCCCGAAAATGTTCATGTGGATGGCCGAGGCTCCGCTCGCGCCGGCCCCCGACTCGGCGATTGCCTGCATCATTATGGTCGCCTCGGTGATCCCCAGACCCGCGCCGCCGACAGCTTCTGGCATGGCGATACCTAGCCAGCCGCCATCGGCCATTGCCCTGTGCAGTTCATGGGGAAAACCACCGTTGCGATCCCGATCCAGCCAATAGTCGTCGTCGAACCTTCCGCAAATCCGCAGAATCTGGTCGCGAATCTCTTGTTGGTCGGCGGTCAATCGAAATGTCATAGCGCGCGCCCTCCTTCCAATCTTACGAGCCCAGCCTCACATAGGGCCGTGATCCGCTCATCGTTAAAACCAAGATCACGCAGAATGCTTTGGCTGTCTGCGCCAGGCGGTCGTCCCAGCCAACGAAGCTGACCGGGCGTCGCGCTGAGATGAGGGACCGGGCCAATGACCTGAGTCTGTTCGCCAGCGACCGACACGATATCCCCGCGATGGCTTATCTGCTCGTTCGTCGTGATTTCCTCGACACTCAACACACGCGAGGCAACGGCATCATGGCGGGCGAATACCGCCTCCACTTCCTTAGCTGTGTGCTGCATGACAAAATCATTGATCGCATCGAAGACCACCGCCATGTGCTGCGACATCTCGCCAAGTGTCGCAAACCGCGGATCATCGGCAAGGGCGTCCCCGCCGACTGCCCGCAACAGTCGTTGCGCGGTTTCCGCGCTTCCTGCGGAAACGGTCAGCCACACCCCATCGGACGTTCGGAACATCCCCCCCGGAGCAAAGTCCATCGGCTGGCGCAGCCCATTGCGCCGCGGCGAGAGCTTCGCGCCCGTCAATGCGGGAACAGGATAGTCCATCAACCGAAGCAACGCCTCGAACACCGCAAGATCGACGACCTGACCGCGTGCAATGCCCTTTTCGCGAGCAAATAGCGCGATCATGACTCCCAAAGCGCCCATCAGCCCTGTCGTGCTGTCGGCTGCCGGAAACCCGGGGTGCATCGGCGGCCCGTCGGGAAAACCGGTCAGATGTGCTAAACCACTCATGGCCTCCGCAGCACGTCCAAACGCTGGCACGTCGCGCATCGGACCGTCCTGTCCGTAACCTGAAACCCGCAAGACAACCAAGTCCGGGTTCCAATCGTGCAGGACGTCTGGCCCAACACCAGCACGTTCTAGCACACCCGGACGGAAATTTTCGATCAGCACGTCGGCATCTTCAACCAACCTGCGCAGGATGTCCCGGCCCTCGTCGGACTTCCAGTCCAGGCCTAGTGTTTTCTTGTTGCGGCCCAAAGTCTTCCACCAGACGCCCACCCCATCCTCTGCCTTGGGTCCAAGGTCGCGCATCATATCCGTCCGGTTGGGGGCTTCGATCTTGATGACATCTGCACCAAAATCCGAGAGTAAAGCTGCCGCAAGTGGTCCGGCAATTACGTGACCAAGTTCTATAATCTTCAGTTGATCAAGGGGTCTAGACATCTGCACTTTCGACTCTGCTAATTTTCTAATGGTTGTTCGATTGCTAGCAAAGGCGAAGTCTGACCTCAAGATTCAAAGGTAATCACCTCCCCGAAAACGTAGCCGCCCGGTTGTTACCATGGATCAGTTCATTGGCGTCCAGTTCCATGGAAGCGGTTCGTTGAGCGGGTTGGTCATGTGATTGTGGATGCGGTCGAGGATTTCGGCCAGCCAGGCTTGCGGATCGTGGCCGTTCATCTTGGCTGTCTCGACAAGGGACATCGCCCGGGACAGCGTTTCGCCACCGCTGTCGGAGTGTGCGAAAAGCCAGTTCTTTCGCCCGATGCTGATCAGGTGATGTGATCCCCGAAAACTGGACCGGTTTGGCTTAGAGTTTTCCGCACGAATGAAGCGACACCCATCTTTGGACCAGCGGCGGGCAGAGTTTTCCGGCTATTGACCTGCTACCCGATGCTGGACCACCCGGGCGGGCGCTTCCGGTCATTCCGCGGTCAGTGAGGGCCATCTGCCACCGACCGATCCATGAGCTCTATCGGTGGCTTGTTGCCGATCGAGCTGTGTGGGCGAACTTCGTTGTAGTCTCTGCGCCAAGCCTCGCATTTTCGGGCCGCGTCGTCGAGGGTCATGAACCAGTGGGCACTCAAGCACTCCGCCCGGAACTTGCCGTTCAGGCTCTCGATGAAGGCATTGTCCGTCGGCTTCCCGGGACGCGAGAAGTCCAGGGTGACGTCCCGCTGGTAGGCCCAGAGATCAAGGTCGCGGGAGACGAACTCGCTGCCTTGGTTGACCCGGATCGTCCTCGGCAGGCCGATTTCGGCGCCGACCCGTTCGAGCACCTCAATCACGTCCGGGGCGCGGAAGCTGAACCGGGGCACGATTGCCGGGGCGTAGCGGCTGAAGGTGTCGACGATCGTCAGAACCCGGATCTTCGTGCCCGTCGCGAGTTGGTCGTGAACAAAGTCCATGGCCCAGGTCTCGTTGCTGCGAACTGCCGGGCAGCGGTCCTCGCGCAGGTTCGCCTTGACCCGTCGCTTCGGCGTCTTGTTCCTGAGCTGCAAGCCTAACGCCTTGTAAAGGCGATAAACCCTCTTCTGGTTTATGGCCCAGCCTTCGCGCCGCAGCAGGACATGGATGCGCCGGTAGCCGTAGCGTATCCGTGTCGCTGCGATCTCCTTGATCCGTTCCATCAGTGCGGCCTGCGAGCGGCGCCTGCCTTTGTAGTGGTAGCTCGATCGCTCGGCGCGCAGCACCTGGCAAGTCCGCCGGATGCTGACCTTCCAGGTCGCCCGAACCTCATCGACGAGCTGGCGCCGCCGCGCAGGCCCTACAGTTTTTTTGCCAGCACGTCCTGCAGCATCGCCTTGTCCAGGCTCAGGTCCGCCACCAGCTTCTTCAGCTTGCCATTCTCGTCCTCAAGCTGCCGCAGCCGGCGCATCTCCGACGGCATCAGCCCGGCATACTTCTTCCGCCAAGCATAGAACGTCGCCTCACTGATCCCGGCCTTCCGGCACACCTCGCCGATCACCGTGCCCTCTTCCGCCTGCTTCAGGACGAACGCGATCTGCGCCTCGCTGAACTTCGATCTCTTCATGTCAGCTCTCCGATTCCCGGCCCGATCCTAAACTGGAAAATCCCAGCTCGATCCGGTCCAGGAAGCGGGAAGCAGGTCACTATGATCGGGGTGACGGGCTGGTTGCGCCTCCCGATTTCGTCAGCAGGATCGGCGGTTTGTTCCCGATCGCGCTGTGTGGCCGTTCGTCATTGTAGTATCTCCGCCAAGCCTCCACTTTTTCGCAGGCATCCGCAAGGTTCATGAACCAATGTGTGTTCAGGCACTCCTGCCGGAACCGTCCGTTAAAGGCCTCGATGAAAGCGTTATCGGTCGGCTTACCGGGCCGTGAGAAGTCGAGGATCACGCCGCGCTGATAGGCCCAGAGGTCCATGTCGCGGGAGATGAACTCGCTACCCTGGTCGACCCGGATCGTCTTCGGATAGCCGATCCGGCGGCACACCCGATCCAGGGTGGCGACCACGTCTTCCCCGCGATAACTGAACCGAACATCCAGCACCGGCGAATAACGCGAGAACGTGTCCACGACCGTCAGGACGCGCAGCTTCTTGCCCATGGCAAGCTGGTCATGCGCATCTACCGCCTGCAGACTGAAGACGGGGAACGCGCTATCGGCCGTCTGGTCAGTCAGGAGCAGCTTCTCAATGTCTATGCGCGCTTGGGTCTCGATTGTCAGATCGAGATGACGCCGCAGGAGGTGTTCGGCGCGGTCATGGACGCGAAGACGACCCTGAGCCTCCTTGGCGGCTACCAGCTGCGCCGCTCGCTGGTCATGGGTCAGCCGAGGCTGGAATTGAACAGCGCGTCGGGCACGGCCCTGCCTGCACTGAAGGCGATGGGCTGTTTCACCGAGGTGATCCAGTGGAAGACGCGGGTGTTCATCCCGGTGGATGGCACCGAGGTGCTGGTGCGGGTTCTCGCGGAGTATCCTGTTGGCGGCAGTGCAGCGGATGCCGCAGCATGAGCGCGGGGCGCAGTATCGCGGACCTCTCGGCCGATCTGGCAGACCGGGCCGAGAGCTTCTGCCGCCAGTATTTCCCCGAGGGGCGCAAGCAGGGCAATTATTGGCAGGTTGGTGACACTTCGGGCGCAAAGGGGCAGAGCCTTGCCATCCGGCTCCAGGCCCAGGGTGGGCGCAAGGCCGGGTCCTGGACCGATTACGCGACGGGTGAATATGGCGACTTGATCGACCTGCTGCATGAACGGCTTGGGTCGATCACGCTCAAAGAGACGCTGTGGGAGGCCCGGTCTTTCCTTGGCGAGGCCCCCTGCCCGGCCGTGCCGCGAGACACCCAAACCCGTGAGCAACCAGATGCCGCCTCGAGCAAACGCATCGCGCGGACGCGCAAACTCTTTGCCGCTGGCAAGCCGGTCCTGGGCACCCTGGCCGCCACCTATCTGCAGGGGCGTGGCATCACACGGCTGGGTTCGGCCCTGCGCTATCACCCACGGGTCTTCCTGCGGCACGGCACGGACGACGCCGATCCGCCGCAAAGGGCTCCTGCCCTGCTCGCGAAGATCACCGATATTCGCGGCCAGATCACTGGATGCGCCCGGTTCTATCTAGACCCGTCCACCGGCGGTCTGGCCGGGATCGAGAGCCCGAAGCGGATCCTCGGGCAGCTTCACGGCCATGCCATCCGCTTCTGGTCCGGCACGGGCCGCTCTGATCTCATCGTCGGCGAAGGTCTCGAGAACACCCTTTCGGTGGGCACCGCTCTCCCCGAGTTCGATCTCGCCTCCTGTCTCACCGCCACCCATCTCGGGCTGTTCATCCCGCCGCCGGGGATCAAGCGTATCTGGATCGCGCGGGACAATGACGAAGCCGGACGTAACGCATGAAAGAGATTTCGTAACCAACTGGAATCTCGGGGAATTACCTGTGGTGATCTCGTGCCAAACATGGGCGATTTCAACGACGATTTGCAGGCACTTGGCAAGGATACGCTGCGCCGGTCGCTGATAGAGGCCATGAAAGCACAAGGTCTGGAGATCGAGGACGGGTGACCGCCACCATCCTCTTGGATGTCCAACAGGGCAAAGGTTCCGCGGGTTCGATCTGATCCCGTTTGGATATTGGGAGCGATGGACCGGCGGGTCGGGGCTGAGTGCCCCTCGCCCGGGCAGCAATGCGCCGCTACCCGGAAAATTCCCCTGAGCCTTCGGCTCATTCCTCGCGGGACCAATTTTCCGGCCCGCGGCGCATTCTCCGCTTCGCTCCGATCCTGACGGATGCGGCCCGGTCGCCGCCGGTCCTGGTATCGCCCCATCCAAATCGGGTCAGATCAAACAGAGGAACCAGACAATGCCCCATCAGACAGACGTCCAAGAGGAAACCGGCGTGACCTCCGCCATCCTCGACCACCTCGCACTTCACGGCGCAACGCCAGGGCCCGGCGAGACCGATCACCGCCCCCTGCCCCAGCCTGACGAGGTCGAGCTCGCCATGGCGGCGCTCTTTGACACCACCACCGGCCTCATCACCGGCAGCCAGTTGGAAGACAATCTCGAAGAGATGCTCTGGTCCCTGACCTCAATCTTCCATCGCCGGCTCACCCATATCCAGAAGCTGCTCGACGACAACGAATTCGAGGTCCGGGAAAGTCTGGCCATCCAGGACGGCTCAGAGGTCGCCTCGGTCGAACTAGAGCGCCTCCAAATGATCGGGCTCAAACTCTGGGACCATCGCGACGCTTTCGAGCAGATGCGCGATCTGGCCGTGGACCACTTTTCGGCCGCCACGGGTTCACCCTGGCTGCCCCGCACCGGAACCAAGGTCTCGCATCGCGGCCTGACTTCCGCCGTGGTGGACAGCCGGGCCTACCTCTCGGCCAAGCGACGCAAGGAGACAGAGGTACACTGCCCCGAAGGCACGCGGATCGCCTTCTCGGGCGGGGGCTATCACGCCTACGATCTGATCTGGTCCGTGCTCGACGCCACGCACGACAAATTCCCCGACATGGTGCTGCTGCACGGCGGCACGCCGAAAGGTGCCGAGATGATCGCGGCCCGCTGGGCAGATACTCGGGGCGTCACCCAGGTAGTCTTCAAGCCCGACTGGAAGAGCCACGGCAAGGCGGCTCCCTTCAAGCGCAATGACAAGATGCTCGAGACCATGCCGCAGGGTCTGATCGCAACGCCCGGTTCGGGCATCACCGAGAACATCGTCGACAAGGCCCGCAAGCTCGGGATCCGCATCAAGAGGATCGGGGCTTAGGCCCCGGTTCTACCATGACATCAGTCAGAGCACACTGTGCGGTTCGCTCTATGAGTGCGCAGAGCTGCGCACTTCTGCGGGATTTGGTCTGTCAGACCGCCGTGAGTGTTAACACCATTTCTAACTGGCGGCTGTGGCGAGACCCTCTGAAGCCTCCTGACGCTCACGTCGTCCGGTCGTCAGCGGGATATTCGCCGAAAGGCAGCCCATGTCGGCCAGGAAACTGACCAATCCGACGATCGTCTTGAACTCGCGCAATTTGAAGACGCTACGGCTCGTGACAAGCATCTTCGCATCCTGGCCATCCTACGTCACCGCGTGCACGGCCCAGGCGCCATGCCAACTGTTGTGGCGCTTCCCGGCAGTCTGGTTGCAGATCACCTCGATGAGGTAGCCATCTGAGTGCAGATCGCGCAGGCCATCCTCGGTGACCACATTCGGTGTTGCGCCGTCCAACAGCTTATCCTCTTCACTTATGCCGACACGTATCGGGATTGGAGCGGGCCCGAGCTTCTACCCGATCTTCCGAGTCGCATGCGTCGTTTGCTCAGTTTCGCAATCCCATACGGGACATCTTCGAAGTTCGCAACGCGGCCGGGATTGAAGCCGTCGGGAACAGATGCGCGTGTCTTCGCCCTGGCATTTCATCTTCTCCTGCCTGTCAGAGCACTCTCTGCTTGAGGCCCCTAGTGACCCGACCGAGGAGCTGAATACGGGCCGGTGTCGCGTTGCGATAGGTCGTGGTGTGTATCGAAAGATCTGGCGAGCCTGTGCAAAGGACGCATCGGCGTTCCTGGCTGTCGGCAGTTCACCCAGTTTCCTTCGCGGCCGCCGCACTTCTCCCTTTGTCTGAGTTGCATGACATGCTGGTCGCAGCTGTCGTCCCGTCCAAAAGGTTGTCACCGATCTTTTTCCCCTGTCCCTGCGGGCCATTCCTCGCGAGGCAAAAAGACCGGCGCCTGCCCCTCTCCGCTGCGCTCCGCCTTCGGTGTGGCCGGGCCTTGCCCGCTGCAAGGTGACCATCATTGCAACGCAAACAAGGAGAAGAGCGATGACCACGAACTGCATCAAATTCACCAGCGCCGACATCGAAACCGCCAAGGGCGTCGGCTCCATCTCGACCCTGACCTTCGACCTCGACATCACGGTCGAACCCGTCGCAAGCGTGAACCCGATGGCCCCCACGCACCGCGTCCTCGGCCGCTCCCCGCGCGGCAAGCTGGTCGAGTGCGGCGGCATCTGGAAGAAGCAGAACAAGGAGACCGGCGCCGACTACTATACGCTGACCATCCGCGACCACGGCTTCAACGCCAACCTCGGCAAGGCCGCGAACCAGAACGATCTGTCCCTGCAGGCCGTCATCCCTTGGGGGCCGAAAGACGCTGCGTGACGTAAAGAATCGGCTGGGACAACCCAGCCGATTTCCTCTGTTTCCCTTCGCGCTGAAACGCATTCCCCACATTTTGGAGCCAGTGGTTGGTCCGCTTGGTGGAAGCAACCGATCACTGAATTGGCGCAAGGTGATGATGATGCAATCCGCTTCGGAGGAGACGGGTTCGTAGTTCCCCTAGCGCCATGAGGCTTCCAGCATCTTGCATTTTGACAGCCGTGCAGCGGTGAAAAAAGAAACAAAAACAGATAGTTGAATGTAACTGGCGCGAAGTTAAAGTTGACTACACATCCGAGCGAGTGACAGTTTCCCCAAGATATTGGGTAGCTACATTCCTCGATCGCTATACTTTGTCGAGGCATCTAGGCACGCTGGTAGATTGGGTAAGATCTAACCGCCGGGCGAAAATCGTTGTTAAGACTCAGTTTTCCGTGTAGATGACACTTTAATGAGCGAAATCGCTGAAAAAGCGATATTTAGAGGACAGGCGGATGCGAGAACGGTCTTTTGCGGCTGATACGAAGGATCAACCCTTCGACGAGATCATCCTACAGCAAGGAGAGTTGATTTCCGACCGCCTCAATATGTTGCGGCAGGAACAGTATCCTCCGGACGCCCAAAAAGGTCTACGTCAGTTTTCATTGGCCGAGGTTGCTTACTATCTCGGCGTGACGCAGTCGACCATCAAGAAGCTTCATCTCGAAGGCAAAGGTCCTGAACCTGAAACATCATCGTCCGGGAGGCGCAGCTACTCGGCCGAGCAGATGCTGGAACTGAGAGCTTATCTCGACAAGCATGGCCGCCCCGGAAAACGCCGTTATGTCCCCTATCGGCAGCCTGGTGAAGAACTGCACGTCGTGTCCGTCGTGAACTTCAAAGGAGGAAGTGGAAAGACCACTACCGCCGCCCACCTCGCGCAGCACTTGGCGTTGAAAGGGCATCGAGTTCTTGCGATCGACTTGGACCCTCAGGCCTCGCTCACAGCTTTGCATGGCATTCAGCCTGAACTCGACGACGTGCCTTCGCTCTACGAGACACTTCGCTATGATGACGAGCGTAAGCCGATCTCAGAGGTGATCCGGCCAACGAACTTTCCCAACCTTGATATCGTGCCGGCAAGTCTCGAGCTTCAAGAGTACGAATACGATACCCCGGTTGCTTTGACGAGCAGCGATCCCCACGAGGGCCGTACCTTCTTCACTCGCATATCGAAGGCGCTTAGCGAGGTTGATGACCGCTATGACGTGGTTGTGATCGATTGCCCTCCTCAACTGGGCTACCTCACGCTCACTGCTCTCACGGCTTCTTCCTCGGTCATTGTGACAGTCCATCCTCAGATGCTGGACGTCATGTCGATGAGCCAGTTTCTCCTGATGCTGGGCGGAATCATGAAGACGATCCGTGACGCTGGAGCGAACATGCGCCTGAAGTGGTTCCGTTACCTGGTAACGCGATTTGAACCAACGGACGGTCCCCAAAAGCAGATGGTTGGGTTCCTCCAGGCGATGTTCCCAAATCAGATGCTGTCGGCTCCTGTGCTGAAGTCTACGGCGATCTCCGACGCTGGGATTACGAAGCAGACGCTTTACGAAGTTGAACGGTCTCAATTCGTGCGGACTACTTATGACCGCGCAGTGACATCTTTGAATGACGTGAACGATGAAATCGCCGAACTGATCCACAAGGCTTGGGGGCGTGAATGACTAAGGTTTTGACAGCCGTGCAGAGAGCTAGTTTTGACAGCCGTGCAACTGTCGAAATGCGCGCGGCGCTTTGGTTGGATTTGGACGAAAAGGAGATGGCTTGATGGCTCGCAAAGACCTCCTGAAGAGCGTTATGGCGGGCTCGCCGGAGCAGCCCAAGGATTCCGGTCGCTCTGGATACGCAATGCGCGGTGCTTCGAAATCGATGAAGGTTTCGATTGATAGCCTTGCGGAAAACTCGAAGCGTCTCCTTGAAGGTGAAACCATTGTCGAGATCGATCCGCAATTGATCGATGTGTCATTCGTTTCGGATCGGCTTAGTGATGACGATGTTGCTTTCGACGAACTGAAAGCATCGATCGCAGCGGGTCGCCAGGACACGCCGGTACTGCTTAGACCGCATCCGGAAGCGGATGGCCGCTATATGATCGTCTTCGGGCATCGCCGTGTGCGCGTTGCATCGGCGCTCGGCCGTAAGGTTCGCGCAGTTGTAAAACCAATGGACGATGTGGCCCACATTCTTGCTCAAGGGCAGGAAAACACTGCGCGCGCAGACCTCTCTTTTATTGAGAAGGCCCTTTTTGCGAAGAGCCTCTTGGATATGGGACAAGCAAAGGACGTGATCCAGTCCGCACTTACCATCGATGGGACGTTGCTTTCACGGATGCTGTCAGTGGCGCAGAACGTCCCTAGGTACGTCATCGAACAGATTGGGCCGGCCAAGCAGATTGGGCGTGATCGCTGGGAAGACTTCAAAAAGTTGGCTTCGGAACCATCGAATGACAAGATCCTCGAGGGAGCTCTGGAGTTCGACGGGTTTCAGAACCTCGACAGTGATGCTCGCTTTGAGTTCCTGCATAGCAAGCTGGCAGAAGCGGGTAGGGTGCCGAAGCGCCGAAAAACGCGTGCCGCGCCCAAGAAACGAACCTGGACTGCCGGCAAAGGCCGCATCAAGGGAGTCATCGGTCGTTCCGGAAAGGCATTCAGCATTTCGCTTACGGCACAAGATTCAACCGAGTTCGGAGACTTTCTCTCGGGTCGGCTTGATCAGCTGTACAGCGAATTCCTCGCGACGAAAGAGGAGCAGTCAGAACAATGATCTAGGCAAAAGAAAAGCCCCCAAGCAGCGTGGCCTGAGAGCTAATCTGAAAAGTTTGGTCGCTTAGAAGATATCTCTCCCGCGAATCACTGTCAACAAGAACGCCACTTCGGCGAACGGCTTTCTTTTGCCTCCACATAACTGGAGGTGAGAAACAGGCATGAAGCATACAGGTTGGCGCAAGCCGACACCGGGTCTTGGCATTGCAGAGCAGCTTGCCCAAGCCGGTGAACAGGTAGCTGTACCCAAAACGCGGGCCTTCGTGGCCGTGAAGCGGGTCGGAGCCTACATTGGCCTCAAGGCGGGGGACATGATGCTCCTCGACACGCTCGGGGCGTTTACCCAGGCCCAGGACTGGGAGGAGGGTCAGCGCCCGATCGTCTGGGCATCGAACGCCTATCTGATAGAGCAGACGGGCTTCTCGCTTTCCGCGCTGAAACGCCATGCGCGGCGCCTGGCCGAGATCGGCGTGATCTCCTTCCAGGACAGCCCGAACGGCAAGCGTTGGGGCCGTAGGGACGCTGAGGGGCGCATCGTGGAGGCCTATGGCTTCGATCTGTCGCCGCTCGCAGCTCGCGTCGAGGAGTTCGAGGAACTGCATAGCGATTTGCAGGCCGAACGCGAGCTCTGCCAGCGCTTGAAGCGCCAGATCACCGTGGCACGCCGGATGATCCGCGCGCGGATCGAGACCGCCGTCAGCAGCGCGCTGCGCGGTCCTTGGACGCAATTCACAGGCCTCTTCGAGGAGCTTCTTGATCGGCTTCCGCGCCGTCATGAAGCCTCTGAGCAACTTGCGCGGTTGCTGACCTGGTTCAAGGAACTTCAGGAGCGCGTCGAAGCGGCCTATCTCAAGGCAACCGAGGTCGTTCAACCTGTGGAAAACGCGCCCGAAGCCAAGGAACAAGTTCCCGAGAAGACTCAAGAAATGAACCCCAGGGAGGTCATTTCTGACCCTCATATACTAATTACAAACCAACTTGATCCTGTAACTCGTAATTCCTCAGAAAATGAGGAAGTCGCGGCCGTGGTGCCCAATGCTCAGCCCGAAGATCAGGTTGACAGGGAGCTGGAAGAGTGGGTGGCTGAAGTCCGCAAGAAGCGCGCGGCACTGGATCTGCCCACAGTGATGCAGGCCTGTCCCGAATTCGCGTCCTGGGCGCGTAATATGGGCGGCTTCCTGAAGGATTGGGGCGATCTGCACCGGGTTGCCGGGCAGCTCAGGCCGATGATCGGGGTGTCCGAGCATGCGTGGAACGTGGCGCAAGACCGGCTGGGCAAACAGGTGGCGACAGCGGCGCTGGCGCTTGTCTTCGAGAAGCATTGCGCGGGCGAAGTTTCCTCGCCGGGCGGATATCTGCGCGGCATGGTCGAGAAGGCCGGGGCAGGGGAGCTGCATCTCGAGCGCAGCTTCTATGGCAGGCTCAGTGGGCAGGCGGCGTGATGGGGCAGGGGATCAGAGTCCGGCGGCCTTGGTTAGGTTCACGCGGAACCGGTCGCGCCGGCGCTGGTAGCGGCGGGTCATCTCGGCCGAGGCATGACCAAGCTGTTTTTGAACGTAGCGCTCGTCGACTTCGGCGGAGCTGGCGAGACCGGCGCGCAGCGAATGGCCGGAGAACAGCGCCAGGCGTTCCTTTTCGGGCAGCTCGGATCGGATGCCGGCGTCCAGGACCGTCCGCTTGATCAGGCGCGCAACATGCTTGTCATTCAGTCGCGTTTCAGTGGCGCGGTTGCCATCGCGCGAGGTGCCGACGAAGACCGGACCGAAGTCGATCTTCGCGAAGTGCAGCCATTGCTCCAGCGCGTGCACGGGGCAGGTCTGATCCTTGGAGCCGCGGCCGATCTCGACTTCGCGCCAACCGGTTTTGGCGTTGAGGGTCAGGAGGGCGCCTTTCTCGAAGATCTCGATCCAGCCGCCAGAATCCGGCGTGTCGTCCTTGTGGACGTCAAGGCTAACGATTTCCGAGCGGCGCAAGCCTCCTGCATATCCCACCAGCAGGATCGCCCGATCCCGCAGCCCGCGCAGATCATATGGCAGGGTGGCGACCATCGCGAGGATGTCCTCGGCCAGGATGGCCTCCTTCTGAACTGGTGGTCGCGCGTGCTTTCGCTTGATCCCGGCCAACACCGTGGCGATATGTCGGTTCTTGCGATCGAGGGAAAAGCCGCGCTGTGCGTAGTTCCAGGCGAGACCTGACAGACGGCGGTCGATGGTTGAGACGGACAGGGCAGGGGAGGGACGTGAGCCGGTCGCGAGATCCGCAAGGTAGAGGCCGATCATCTCCGGCGACGGAGGCAGCGGCTCGGTGCCCTTCAACCGGCACCAGCGCGCGAAGTGCGCCCAATCCTTCGCATAGGCCTTCAGCGTGTTGTCCGACGCTGCCGCGCGTGCATAGTCGCGAGCCGTATCGACCAGCTGATCGAGCGTGCCTGAGCCCGCGACAAAGGAAGGCAGGCTCAAGACCTCGCCGTCAGGATGATCTCTCTCGTTGTCCTCGTTGGACGAAGGCCCGATTGGCACGTCTGAGGTCGATTTTGTCGGTCTGCCGGAATTTCTGAGACTGCGTTCCATTTGTTTTCAATAGCTTGCCTGTGTCGCATTTCTGAAACCGA
>NZ_JBIFFU010000067.1:0-1903 GCF_043557315.1 Sulfitobacter sp. 1A12779
CCTTGGACACATGGGCCAGAGTATCTGCTTTCACCGTTGCCTGAAGCTGTGTTGCTTGCGCGACCAGACTTTCAAGGCCGCTCCAGCCGCAAGAACTATCGACGGCATTGGCGAGGGCGGCATCGTCGCCTTTGGCCATCAATAGGTTTGATCCCAGGGTCTCAAATCCAGCCAGGGTCTTTGCGACGTCCGCCTGAGCTTCCGTGACCCGCGCGTCGCAGATCCG
Organism: Sulfitobacter sp. 1A12779; assembly: GCF_043557315.1. Lineage (NCBI taxonomy): Bacteria > Pseudomonadati > Pseudomonadota > Alphaproteobacteria > Rhodobacterales > Roseobacteraceae > Sulfitobacter > Sulfitobacter sp. 1A12779. Next base: position 227 of record NZ_JBIFFU010000067.1, read on the forward strand.
TTTCGCATCCCGCCAGACGCTGCCTACAATCCTGTCATGTGTTTCCACAACGGTATCTGCGATGGCAGCGCTCCATTCCACGACGCAGACGGCCAGGATGGCAAGGCGGCGGTCACTGGTGATGTCACGTAGTCCTTTCGCAAAGTAGCGTTCTCCCTGACGGCGCAGCCGCGTGACCCGATGTGCTGGGATGTCGTCCATAATTTCTGGTGCCAAGGCAATCGCCTTCAGAAACTCCAGCCGATCAAGCAGGCGGTTGATATCTGCGGAGTTCTTGCCTGGCTCAAACTGGCGCAACCACACGAACGTGGTGGTTTGGCCCTCCTCTTCCTCATTCAATAAGCCATCGAGACGAGCGCGCATCGCGCGGTCAAGGCGCGCCGTTATCCGAGTTTCGATCCGGCGTTCGGCAGCAACAAGCGCGTCGGCGCACATCCGTTCCATGACAGTCGTTCCCGGCAGGATGATATGCCGCCCACGACATTCTTGCACAAAGGCCCTCACCAGACCTTCGCTCGATTGCGCACCTTCGGCATTCTGATCAAGCCACGCACGCATCTGTTTGACCCGCTTGCCCTTGAACATCTCGTACCTATAAATCTTGCGCAGTACTTCCAGGTGCTCGTGCCGTGTGTTCTCTCGCTCGGCATAATGTAGAAGGTCATCGGGTTTGACGCCGAGCTGGGCGGCGATGAAGTCAGACATTTCTTTGGGGATGATCTCTCCGGGCCTCAGCAGCCGTCCCGGATATCGAAGGGCACAAAGCTGCAGCGCAAATCCGATCAGGTTCTCAGGGCGGCGGCGGGTGCGGATAAAATCGATGTCTTCATCGGACAGGGCGTAATGCCGAAGGATCAACGCCTCATCCGTTGGAAGGTGGAAAAGGGCCGCGCGCTGTCGCGCGGTCAGAACCGCTCGGTGTGCCATGAGGGTCGTCTTTCTATACGGAGAGGGTCTTCAAAACTGTAGAAATTGAGACCATTCGCTTGCCATGTCTTTTTCAATGTCTCAATATGACAGTCGCAAGACCTCTAAATTTATTCGAGACACTATGGCCAAAGTCGGATACGCCCGCGTCAGCTCAGTCGGACAATCTCTGGACGTGCAGCGCGAAAAGCTGGATGGCTGCGACAAGCTTTTCGAAGAGAAGCGCAGTGGTACGACGGACGCCCGCCCTCAGCTGAAAGAATGCCTGAATTACGTCCGCGACGGTGACCAGCTGATTGTCACACGTATCGACCGATTGGCGCGATCCACACTGCACCTTTGCCAGATCGCTGAAACACTGAAACAGAAAGGTGTCGATCTGGTCGTGCTCGATCAGAATATCGACACGTCCGACGCAACCGGGCGGCTGCTGTTCAACATGCTCGGAGCCATTGGCCAGTTCGAAACCGAAATCCGCGCCGAGCGACAGATGGATGGGATCAAGAAGGCCAAAGATCGCGGCGTACAGTTCGGCAAACGACCCGCGCTTTCAGAAGATCAGATCGTTGAGCTACGCAAAAAGCGTACCGCTGGAATGCTGATCAAAGATCTGATGGCACACTACAGCCTCTCAAAAGCGACAATCTATCGGTATCTCGGAGCGAACGAACCGTGAGCGTCAGTCTCAACGCGCAAACAACCCAACAGAAACCTTAAAGGGGTTTTCTGCACTCAGCCCCACTCGACCCC
>NZ_JBIFFU010000068.1:0-1870 GCF_043557315.1 Sulfitobacter sp. 1A12779
GATCGACAGCGCAAATAGCGCCGAAACCGACTTCCCCCTGAACAACCTGCCCTACGGCGTCTTCTCCGTGCCGGGCAAGGTGCCGTGCTGCGGTGTCGCCATCGGGGACGCGATCTTTGACGTGGCAACTGCCGAAGCGTCCGGCCTGATCACCCTGCAAGGCGGCCCCTATCTGCAACACGGCACATGGAACCCGTTGATGGCGGCAGGGCGCGTCGTCTGGGCCGACCTGCGGGCACAGCTGACCGCCCTGCTGGCCGCGGACACCGACGGCCTGCAAAATCTGCTGGTCCAACAAGCGGACGCACAGCTGCACATGCCCTTTACCGTCGCGGAATATACCGATTTCTACGCGTCCAAGGATCATGCGACCAACGTCGGCACCATGTTCCGGGGGGCAGAGAACGCGCTGCCGCCGAACTGGCTGTCGATCCCGATTGGTTATAACGGGCGCGCGTCATCGGTCGTCGTATCAGGCACCAACATTACCCGCCCCTACGGCCAGCTTAAGGCGCCGGACGCTAACCTGCCGCACTTTGGTCCCTGCGCCCGCTTCGATATCGAACTGGAACTGGGCGCAATCGTCGGCACGCCGTCGCAGGGCATGCAATCCGTCGATGCCGCAGACGCGATGATCTTTGGCTATGTCCTGCTAAACGACTGGTCCGCGCGCGATATTCAGGCCTGGGAATACCAGCCGCTTGGCCCGTTTCAGGCCAAAGCGACCGCGACCACGATCAGCCCTTGGATCGTCACCGCAGAGGCCCTGCAAGATTTCCGCGCCCCCGCGCCACAACGATCCCGCCCACTTTTGCCCTATCTGCGCGAAAGCGGCCCGATGCTTTACGACATCAATCTTAGAGCCCGATTTAAAACTATTTGAGTGAGTTCAGTGGTTTGTGATTCTGTTCGGTTGTGAAGCTGAATGGAGATCACAATGGCTTGGACTGAACTCACCCGCCGTCAACATGACCGAAAAGGCGATAAATACGCAAGCGATATGAGGGACGCGGAATGGGCGTTGATAGCGCCTTCGATGTCGCCGCCGAAGACAACTGGTCGGCCCCGTACGACATGTTTGCGCGACGTGGTCGACGCACTCCTCTACATTGCAACGACCGGATGCCAATGGCGTATGTTGCCCAACGACTTCCCGCCGGTTTCAACGGTTCGGGGCTATTTCTACGCGTGGCGCGATGACGGCTTGCTTGATGAGATAAACCAGAAGCTGGTCGAAGCTGCGCGACTGGCCGAGAACCGCAAAGCTCAGCCAACGGCAGGGGTCATAGATAGCCAGAGCGTAAAAACCACCGAAAGCGGTGGTATTAGGGGCTATGATGCGGGCAAACGGATCAAGGGCCGCAAGCGCCACATCGTAACCGACACGGTTGGATTACTGATAGGCTTGGTGGTCCACAGCGCCGGAATTCAGGATCGGGATGGCGCACCCGATGTGCTGAAAGCGATCGCCTCGCGCTATCCATCATTGCGACATGTATTTGCGGATGGCGGGTATGCAGGGCCCAAACTGCGGGACGCGCTAAAGGCCCTCGGCCGATGGACCGTCCAGATCGTCAAACGCTCTGACACCGCGGAGGGCTTTGAGGTGCTGCCGCGACGGTGGGTCGTCGAGCGCACCTTCGCCTGGCTGAACCGATGTCGCCGCCTATCGAAAGATTGGGAAAAATCCATCGCAAGCGCAGAGGCTTGGATCCTCATCGCACACATCAGACGCGTCACACGGCATCTCGCAAGGAATTGAGAAGGTGCAGTTAGTTTTGAATCAGACTCTAAGACCTTGTCGCGGAACTTCGTCCATTCCTGCGGGATGGTTTCACGCATGAATGCAAGGATGGCGTCGGCGAACTGC
>NZ_JBIFFU010000011.1:0-122542 GCF_043557315.1 Sulfitobacter sp. 1A12779
CGATGGTACTGCGTCTTAAGACGTGGGAGAGTAGGTCATCGCCAAACCTAATAAGTTCCTAGACTACAGTATCTCTCGACGATGATCAGTATAACAAAACCGCCGCAGCTCAAAGCTGCGGCGGTTTTGCGTTTTGGGGGGTAATCTCCCGGCCTGCAAGAACCATATGACGCCCGGTTACCGGGGCCTGTGTTGGGCATCCGCTTGACGCTGCCCAAAGCCCTGTCACAGTAGCGGCGACAGTCGACGTTGGGAGGCGGGGCATGGATATCGATACGCTCTTTGGCTTGGAAGGAAAGACCGCTTTGATCACCGGCGGGGCCACGGGCATCGGGCGGATGGCGGCGGAGGCTTTGGTGCGGGCCGGGGCGCGGGTCTTCTTGGCCAGCCGGAACGGAGAGGCCTGCGCGGCGGTGGCCGATGAGCTGAATGCGCTTGGTGCACGGGGCAGCGCCGAAGGGTTCGCGGGCGATGTGGGGACTGAGGCTGGTGTGGATGCGCTCGTGGCTGAGGTTCAGGCGCGCAGCGATCAGCTGCATATCTTGATGAACAACGCGGGCGTGACTTGGGGTGCGCCCTTGGGGCAGTTCCCTTACCGGGCTTGGGACAAGGTCATGGGCGTCAACGTCGCCGGGCTCTTCGATCTTACGCAAAAGCTGTTGCCGCTTCTCAGCGCCGGGGCCACGGCGGATGATCCCGCGCGGGTCGTCAATGTCGGGTCGGTCATGGGGGAGCGCGAGATGGGCGACGGCGCCTATAGCTATGCCGCGTCCAAGGCTGCGGTCATTCATTTGAGTAAAATCCTCGCCAAGGAATTGGCCGAGGAGGGCATCACCGTGAACGCACTGGCGCCGGGGCCCTTCGTTTCGGGCATGACGGCATTTGCCACGGGCGATGAGAAGACGCGGGCCGCGGTGGGGCAGGATGTCCCGCTTGGCCGTGTTGGACGGGATGAAGATATCGCGGGCTGCATGCTGTTTCTCTGCGGACGCGGCGGCGCCTATGTCACCGGGGCCGTGATCCCGGTCAGCGGCGGCATCAATGTGATGTCGGGACCGAATATTTTTGAAAAGGCACTGTGATGCCGAACGATAGACCGGAGACCCCATATGCGTGACGACAGCCATCTACCCCAAGCCCTGCGCGGCCTGCGCCTGCCGCTGGTCGCCTCGCCGATGTTCATTCTATCGGGGCCGGAGCTGGTCATCGCGCAGTGCAAGGCGGGGATCGTCGGGTCTTTCCCGGCGCTGAACGCGCGGGAGGCTGAGGGCGAGCCGCCCTTGCTGGATGCTTGGCTGACCCAGATTACCGAAGCCTTGGACAAGCACAATCAGGAGAACCCCGACCGGCCCGCGGCCCCTTTCGCGGTGAACCAGATCGTGCATCGGTCGAATGCCCGGTTGGAGCGTGATCTTGAGATTTGCGTCAAACACAAAGTGCCGATTTGGATCACCTCGCTTGGCGCGCGGGTCGAGGTGAACGAGGCCGCACATTCCTGTGGCGGCGTGACGCTGCATGACGTCATCAACAATCGTTTCGCGCGCAAGGCGATCGAGAAGGGCGCGGATGGGTTGATCGCCGTGGCGGCGGGGGCCGGGGGGCATGCGGGGCCGCAGTCGCCCTTCGCGCTGATCCGCGAAATCCGCGAATGGTTCGACGGGCCGCTTCTGCTCTCCGGCGCCTTGGCCACGGGCGAGGGGCTGTTGGCAGCCCGCGCCATGGGGGCCGATCTGGGCTATATGGGCTCGGCCTTCATCGCCACGCGAGAGGCGAACGCCGTGCCGGGCTACAAGGATATGATCGTCTCGGGCGGGGCGGATGACATCGTGACATCGTCGCTCTTCACCGGGGTGTCGGGCAACTATCTGCGCCCATCGATTGAGGCGGCGGGGCTGGACCCGGACAACCTGCCAACGGCGGATGCTTCTTCGATGAACTTCGGCTCGGGCTCGTCCAAACCCAAGGCTTGGAAGGAAATTTGGGGCGCGGGGCAGGGGATCGGCGCTGTCAAAGAGGTCGGCGGCGCGGCCGACTTGGTGGACCGTATTGAGGCGGAGTATCGCGCCGCTGGCACAAGGTTGGCAGCGGAGTTCGCACAGTGAGCACGGATACCCAAACCCTGAATGAAGACGCCGTTTGCCGCTGGTTGGAGGCGAACCTGCCGGGCTTTGCCGGGCCGCTGGAGGTCACGAAGTTTCAGGCCGGGCAGTCCAACCCGACATTCCTGCTTTCGACCCCGGCGCATGACTATGTGCTGCGCCGCAAACCGCCGGGTGTGCTGTTGAAATCGGCCCATGCGGTGGATCGGGAGTTTCGGGTGCAGAAGGCTTTGGCGGGCAGTCAGGTGCCCGTCGCGCGGATGCATTTGCTTTGCGAAGATGAGGGCGTCATCGGCTCGGTGTTCTATGTCATGGACCATGTGCCGGGGCGCAACTTCAACGACCCCACGCTGCCAGAACTTACCCCGGCAGAGCGTGACGCGGTTATGGATGAGATGAATGGCGTGCTGGCCGCGCTGCATGAGGTTGATATCGACGCGGCGGGGCTCTCCGACTACGGCCCGCCGGGCAATTATTTCGAGCGGCAGGTGGCGCGCTGGTCGAAACAATACCGCGCGTCGGAGACCGAGCCGCAGCCGGATATGGATACGCTCATGCAGCGCCTCAGTGCCGAGCTGCCCGAGGACGACGGGCAGCGGACGTTGGTCCATGGCGATTACCGGATCGACAATATGATCTTCGACACCCATGGCACCGCCTGCCGTGCGGTTTTGGATTGGGAGCTGTCGACCATTGGCCATCCCTTTGCCGATCTGGCCGCCGTCATCATGCAGTGGCAGATGCCTGTGGGGGCCGAGGGGCGCGGCTTGGCCGGGGTGGACCGCAAGGCGCTTGGCCTGCCCACCGATGCCGAATTCATCGCCGCCTATTGCCGCAGGCGCGGGCTTAGGGGCATCGACAACTTCGGCTATTACCTCGCCTTTTGCTTTTTCCGCATGGCGGCGATCATCCAAGGCGTGTTGAAACGCGCCTTGGAGGGTAATGCCTCAAACCCCGAATACGGGTTGAAATTAGGGCAATACGTCCCGGTTTTTGCGCGCCACGGGCTGGAGGCGCTGGATCGCGACCGCTGAGCGGGCGGCGGGGCGTTTGGTGCTTGAGCTTTGCGGTGAAAACCTGTTGCTAGGGCCGAAACACCCCGGCCCGAAAGGATGACTCATGACCAATGCTGCGCGGCAATTGCTTGATCTGTTGGATATCGAACAGCTTGAGGTCGATCTGTTTCGGGGCACGGGGGCTGGCGGTGAGACGTCAATGCGGATTTTCGGCGGTCACGTCATCGCGCAGGCGCTGATGGCGGCTTACCGCACCGTGCCAGACCGGGCGTGTCATTCGCTCCATGCCTATTTTATCCGGCCCGGGGATCCGAAAATTCCGGTAATCTATCAGGTCGACCGCGCCCGCGACGGGGGCAGTTTCACGACCCGGCGTGTGGTGGCGATCCAGCATGGCAAGCAGATCCTGAACCTCTCCGCCTCTTTTCAGGTCGAGGAAGAGGGGTTCGATTGGCAGCATGAGATGCCGCAGGTTTCTGCCCCGGAAAATTGGCCCGACCGGCCCGAATTGCGCGAGGCTTTTGCCGAGAAGCTGCCCGAGAAATACCGTGGGGACTTCCTGCGCGAGCGCCCCATTGAGATCAGAGAGGTCGAGCCGCGTGATTTCATGACGCCGGAAAAAGTGAGCGACCGCAACTATCTGTGGTTTCGCATGGGGGCCGCCGAAGGGCAGAATCCGGTGATGCAGCACGCGCTGCTGGCCTATGCCTCGGACATGAACCTGCTCGGCTCCTCTCTGCGGCCTCATGGGCTGACGTGGTTTCAGGGCAAGGTGATGACGGCCAGCCTCGACCACGCCATGTGGTTTCACGCGCCGATCCGCTTTGACGAATGGCACCTCTATGCGCTGGACGCGCCATTTACCGGCGGGGCGCGGGGGTTCAATCGTGGGATGATCTATAATCAGAACGGGCAGCTGGTGGCGAGCGTGGCGCAGGAGGGGCTGCTGCGCCCGATCCGGCCCAAGGGGGAGAGCTAAGGGCCGCTAGCTGTCTTTCGCCGCCCCAAAGCGCCGGTTCAGCTTGCGCATTCCGCCGATCCAACGGTCATAATCCTGCGCCTTGCCTCGCATATAGTCGCGCACCTGCGGATGCGGCAGCACCAGAAAGACCTCATCGCGGATCGCCTGCACGCAGGCTTCGGCCACCGGCTCAGGCTCCAACATGCCGTCAATCGCGGCGACATGGTCCTCCAACCCGCGCATCATCTCGGTCCGGACCGCTTGCGGGCAGAGCACAGAGACCTTGATCCCGTCGTCGCCATAGCTCATCGCCAACCATTCGGCGAGGCCGACGGCGGCGTGTTTCGTGACCCCATAGGGCGCCGCGCCGACCTGATTAAGCAGCCCCGCCGCCGAGGCGGTGTTGAGCAGATAGCCACCCCCGCGCGCCCGCATCAGCGGCACCAGATGCCGCGCTGCGCGCACATGGCTCATCACGTTGATCTCCCAAATGCGCTGCCAATCGGCATCCGGCACTTCGACGCCGCCCTCGACCGAGATACCGGCGTTAGAGCAGAAAAGATCAATCGGCCCGATGTCACGCTCGACGCTGTCGATCAGCGCGGCGATCTCCGCCTCGCGCGCGACATCGACGCGGAAGGCCGTGCCACCGACCTCAGCCGCCGTCGCCTCGGCCCCCGCGCTGTCGATGTCCACGCAGACGATATGCGCAGGCGCTTCCTTGGCAAAGCGCAGCGCCAAGGCCCGCCCGATGCCGCTGGCGGCCCCGGTGATGACGATGACGCGGCCCGCGAGCTCCATATCAGCTGTCGCTGCCAGAGCCGCGCGCGTTCGACGCCTGAAACGCCTTCACCTCGGCCCGGGCGATCACCTGATGGTGCACCTCATCCGGCCCATCGGCAAAGCGCAGCGCGCGCTGCCACGTGTACATGCCCGAAAGCGGGCTCCACTGGCTCATCCCCGTCGCCCCATGCACCTGCATGGAGGCATCGATGATCTCGCAGGCCTTTTCCGGCACCAGCGCCTTGATCATGCTGACCCAGATGCGCGCCTCTTTATTGCCCAAGACATCCATCGCCTTGGCCGCTTTCAACACCATCAGCCGCATGGCTTCGATGTCGATCCGCGCGCGGCTGATCGTTTCCATGTTTTTGCCGAGGTCGATGATCTTCTTGCCAAAAGCCTCGCGCCCGAGCCCGCGTTCGATCATCAGGTCCAGCGCCTTTTCCGCCGCACCAATAGAGCGCATACAGTGATGAATCCGCCCCGGCCCAAGCCGCACCTGACTGATCTCGAACCCGCGCCCTTCACCCCAGAGCACGTTTTCACGCGGCACGCGCACATCGGTGAAGCGGATATGCATATGCCCATGCGGCGCGTCATCATGGCCAAAGACATGCATCGGGCCGAGGATTTCCACCCCCGGCGTGTCCATCGGCACGAGAATTTGGCTCTGCTGGCGGAAAGTCTCGGCCTCGGGCGAGGTTTTCACCATAACGATCATGATCTTGCAGCGCGGATCGCCCGCGCCCGAGATGTAGAACTTCTCGCCGTTAATCACCCAATCGTCGCCATCCAGCACCGCGCTCGTCGAGATGTTGCGCGCATCCGAAGAGGCGACATCAGGCTCCGTCATGGCAAAGGCCGAGCGGATTTCACCCGCGAGCAGCGGCTTCAGCCAGCGCTCTTTCTGCTCGGGCGTGCCGACGCGTTCCAACACCTCCATATTGCCGGTATCCGGAGCGGAGCAGTTCAGGCTTTCCGGCGCCAGCGGGCTTTTGCCCAATTCGGCGGCGATATAGGCGTAATCGAGGTTCGCCAGCCCTTCACCGGTTTCGGCATTGGGCAGGAAGAAGTTCCACAATCCCGCCTCCCGCGCTTTTTGCTTGGCCCCGTCGAGCAATTCCAACTGACCGGGCGCATAGGACCAGCGGTCGGCGCGGCCTTCGCCAAGGCGAAAGAACTCCTCAGTGATCGGATCGACATTCTCGCGGATGTGCTTGATGACCGCCGCCAGCAGCGGCTTGGCCTTCTCCGACATTTCGAGATTGTTCATATCCAAGGTCTGATCGATCATCCTATGCTCCCGGTGATGATGGTTCGCGGTTCTGCCCGGTTCCTCCACAGGCGGCCCTTTGGGGCGAGCCTATGCAATCGCCGCGGCCTTGCCAATCGCGGGCAGGGGGTGGCGGGCTTTACGCCGCGTCATTAAGCCGTTGAAACCCGCGCGCAGGCGCTTAAGTTCAGCCCATGACAGATGCATTGATCAAAGACGTCCTCACCCGCACCCGCCGCATTGCGGTGGTCGGTGTTTCCCCCAATCCGGCGCGGCCCAGCCACTATGTCGCTGAATACCTTGCACAAAAAGGGTATGACGTGGTGCCGGTCAACCCGATGCACGCGGGCAAGGAAGTCTTTGGCAAGACCATCGTCGCCACTCTGGCCGAGATCGACCCGCCGGTGCAAATGGTCGATATTTTCCGCCGGTCCGAGGATGTGCCCCCCGTCGTGGACGAAGCGCTGGAGGTTTTCCCCGAGCTTGAGACCATCTGGATGCAAATGGGCATCACCAATGCCGAAGCGGCGGCCAAGGCCGAGGCACGCGGCGTGGATGTGATCCAAGACCGCTGCCCCAAGGTGGAAATCCCGCGCCTGCTAGGCTGATTATTTCCGTGCGGCCTTTTCGGCGATGCCGGAGGTCGATTGCCGCCGCGCCAACTCATCCAGCACATCGCTCAGCGGCACATCCCGCGCCGCCAGCATCACCAACAGGTGGTAGAGCACATCGGCGGCTTCCGAGGTCAGACCTCTGCGGTCATCTTTTACCGCCTCGATGATTGCCTCGACCGCTTCTTCGCCGAACTTTTCGGCGCATTTCTCTGGCCCTTTGGCCAGCAGTTGCGCGGTCCAACTGCTTGAAGGATCAGCGCTTTTGCGGCTCAGAATGGTGGCGTATAGGTCATCAAGCGTCATGAAAGCCTCATTGGGATGCCAGCGGCGGCCATATGTTGTTTGGCCTCCTGCACGGTATATTCTCCAAAGTGAAAGATGGAGGCGGCCAGCACCGCCGAGGCGCCACCTTCGATCACCCCATCGACAAGGTGATCCAAATTGCCGACCCCGCCGGAGGCGATCACCGGCACCGACACGGCATCGGAAATGGCGCGGGTCAGCGGCAGGTTGAACCCCTGTTTGGTGCCATCACGGTCCATCGAGGTCAGCAGGATTTCACCTGCGCCCTTGGCGGCCACGGTGCGGGCGAATTCGACCGCATCGATGCCAGTGGGCTTGCGCCCGCCATGGGTGAAAATCTCCCATTTGCCGGGGCTTACGGTCTTGGCGTCAATCGCGCAGACGATGCACTGGCTACCAAAGTGATCCGCCGCTTCGGCGATCACATCCGGGTTCGCCACAGCGGCGGAGTTAAAGCTGACCTTATCGGCCCCCGCCAACAGCAAGGCCCGCACATCCGCCACGGTCCGCACGCCGCCACCCACGGTAAGCGGGATATAGCAATGCTCGGCGGTGCGGGTGACCAGATCGAACATCGTGCCGCGATTTTCATGGGTGGCGTGGATGTCGAGAAAGCAAAGCTCATCCGCCCCCGCCGCATCATAGGCAATCGCGGCATCCACCGGGTCGCCCGCATCACGCAGGCCGACGAAGTTCACACCCTTCACCACACGGCCATCGGCCACGTCGAGACAGGGGATGATGCGGGTCTTTAGCATGGCTCAGCCCTTCAACATCTTCATGGCGTCGGTCAGATTGATCGCGCCATCATAAAGCGCGCGCCCCGAGATCGCGCCCTCGATAACGCCCGTATCACGCAGCGCGGCGAGGTCCTCAAGCGAGGAGACCCCACCCGAAGCAATCACCGGGATCGAGACGGCCCGCGCCAGATCGGCTGTCGCTTCCACATTCGGCCCGCCCATCGCGCCATCGCGCATGATGTCAGTGTAGATGATCGCAGCCACACCCGCGTCCTCAAATGATTTCGCGAGGTCGGTGGCCATCACATCGGTCTCGGTCGCCCAACCTTTGGTCGCGACCTTTCCATTCCGCGCGTCGATCCCCACGGCAACTTGCCCGGGAAAGGCGCGCGCCGCCTCGCGGACCAGTTCGGGGTTCTCAACCGCAACGGTGCCCAGAATGACCCGCGCGAGGCCCTTATCCAACCAGCCCTCGATCGTCGCCATATCGCGAATGCCACCGCCCAATTGCGCAGGCACCTTGCAGGCTTTCAAAATCGCCTCCACCGGGGCGGCGTTCACCGGGGTCCCGGCAAAAGCGCCATTAAGGTCAACAAGATGCAGCCAATCACAGCCCGCTTCAACAAAGCTGAGCGCCTGTGCGGCAGGATCGTCGTTGAAAACGGTGGCGCGGTCCATGTCGCCATGCACAAGGCGCACGGCCTGACCGTCTTTGAGATCAATAGCGGGGTAGAGGATCATGGCCGGGCCCTTGTTAGAGAAGTCGCTTTCCTTTTGCACGTCGCCAGGGATTTTGCAACGCGACCCGAGGTCAGTCTTGCCCGATTGAAAGTTGTGGCTAACACTAAAGGCAGATCGGGAGGAGAGATCATGAAACAGCTTTTTGCAGCGGCCCTTCTGGGCCTTGGCCTGACCGGCGCCGCCTATGCCGCGGATCCGGCGGTCGGTACATGGAAAACCCAAGTGGATGACGGCGCCTATGCCCATGTCAAAATGGCCCCCTGCGGCGGGGCAATCTGCGGCACCATCGCGCGCACCTTCAACGGCAGCGGCGAATATAAATCCCCCAATATCGGCAAAACGCTCGTCATCGACATGAAGCCTCAGGGCGGCGGCAAATACGCCGGTAAGGTTTGGCGCCCGTCAAACGGCAAAATCTACATTGGGAAGATGAATGTCTCAGGCAACTCGCTGAAACTCTCGGGCTGCGTCGCGGGCGGGCTGATCTGCTCGAAACAGACCTGGGCGCGCATCAAGTAAGGGCCGTGCATCTCTGCGAAGGTTTGAAGGCGCGGGGCTAGTCCTTCGCGCCTTCTTTGCGTTTTGTGCGAGGAAAGCGCGGCGCAGAGGTATTTGTAAAAGGATGAAGTTGAAGAGGGTCTTTCTTCATCTTCATCCTTTCTTAAATACCTTCCGACCTTTCAACAGGCGCGGCGCGGGTTAAGGCGCCCAAGTCAGGAAGTTCGAGATCAGCCGCAGGCCGGTGGTTTGGCTTTTCTCCGGGTGAAACTGCATGCCCAGCATCGTGTCGCGGCCGATGATCGCCGTGACTTCGCCGCCGTAGTCGACATGGGCCAGACGTTCGGCGGGGTCGGCGACGGCCATGTGATAGCTGTGCACGAAATAGGTGTGATCGCCGGTTTGCAGCCCGTCGAAGACCGGGTGGTCGTGGTCGATCACTAGGTCGTTCCAGCCCATATGGGGGACTTTGAGCTTCGGGTCTTTCGGGGTGATCTGGGTCACCTCGCCACCGATCCAGCCCAGACCGGGGGTGTCTTCATATTCGCGGCCCATGCTGGCCATCAGTTGCATGCCGACGCAGATGCCGAGGAAGGGGCGGCCCTTTTCCTCGACCGCCTCGACCATCGCGTCATAGAGGCCGCCGGCCCCTTTCAGGGCGGCCATACAGGCCGGGAAAGCGCCATCGCCGGGCAGGACCAGACGGTCGGCGCGGGCGACGACCTCGGCCTCCGAGGTCACCGTGACTTCGCCTGCGTCATGCTCGCGGGCCATACGCTCGAAGGCTTTATGCGCGGAGTGTAGGTTGCCGGATTCGTAGTCGATGATTGCTGTCAGCATTGGTTTACAAGGCACCCTTGGTGGAGGGGATGGCGTCTGCTTTGCGCGGGTCGGTCTCGACCGCTTCGCGCAGGGCGCGGGCGACGGATTTGAAAGTGGCTTCGGCGATGTGGTGGCTGTTGAACCCGTGGAGCGCGTCGACATGTAGGGTGATGCCGCCGTGGGTGCTCAGCGCCTGGAAGAACTCACGGACCAGTTCGGTGTCGAACTTGCCGATGCTGCTGGTGGGGAAATCCACGTTCCAGATCAGAAAGGGCCGCGCGGAGAGGTCGAGCGCGCAGCGGATTTGTGCGTCGTCCATCGCCAGCAGGCAAGATCCGTAGCGGCGGATGCCGCGTTTGTCGCCGAGCGCTTGGGTCAGTGCTTGGCCCAGCGTGATGCCCACATCTTCGACGGTGTGGTGATCGTCGATGTGCAGATCGCCCTTGGCGCGCACCTTGATGTCGATCAGCGAGTGGCGCGAGAGTTGGTCGAGCATATGATCAAAAAAGCCGACGCCGGTTTCATTGTCATAGCTGCCGGTGCCGTCGAGGTTGATCTCGACCGTGATGTCGGTTTCGGCAGTGGTGCGGGTCAGGGTGCTGCGACGCATGGGGCATCTCCGAAGGCAATTGCTGCGCCCTTATAACAGGGCCTGCCGCCGCGCCAAGCCCAAGCGGTGAAACGCCTTTGGGCAGGGGCAGCGCGATCGGGGATTGCGGGGGCAGGGCCCATATGTCAGCTTGAACCAAATCCCAGAAAGAGGCGCGACATGACCACCTGCGTATTCATCCAGATCCGCTGCCGACCGGGCACGACCTATCGTGTGGCCGAAGAGATCGCCCTGCGCGAAATCCATTCCGAACTTTATTCCACCTCAGGCGAATATGACCTGTTGATGAAGCTTTATATTCCCAAGGGCGAAGATGTGGGCGTCTACATCAATGACAATCTGTTGGACATCGAAGGCATCGAGCGGTCTTTGACCACGATGACCTTCAAGGTCTTTTGAGGTGGCGCGCCAGCTCATCCTGACAGCAGCCGTCTGTTCTGCTTTGTCGATCGCCGCGCTCGTGGCCTTTCCCGGCACGGCCACGGCGGGTACGCGGGTCTATGAGGGGCGCGAAGCCGCGGCCCTGCGCTGTGCCAATACGCTGGCGCTGACGGCGGTGGCACTTTCCGCGGCGGAGTTGATTGGCGAGGGGGAGAAGAATGTGATGCTGGGCGTGACCGTGCGCATTCTCGACCGCCATGTTGAGGGGACCTGGGCGCAGAAACGCGCCGCGATGGAGGTGATGCGCGACCGGCGCAGCGTGCCTGACACGCTTGAGGATTACCGCCGCATCGCCGAACGCTGTTTGGTGCAATTCCCCATCAACTGAATGCGAAAACCCGCCCATGAGGCGGGTTTTTCTTGAGGCGATTGCCTTGCCGTCAATGGGCGGCGGAGACGGAGGGTTTCTCGGTCGGGGGGGTGTCGAGCTTGACCTTCTGCCGCATCGCCACACGGCGGATGGCGCGGTCGAATGTCTTTCTGACCCGCTGAGTGCGGCTGGCATTGGGCTGGATCGGGCCACCGACGGAGAGCATCACCGCCATCGGGCTGTTGTCGTCATGGCGCAGGTCCATGCCGTCCAGCTCCCCTTGGATGAGCACCTCGATCTCGGGCCAAGCGGGCAGGCTGTCACCTGTTACGATGCACAGGAGCGTGCCGGATCCGTTATGGGTCATCAGCAGTTGGGGGCAATCGACCACGCGCGAAATGGCCTCGGCCGCAGCTGCGATGGCGCGGGCGAATTCGGCAGTGTTGCAGGTCGCGTAAAGCTCATCGATATGTTCGATCTTGGCCGCGAAAACCTGGCAGATATCAAGGTGTTGGCGTGAAAGCTGCGACAGGTAATTGCCCAAGGAGAAGGGCAGCACCAATTGATCGACCCCATGGATATGCACAGGATCGGCCAGCGCGAAGTCGTGGACACCGGGCTTGCCCGCGTCTTTCAAATGCTGCGGATCAAGGCGCGGGGCGCGTTGGGTGTTCTCCAACATGCGCTCGGCGATATGCACGCGGGTTGCGATGTCCTTCACGTCGAAAGGTTTGGTCACATAGTCGTTGGCCCCGGCGGCAAAGGCGCTTTCGATCGCGGTCGCGTCGGCGCGTGAGGTCACCATCAGGATCGGCGTGTCCTGATAGGCTTCCAGCGTGCGAATGCGGCGGCATAGGGTGATGCCGTCCATCTCGGGCATTTCGATGTCCAAGAGCAGGCAGTCGAAATGTTCTTTGGTGGTTTCGAGCAGTTCCAGAGCAGCAGCGCCGGAGGCGGCCAATGTCAAATGGGGGTACTCGGCTTCGCGGAAAACAACGGGCAGCAATTCGCGGATAAATGGGTCATCGTCGACAGCAAGAATTTTCATTTTTGGCACCTCTTTCGTGGGGCAGACGGGCAGTCCGGGTGTCTTTATAATCTGTTCATATCTAGTCGTATAAACCCGGCGAAATTGTGACGCTTCTGCACCAATACCTTGTGCCGTTGCATAAATTATTAACCATATTTTGAAGCCTCGCGAAACCATTGAATTGGCGAAGAGAGATGGCCGTGGCCCCTTGCTTTCCCGCATTGCGGGAGGCGATTGGGCAAGAATTGTGCAGGCTTTCAGGCGCTATTGGGCGCGTGAGGGTGCGAAATCGGGGCGAGAGTTTGCGGTTCTTGTGATCGCGCGAATTTCGCGCTGCGACTCGCTGGCCAAAAATGAGCGGTCTGGGGAACTTTAAAGGCTGCGGTGCGTAACGCCCAGTTGACGCTTTGCCCGTCGCGCGCTCAACTGCGGCGCGATACGTGAAGAGGATGAGTTAAATGCGTTTGCCCGATGATGTTTTGGCGGAATTCTTGTTGCCCACGCGGGAGCTTAGGGACGATCTGCCTTTCTTCACCAAAGTGCTTGGCATGCGGCTTGAGACGATCTTTCCCGCGGATGATCCTTCGGTGGCCAGTTTTTCGGGCCATGGGGTGCGCGTGAGGCTTGAGCGGGGGGCGGATGTGCCGCCGGGGCATCTGCGCCTGCTGACCGATGCGCCCGACAGTATCGCAGAGGGCCAGCGAGAACTTACGGCGCCAAACGGCACCAAGATCGAGATCCTGCCGCGTAGCCCCCGCGTGGACCAGCCCAAGACCCAGCATGAGTTTGCCGTGCGGCGGCTGGCGGATGAGGCCCCATGGGTGATTGGCCGCGCGGGGATGCATTACCGCGATCTCATCCCGTCACGCCTCGGCGGCTCGATCATCGCCAGCCATATTCGCATCCCCGACGGCGGCCCGGTGCCGGATATGGTGCATTACCATACCGTCGGCTTCCAGCTGATCTATTGCTACCGGGGCTGGGTTGATGTGCTTTACGAGGATCAGGGCGATGTGATCCGGCTCCATGCCGGGGATTGCGTGACCCAGCCGCCGGGCATCCGCCATCGAGTGGTCGAGGCCTCGCCCTCGATCGAGGTGATCGAGATCGGCGTGCCTGCGGAACATGTCACCACCATCGACCACGAGATGACCCTCCCCAATGGCAAAGGCGACCCGGCGCGCGAATGGGAGGGCCAGACCTTCGTGCATCACGTGAAGGAGGGGGCCGCGTGGCAGCCCTTCCGCATCCCCGGCTTCGTCGCGCGCGACACCGGGATCACCAAAGGCACCAAGGGCGTGGCCGGCATTCAGGTGGCGCGTTTCGACGGCGGCATGCCGCCGCCCGCGAAGCACGACGCCGACATTCACTTCAACTTCGTCATGGAAGGCAGCATGACCCTGAACGCCGAAGGGCAGGAGCCGCGCAAGTTGGAGGCAGGCGATGCCTTCGTCATCCCGCCGGGCATGGTGGCGCAATATAGCGATTGCTCGCCCGACCTCGAATTGCTCGAAGCCGGGCTGCGCGGTGATTTCTCGACGACGCTCTTAGCCTAGGCGCGCGGCCACCTCGGCCTGCACTTTCTCGGCTGCGGCCTCTTTCACGGGGCCGTAGCCGCGGATTTCCATCGGTGCGGAAAGCACCGCCAGCGCCGCATCATGGGGCAGGGCGGAGGCCTTTGCCATGATCTCTTCGTACCAGCCGATCAGACCGACCTCGAGCTTGCGGTCGGCACCGTAGCTGAACGGGTCGGCCCATGTGCCGCGCAGCGGTTTCATCGCCGCCAGAAGGTCGAAGGCGCGGCCCATCCACGGGCCGAACTGGCGCTTGTTGGGGCGTCCGCGACCATCTGTGCCGGTGGGCCAAGCGGGCGGGGCGAGGTGGTAATGCACCTTGTAGTCGCCCTCGAAAGTATCGGCGATCCGCTTCTCGAAACCGCTTTGACGGTGCAGGCGCGCGACCTCGTATTCGTCCTTGTAAGCCATCAGCTTGAACAGCGATTTCGCCGCCGCGCGCATCAGGTCGTCGGCGCCTTCGGGCAGCTTGCCCGCCAGCGCATCGAGCTTGGCCTTGTAGCGCTGGGCGTAGGCGGCGTTCTGGTAGCCGCTAAGGAACTCCATCCGCCGCGCGATCAGGCCTTCGACACTGTCGTCGGGCGCGGGCGCGGGGGCGAAATGCGCCTCGATCGCCTGCGGGTTGCCCGCCATGACCCGGCCAAAGCCAAAGGCGGCGCGGTTCTTGTCCGGGACAACACCGTTCAATTCGATCGCCTGCTCAAGTGCTGTGAGCGAGACCGGCACCAGCCCCTTCTGCCAAGCGAAACCGAGCATCATCACATTGGCAAAGACCGCGTCGCCCATCAGTTTCTCGGCCATTGCGTTGGCGTCGAAGGCGGCAAGGTTCTCGGCCCCCACGGCCTGCGCGATCACCGCCTCGCGGTCGTCGATGCGCAACTCGGCGTCGCGGTTCAGCACCAAATCGCCGGTGGGCATCTCGGCGCGGTTCAGCACGATCTGCGTCCCGCGCCGGTAGTGGGCGGATGCCTTCGGCGCGGAACTCACAACCATGTCGCAGCCGATCACCGCATCGGCGCCGCCCTGATCGATGCGCACCTGATGCACCTCCTCGGGGCGTTGCGCCAGACGGACATAGCCCAGCACGGTGCCGAACTTCTGCGCGAAACCCGTGAAGTCGAGCACGCTAGAGCCCAGCCCTTCGAGATGCGCGGCCATGGTGATGAGCGCGCCCACAGTCACCACGCCGGTGCCGCCGACGCCGGTCACCAGCAGGTTGAAAGGCTGGTCGAGCTTGGGCAGTTCCGGCATCGGTAATTGCGCCGACAGACCCGCAACGTCCAGCCCCGCGCCCGAGCGTTTGCGGCGGTTGCCGCCTTCGACCGTGACGAAGGAGGGGCAGAAGCCGTTAAGGCAGGAGTAATCTTTGTTGCAGGTGGACTGGTTGATCTGCCGCTTGGTGCCGAACTCGGTCTTCTTCGGCTCGACGCTAAGGCAGTTCGACTCAAGGCTGCAATCGCCGCAGCCCTCGCAGACCAGATCGTTGATCATCACGAATTTCTTCGGGTCGTCCATCAGCCCGCGCTTGCGCTTGCGGCGCTTCTCGGTGGCGCAGGTCTGCTCGTAGATCAGCACGGTGACGCCGGGGATCTCGCGCAGCTCGCGCTGCACACGGTCCAGATCGCCGCGATGGTCGAAGGTGGTGCCCTCGGGGAAGTCGCCCTTGGGCAGCAGCTCGGGCCGGTCCGAGACCAGCGCGATGCGTTCCACCCCTTCCGCGCGGCAGGCCTGCGCGATGGCGGCGACGGAGACGGGGCCGTCCACCGGCTGGCCGCCGGTCATCGCCACCGCGTCGTTGTAGAGGATCTTGTAGGTGATGTTGGTCTTCGCCGCGACCGCCTGTCGGATCGCCAGCGAACCGGAGTGATACCAGGTGCCCTCGCCAAGGTTTTGGAAGACGTGCTTGCCCCCGTTGAACATCGAAGTCGCGATCCACGGCACGCCCTCGCCGCCCATCTGGGCGAAACCGGCCGTCTCGCGGTCCATCCACGAGGCCATGACATGGCAGCCGATGCCGGAGTTCGCCTTAGACCCCTCTGGCAGCTTGGTGGAGGAGTTATGCGGGCAGCCCGAACAGAAATAGGGGGTGCGGGTGGCGCCCTCGACGTTCAGCAGCACGGGGGGCTGGTCGGTCAGCGCGCGGGCTTTTTCGGGCAGCTTCTCTTCGGGGAAGAAGGCATCGAGGCGCGCGGCGATGATCGGCACCAGCTTCAGCGGCGACAGCTCACCGGTCCAGGGCACCAGTTCTTCGAGGTTCTCGGCATGTTTGCCGACCATCCGCGCGGGCTTGGAGCCGGGCCAGTCGTAGAAAGCTTCCTTGAACTGGCTTTCGATGATGCCGCGTTTCTCTTCGATCACAAGCACTTCGCGCTTGCCCTTCACGAAGTCGAGCGCATCGTCCAGCGCCAGCGGCCAGACCATGCCGATCTTGTAGATGTCGATGCCGAGACGACGGCAGGCGGCCTCGTCGAGGTCTAGAAGGCGGAGCGCCTCCATCGTGTCGAGATGGCCCTTGCCGGTGGTGACGATGCCGAAGGAGGCGTCCTGCGTCTCGTAAATATGCCGATCGAACGGGTTGGCGCGCATGAAGGCCTGCACGGCGTCGAGCTTGTGGTGCAGCCGCGTCTCGATCTCCGGGGAGGGCAGGTCACCCAGCCGCACATGCAGCCCGCTCGGGGGGGCGGTGTAGTCGGGCTGCTTGAAGACCCGGTCAGGCGTGAGTTCGACCGAAGCGCCGCTCTCCACGGTTTCGGAAATCGCCTTAAAGCCGACCCATGTGCCCGAGAAACGCGACAGCGCAATGCCGTATTCGCCAAACGCCTGATATTCCGCCACCGAAGCCGGGTTCAGCGTTGGCATGAACCACGACATGAAGCCCACGTCGGACTGGTGCGGCATCGACGACGACACACAGCCGTGGTCGTCGCCCGCCACCACCAGCACACCGCCCTTGGGCGCGGAGCCATAGGCGTTGCCATGTTTCAGCGCGTCGCCCGAGCGGTCCACCCCCGGGCCCTTGCCGTACCACATGGAGAAGACGCCCTCGACTTCCGCCTGCGGGTCGAGATGCGCCTGCTGCGCGCCCAAGACCGCGGTGGCGCCGAGGTCTTCGTTCACCGCGGGAAGGAATTTCACGCCCGCCTCGGCTACGCGGTCCTTGATGCGCCAGTATTCCAGATCGAGCCCGCCCAGAGGCGAGCCACGGTAGCCCGAGACGAACCCGGCGGTGTTCAACCCAGCCGCGCGATCACGCCGGGCCTGATCCAGCATGATGCGCACCAGCGCCTGCGTCCCAGTCAGAAAGACGCGGCCTTCGGTCTGATCATAGCGGTCATCAAGTTTATAAGTGGTAAATTCGCGCGGTTGTTCTGTCATGGGGGTCTCCTCACTGGGAAGTGTACCGCAGGATGCGCGAATTTTTGCACCCATTCTGCTGGCTTTGTGGCGGATGCACGGATAAATTATCCGCAGGTACTCCACTGAGTGAAGGATTTATCCGATGACTGAAATGGACGCGACGGACCGGCAGCTTGTATTCCTGCTTCAGCAGGATTCGCGCCTGCCCAACGCACAACTGGCCGAAAAGCTGAACATTTCCGCTTCCGCCTGCTGGCGGCGGGTCAAGGCGTTGGAGCAGGCGGGGGTGATCAAACGCTACGCCGCCGTGGTCGACCCCAAGGCGATGGGGCTGGGGTTCGAGGCGATGGTGCATGTGCATCTGACCCGGCATGACGCCTCGGCCCTCGCCAGTTTCATCCGCGCGATCCAAAGCCGGACGGAGGTGACGGAATGTTTCGCCACCACGGGCCAAGCGGATTATCACCTGCGCGTGCTGTGCCGCGATATCGACGCCTATAACGCCTTTTTGGAGAGCTTTTTGTTCCTGCATCCGGCGGTGAATTCGGCCACGACGAATGTGATCCTGCGGCAGATAAAATCCGACGCGCCGATTACCGGTTGAGGCGATCAGGGCGGCGTTTTCTGCGTTGGACATTTGCCGCTTGCGTGCTTCATAAAGCAGCAGAGATCACACCCGAAGGAGAGACCCATGATGAGAACCCGTGCCGCCGTTGCCGTGGAAGCCGGCAAACCGCTTGAAATCATGGAGGTGAACCTCGAAGGCCCGAAACGGGGCGAGGTCTTGGTCGAGATCAAGGCGACCGGCCTGTGTCACACCGATGAGTTCACCCGCTCGGGCGACGACCCCGAAGGCATCTTCCCCGCCATCCTCGGCCATGAGGGGGCGGGCGTCGTGCTGGAAGTGGGCGAGGGTGTCACCACGCTGGAGCCGGGCGATCACGTCATCCCGCTCTACACGCCAGAATGCCGGGAGTGCGAGTATTGCCTGAGCGGCAAAACCAACCTGTGTCAGGCGATCCGCGTGACCCAAGGCCAAGGTAAGCTGCCCGATGGCACGACCCGCTTCTCGATGCTGGATGGCACGCCGATCCACCACTACATGGGCTGTTCGACCTTCGCCAATCACACCGTGGTGCCTGAAATCGCGTTGGCGAAAGTGCGCAAGGACGCGCCTTTTGACAAGATTTGCTACATCGGCTGCGGCGTCACCACAGGCATCGGCGCGGTGATCAACACCGCCAAGGTTGAGCTTGGCGCGCGCTGCGTGGTCTTTGGGCTGGGCGGCATCGGGCTGAACGTCATTCAGGGCCTGCGCATGGCCGGGGCGGATCAGATCGTGGGCGTTGACCTGAACGACGACAAGGAAGAGGCCGCGCGTTACTTTGGCATGACCGATTTCGTGAACCCCTCGAAAGTTGACGGCGATCTGGTGGGGCATCTGGTCGAACTGACCAAGGGCGGCGCCGATTACTCTTTTGACGCCACGGGCAACACCAAAGTCATGCGCGACGCGCTGGAATGCGCGCATAAGGGCTGGGGCGAGAGCATCATCATCGGCGTGGCACCCGCGGGGGCCGAGATTTCGACGCGGCCTTTCCAACTGGTCACCGGTCGGGTCTGGCGCGGCACCGCCTTTGGCGGGGCCAAGGGGCGGACGGATGTGCCCAAGATCGTGGATTGGTACATGAACGGCAAGATTGAGATCGACCCGATGATCACCCACAAACTGACTTTGGATCAGATCAACGAAGGCTTTGAATTGATGCACAAAGGTGAATCGATCCGCGCGGTCGTCGAGTTTTAAATACGAGGCTGGAGGGCTGCGCGCTCTCCAGCCTAGACCTCTGCCGCGAGGGAGAGGAACAGGTCGACATCCATATAGGTCTCGACATGATCGGCCAGCGCGTCGAGCGCATCATCCACGCCGGTTTCAAAATCCAGCGATGAGGTGACGCCGAAGCCACCAAGATAGGCACGGCGGAAGGCATCCGAGCTGAAAATCCCATGCATATAGCAGCCCTGCACCCGGCCCGAAGGGGAGGCCGCGCCCTCGGGCGTGCCGTCGAAAGTCAGCCACGCGCGGGCGCAATCGGGGCCGGTGGTCTCTCCGATATGGATCTCATAGCCGGTGAGGGCGCTGCCGCTGGCGGGGTGCTGGCCGGACTTTTCCGACAGATGTTTTAGCGGGGCCATCGTGGTTTCCACGTCCAGATGCCCCAGCCCCGCCACCCGCGCCGCCGGGCCTTCGATCCCCTCGGGGTCGGTGATGGTCTTGCCCAGCATCTGATAGCCTCCGCAAAGGCCCAGCACATGGCCGCCGCGCCGGATATGGGCGGCAAGGTCGATGTCCCATCCTTCGGCCCGGAAGGCTTCGAGGTCGGAGATCGTGGATTTACTGCCGACCATCAGCACCAGATCGGCCACGGTGGGCAAAGGGCTGCCCGGCATGATCATCCGCAGGTCGACGCCCGGCTCAGCCGCCAGCGGGTCGAGGTCATCGAAATTGGCGATCCGGGGCAGGCGCGGCACGGCGATAACGCAACCCGACCCGCCAGAGCGGGCACGGGCGGGCAGGTCCATCACGTCTTCGGCGGGCAGGCGGTGGGCCGCGTCGAACCACGGGATCACCCCAAGGCTCGGCCAGCCGGTACGCGCGGCGATGTCATCGCGCCCTGCGTCAAAGAGGCTGCGGTCTCCGCGGAATTTGTTCACCGCAAAGCCGCGGATCAGCGCGTTATCCTCGGGGGAGAGCACGGCCTGTGTGCCGACGATCTGCGCGATCACCCCGCCGCGGTCGATGTCGCCCATCAGCACCACCGACACGCCGGCGGCGCGGGCAAAGCCCATATTGGCGATGTCGCCCGCTCGCAGGTTAGTCTCAGCCGGAGAGCCCGCGCCCTCGATCACGATCAGGTCGCAGCTTTCGGCCAAACGGTGAAAAGATTGCAGCACCGCGGGCATCAGGCTGGCTTTGTTGCGGCCAAATTCCCGCGCCTCTTGCTGGCCTGCGATCCTGCCTTGCACCACCACCTGCGCGCCCGTGGCGCTCTGGGGTTTCAGCAGCACCGGGTTCATATCCGTATGCGGGGCCACGCCCGCCGCGCGGGCCTGCAACGCCTGCGCGCGGCCAATCTCGCCCCCGTCTTCAGTGACGGCGGCGTTGTTGGACATGTTCTGCGGTTTGAAAGGGCGCACACGCAGGCCACGCCGGGTGCAGGCGCGGATCAATCCGGCGACGATCATCGACTTGCCGACATTGCTGCCGGTGCCTTGGATCATAATGGCTTTGGTCATGTCAGCGTGCCCTTGGTTTCGCGCAAATTGGCGCAAATCAGGGGCAGGGGGAAGCCCATCGCCAAGGGGCAGACACAAAAAAACGCAGCCCGAAGGCTGCGTCAATTGCGCCGCTTGGCGAATATGTCTTAGGCGGCTTCGGCCTGAAGCGCGGCATTGCGGCGCTCGGATTCTTCACGCGACAGGGCGACGGAGGTCCGCACGCCTTTGCCGACGAATTCCATCAAACCTTCGACGACCCGCTCGTTGGGGTCGATACCGGCACAGCTCAGAACCTCGCGGCCATCGCGCGAGCGGGCCCAGCGGGCGATCTGTTCAGGGCCGTTGCCATATTTCTTGTCGTCGGCAATTGCGTCATCCAAAGCAGCTAGCACCACAGCAGCAAAGAGCTTGCGTGCGCGGTTGCCTTGCTCGTTGTTGAAAGCGGTGCCATCAACGAAATCTTTCATCTCGTCGTCCTTTCGATTATTCTTGCTCTTGTCATTCGGGCGTGGAGGCCCTTATGACGGATATCTTTTGATTCGGATACCTCTATTTAGCATATCTCCCATGCAGCTTGCGCATATCTAGTTGGTGTGGCAGCAGAGAATAACGCCTGCTTGCAGGGGACCATCCCTCCCGATATAGACCCGAACATCATATCATCAACCTTATGTCGTGGTTTTGTCACATGCCCAAGATTAACGGAAACGAGATCCGCCCCGGAAACGTCCTTGAACATAACGGTGGCCTCTGGGCGGCTGTGAAGGTCGATCACGTGAAGCCCGGCAAGGGCGGCGCCTTTGCCCAAGTCGAGATGCGCAACCTGCGCAACGGCTCTAAATTGAACGAACGCTTCCGTTCCGCCGATAAGGTCGAGCGCGTGCGTTTGGAGCAAAAAGACCAGCAATTTCTGTATGAAGATGACGGTATGCTGGTGGTGATGGACACCGAAACCTATGAGCAGGTGCAGCTGCCTGCCGAGCTTTTGGGCGAGCGTCGCCCCTTCTTGCAGGACGGCATGATGATCGTGGTCGAATATCACGAGGAAGAGGCGCTGAACGCCTCCCTGCCGCAGAAGGTGACCTGCAAAGTGGCCGAGACTGAGCCGGTGGTGAAGGGCCAGACAGCGGCGAATTCCTTCAAGCCTGCCGTGCTCGACAACGGTGTGAAGATCACCGTGCCGCCCTTCGTGGGCCAAGACGAAGACATCGTCGTGAACACGGAAACCATGGAATATGTCGAACGCGCCTGACGCGACGTCATCTTTGGTAAAGGAGATCAGCCCCGGTTTTGCCGGGGCTTTTTGTTTCGTGGGGGCCTTTCAGCGGCGCGCGGTGCTCAGGTCGCGGGGCCGGGCCAAGTGACCTCTGCGCCTTCGGCCTGCATCGGGCCTTTGGCACGATCGAACCGCAGATGCGCCAAAGCCTGACCGCCCGATTGGGTGTAGAGCGTGCCCGCGGGTTTGCCCTCTGCCGTGATTGCCGTGCCGGGGGCGGCGCTGCCGCTGACCTCGACCCGGGTCAGCCCTTTGCGCAACTCGGTCTTGTGTTTCATCCGGGCGGTCACCTCTTGGCCGACATAGCAGCCTTTGCGGAAATCCAGCCCGTTGATCCGATCAAACCCCGCCTCAAGGATAAAGGTATCGGGGGTGAGTTCGATCCCCGTCTCGGGGATCAGATGCGCCACGCGCAGAGCGTCCCAATCGGTCGCGTCCTCGGTTTGCGGCATGTCGCGATAGGCCCGCCAGCCCATCTCAGGATGCCGCGGATCGGCTAGGGCGTCGTCGGGCGCAGGCCCGGTGCCGCGGTGCAGGTGCAGATCGCTGGGGGTGATCGTTACCTTGGCGCGCAATTTGTACATCGACAGCCGCTGGTTCAGCATATCGCCAAGGCTTTCATCCACGTCCAGCAGAACGTCTTCGCCATCGGCGATCAGAAAGAAATCGGCCATATATTTGCCCTGCGGCGTCAGCAGGGCGGCATAGACCGGGGCTTGGTCCAGTTTGCCGACATCATTGGTCACGATTCCTTGCAAAAAGTCGCGGGTGTCGGGGCCGGAGAGGCGCAGAATGCGGCGCGGGGTCATGCGGGTGTCCTTTGATTGCTGGCCATGACATATAACCTGTCAAAGCCATCCAAAAGGGGCAACCATGCGCGCGCCGATCTCTGTCGTCATTCCCAGCCTCAACGCGGCCACGGCGCTGCCCGCTTGCCTCGCCGCTTTGGTCGAAGGCTTGCAGGCCGGGCTGATCCGCGAGGTGATCTTGAGCGATGGCGGCTCCACGGATGGCACGCGCGCGCTGGCCGAAGGCTGGGGGGCTGAGGTCGTCTCGGGCGCGCCTTCGCGGGGCGGGCAGTTGCGGCGTGGGTGTGATGCGGCGCAGGGCGCGTGGCTCTTGGTGCTGCACGCCGACACGGTGCTGGCCCCGGGCTGGAGCGATGCGGTGCAGGACCACAGGGCGCACAGGGCCGAAGGGGCGGGGTGGTTCCGCCTGCGCTTCGATCAGCGCGGTTTGGCGCCGCGTTTGGTGGCAAGCTGGGCGAACCTGCGCAGCGCTCTTGGCCTGCCCTATGGGGATCAGGGGCTGCTTTTGCCCCGCGCGCTTTATGACGCGGTGGGCGGCTATCCCAATCAGCCGCTGATGGAGGATGTGGCGCTCGCCCGCGCCCTGCGCGGTCGCTTGACCCGGCTCAATGGCGTCGCCGTGACCAGTGCCGAGAAATACCGCCGTCAGGGCTGGCTGCGGCGGGGCGGGCGCAATCTCTGGACGCTGGCGCGCTATGCGATGGGGTCCAGCCCCGAAGCGCTCGCCGAAAGCTACCGGCGTTCGTGAAAGGGGCGCGGGTTTGCCCACGCCCCGCGCATTCAGTTAAAGAACGCCGCCCCGATCCGTTGGAGCAGATTGGGCTGGCGCGCCCTTTCGCGGCGTTTCTTCGCGGAGAGGGCGCTGAGACCGCGGGCATCCGATACGGTCTTTCCGTCGCGATATTGCAGGCGGTAGAGATCGGCATAGATGCCGCCGCGTTCCATCAGCTCGTCATGGGTGCCCTCGTCGGTGACGCGGCCCCGGTCCATCACCACGATCTTATCCGCGCGGCGGATGGTCGACAGCCGGTGCGCGATGACGATGGTGGTGCGCCCCTTGGCGAGGCGATCAAGCGCATCCTGCACCACCTGCTCGGATTGGGCATCAAGGGCGCTGGTGGCCTCATCCAGCAGCAGGATCGGCGTGTCGCGTAGCAGGGCGCGGGCGATCACCACGCGCTGGCGCTGCCCGCCCGACAGGGCCGAGCCGCGCGGGCCGACGCGGGTTTCCAGCCCCTGTTCCAACTGCGGCAGGAAGTCCGCCACATGGGCGGCTTTCAGCACCCGGTCGAGCTCTTCATCGGTGACATTCTCGCGGCCCAGCACGATGTTTTCGCGCAGTGTTTCATCGAACAAAAGCGCTTCCTGCGTCACGACAGAGAAGAGGCCGCGCAGGTCCGGTATGGTCATCGCGCTGGTGTCGACCCCGCCGATCCGCACGCTGCCGCTTTGTGGGTCCACCAGCCGGGTGAGCAGGTTGAAGATGGTCGATTTCCCCGCCCCCGAGGCCCCGACCAGCGCGGTCGTCTGGCCCGCTTTCGCGGTCAGGTCCAAGCCGTTCAACACCTTCGTGTCGCCGTAGGAGAGCGAGACATCTGTCAGGGTCACGTCCGGCGGGCCATCGGGCGCGGCCTGCGCTTTGTCCGGGCTGCGCAAATGCAGGGGCGCGTCGAGCAACTCTTTGATCCGTTCCAGCGCGGCGGCGGCCATCTGCCATAGGCCGCTGATCGCACCAAGGCGGCGCAGGGGGGAGAACATGAACCCCAGCGAGGTGAAGAAAGTCATGAACTCGCCAATGGTCTTGTTGCCCGCGATGATCTCGGACCCGCCGTAGACGATCACGGCCATGAAGCCGATGCCCGACATGATGTCGATCATCGCCGGGATCGCGGAGTTGCCAAAGGCGGCACGGACTTCGGTGCGAATAAAGGTGCGCGTCAATTCGCGGTATTGCCGGGCTTGGTAGTCCTCTAGCGCGTTGAGCTTGATTTGTACGATGCCGTGGAAAACCTCGTCCAGCCGGGTCGAGAGGCTGGCCCCGATGTCGCGCGCCTCGCGGGAGCGGGCGCGGACGAAACGCTGGGCGATGGCGGCGGGCAGCACCATCAGCGGCACGCCGACCATCGCCAGAAGCGCCCAGATCGGGTCAATCGCGATGGCCACGCCCATGAGGATCACCAGCCCCACCAGATCGCGCCCCGCGCCGGTTATGAACGCCCGCCAAACATTACCTACCGCATTCACATCCGATTGCACGCGTTGCACCAGAAAGCCGGGCGGGTGGTTTTGGTGAAAGGCGCCGTCTTGCTGCATCATCCGGTCAAGCAGGTCGATGCGCAGATCCGCTGCCGTGCGCTGTGCTACGCGGGTCAGCAGCACCTTTTGCACCACCGTGGCGAGCGCCCGCAGCGCAAAGATCGCCACCAGCACCAGCCCGACCCAGACCAGCGCCCCGCGGTCGCCGCCGACGAAGACGCGGTCGAACATCGGCTCCATCAGTTTCGCCAGCACGCCCAAGGTGGAGCCTTCGATGATCATGAAGATCACCGCGATGGCCATCAGACCGGTGTGTTTCTTTAGATAGTCCCGCCAAAGCCAGCGCATCAACTGCGCGGAGGTGTAACTGTCATCATTCATACCGGTGCCTGATCCTTTTGGGCAGTCGGATCCCGTGTACGAAAGCCGCGCAGGCAGGGCAAGCCATCGCGCAGGTCGGGCAAGGCGGGCAGGGGGTAGCCTGCGCGCGTGGAAGGGCGGCGCGGGGGCGCGCCTTACCTAAGGTCCGATCGCGTGTTGACCCCGGCCTGCCGGGCAGTAAGCTGCGCCCGACCGTCCCCCGGTCACGCATTTTCAAAACGGCAGCCAATATCATGACAAAGCAGAATAAACTCGCCCCCGGTCGTTCGTACCTCGCCATTCCCGGCCCCTCGGTCATGCCCGACGCGGTGCTGAGCGCGATGCACCGCGCGGCCCCCAATATCTATGAAGGCGAGTTGGTTGAGATGATGCCTGCGCTGGCCGCTGACCTGAAGCGCGTGGCGCGTACAGATCGTCATGTGGCGATGTATATCAGCAACGGCCACGGCGCTTGGGAAGCCGCGCTGAGCAATGTCATAGCCCCCGGCGACCGGGTGCTGGTGCTGGCCACGGGGCGTTTCGGCCATGGCTGGGCCGAAATGGCAACGGGGCTGGGGGCGGAGGTGGATATCCTCGACTTTGGCCGCAACGCGCCCGTCGATCTCGCGCAAGTGGCCGAGCGTTTGAAGGCCGACAGCGGTCATCAGATCAAGGCGGTGATGGCGGTTCATGTGGACACCTCAAGCTCGGTCCGCAACGATGTGCCGGGCCTGCGCCGCCTGTTGGATGAGGCGGGCCATCCCGCGCTCTTGATGGCCGATTGCATCGCGTCATTGGGCTGTGAGCGCTTTGAGATGGACGCCTGGGGTGTCGATGTCATGGTCACCGCTTCGCAAAAGGGGCTGATGGTGCCGCCGGGCATGGCCTTCGTCTTTTTCAACGACCGGGCCGAGGAAGCCCGCGCGCGTCTGCCCCGCGTGAGCCGCTATTGGGACTGGTCGCCGCGCGCCCATGCGCAGGAGTTTTATCAATACCACGGCGGCACGGCACCGACGCATCACCTTTATGGCCTGCGCGCCGCCCTCGACATCATCCATGAGGAAGGGATCGAACAGGTCTGGCAGCGCCATGAAACGCTGGCCCGCGCGGTTTGGGCCGCCTGTGAGGCGTGGTCGGCTGAGGGCAGCCTGCGGTTCAACATCGAAGACCGCGCCCTGCGCAGCCATGCCGTCACCGCGCTGCGGCTGCAAGCGCCCCATGCGACCGAGTTGCGCGATTGGGTGCAGGGCAATCTCGGTCTCACACTGGGCGTGGGGCTGGGCATGGCCCTGCCGGGGGAGCCTGCGTGGCACGGGTTCTTCCGCCTTGGCCATATGGGCCATGTGAACGGCCATATGATCATGGGGCTGCTCGGCGGGATCGAAGCCGGGCTTTCCGCGCTGAAAATCGACCACGGCCCGGGCGCCTTGCAAGCGGCGGCGGAGGTGATCGGCGGGGCTTAGGCCCCGCGCGCGTCGGCTAAAGCCTCGGGCAAGGCGGCGGCGAAGTGATCCAGCTCCTCCGCCGTGCTGCAACTGATGCGGATGCAGCGGTTTTGCGGGGCGGCAAAGGGCATGCGCACGAAGATCCCCCGCGCCACCAGCGCGTCGAGTACCGCCTTTGCGAAGGCACCATCGCGGCCACAGTCGACGGCGACGAAATTGGCGGCAGAGGGGAGGGTGCTGAGCCCGTTTTCTTCGGCGATTTGGGCGATCCGGCGGCGCGCCTCGGCGATCTTGGTCTGAACCTCTTTCAGGTAGCTCTGATCTTGCACCGCCGCCAAAGCCCCCGCCTGCGCCGCGCGGTTCAGGCCGAAGTGGTTGCGGACCTTGTGAAAGGCGGTGATCAACTCGGGCGCGGCGATGGCATAGCCGATCCGCGCGCCGGCAAGGCCGTAGGCTTTGGAGAAGGTCCGCATCCGGATCACCCGCGGGTCATCAGCGGAAAGCGCGGGTGCGGTGCCTTCGGGGGCGCATTCGATATAGGCTTCATCCAGCAACAGCAGGCTGCCTTGGGGCAGGTCGTCGAGCGCGCGTGCCAGTGCCGCGCCTTCGTGCCAGGTGCCCATCGGGTTGTCGGGGTTCGCGAGGTAGACGAGCTTGGCGTCCACCTCCGCCGCCTTGGCAAAAAGCGCCGCCGGGTCTTCGTGATCGTCGCGGTAGGGCACCTTGTGCAGCACGCCGCCAAAGCCCGTGACGTGGTAGTTGAAGGTTGGGTAGGCGCCTTCGGAGGTCACCACCGCATCGCCTTCGCCCACCAGCAGACGGACGAGATAGCCCAGCAGCCCGTCGATCCCTTCGCCGACGATGATGTTCGCAGGGGAGATGCCGTGCAGTTCGGCCAGCGCCGCGCGCAACTCCACGCTTTCAGAATCGCCGTATTTCCACATCTCGGTCTCTGCCATGGCCGCGATGGCGCGGGGCGAGGGGCCAAAGACGTTTTCATTGGCGCCAAGCCGCGCTTTGAAGGGGCGGCCAAGGACGCGCTCCTGCGCTTCGGGGCCCACGAAGGGGACATTGGCGGGCAGGCGTTGGGCGAGGGGGGTGAGGCGTGCATATGTCATGCGCCAAGGTGTAGGGGCGGGCCCGTGAGAGGGCAAGTGCCGCAGCACCTGCCGCCACGTTTTGCTGGTGCCGCGCGATGATCTGCGCTGAACTGCGCCAAACATTCAGGAGAACAGCCATGCCCCGCGTCACCACCCGGATCGAAGACCATATCGCCTATGTGACCCTCACCCGCGCCGACAAGATGAACGCGGTGGATGATGAGATGATCGAAGCGATCATCGCGGCAGGGCAGGAGGTTGCGGCTTCGGACGCCCGGGTGGTGCTGCTCTCGGGCGAGGGCAAAGGCTTTTGCGCGGGCATTGATATTGGCGGGCGCTCGGGGATGCTGGGGCAGGATGTCGAGGCGTTGATCATGCCCCGCAGCCATGGCGAAGGCACGACGAACAAATGGCAAGAGGTGTCGATGGTTTGGCACCGTTTGGAAATCCCGGTCATCGCGGCGCTGCATGGGGTGGTTTTCGGCGCCGGGATGCAGCTGGCGCTTGGGGCGGATATTCGGATTGCCGCGCCGGATACGAAGCTTGCGGTGATGGAGATGAAATGGGGCATCGTGCCGGATATGGGCGGTATGGTGCTGCTGCCGCGGCTGGTGCGGTCGGACGTGTTACGGCGGCTGACCTATACCGCCGCGCCGGTGGACGCCGCGCAGGCGGAGCGTTGGGGGCTGGTGACCGAGGTGGCCGAAGACCCGCAGGCAGCGGCGCTGGAACTGGCGCAGGTGATTGCGGGCAAGGGGCCGAATGCGATCCGCACGGCGAAGCGGTTGATCGGATATGCAGAGACGGGCGCGTCGGATGCGGAGGTGCTCTTGGCCGAGTCGCGTGAGCAGGCAGCCCTGCTGGGCAAACCCGAGCAGATGGAGGTGATCGCGGCGGAGTTCGGCAAACGGCCCACGGTGTTCAAGTAGGACGGCAAGCGCGGCATTTGCGTTGCGCCTGACAGCCCGGAAGCAAGGCCGCAGGCCGCCGGGCAGCGCCAGACCGCCCGGACGGGCTGGCGTTTTCGCAATCGGAGTGCCGTCCTGTGAGCTTGGCGTAAGTGCTACGGGGATAAACTGCCCAACTGGCGCGTCAGATGCGCCAACCCGCGGTCTGGCACCCCCCGGCTTGCACGCCGATTGCCTGTCTCGCAACAGCCCGGAATCAAGGCCGCAAGGCCGCCGGGCAGCGCCAGACCGCCCGAACGGGCTGGCGCTTCGGCAATCGAAGTACATTCCTGCGAACTTGGCATAAACGTGGCAGAGATAAACTGCCCAACTGCCCCCTATGCAGCGCCATCCCGCGGTCTGGCGCTGCCCGGCTTTGTTGGTCTCAGCCCAGCTCGGCCAACCGGTCCAGTGCCGCCTGCAACTGGTCCGCCTCTTCCTGACGCGCCGCGAGGTTCGCCTGCGCTTCGGCCACGACCTCTTCCGGCGCGGAGGCGGCGAACTTGGGGTTATTTAAACGCCCCTTCAGCCCACCGATCTCCTTACCCAGCTTGTCGAGCGATTTCTGCAGACGCGCCTTCTCAGCATCGATGTCGATGAGACCGGCCAAGGGCAGGCCGAAGCTCGCCCCCGGGGCGGCGATCGAGACGGTGCCTTTCGGGAAGCTGTCGCTCCGCTCAAGGCTCTCGACCCGCGCCAGACGCTTGATCATCACCTCGTTGCGGTCCCATGCACCTTGTGCCGCCTCGTCCATCTCGGTCACCAGCATCGGCACCTTCAGCCCGGCGGGCACATGCATCTGCTGACGGGCGGAGCGGATGCTTTCGATGAGGCCGATCACCCAGTTAAGCTCCCGGTCGGCGTCGGCATCGAGCAGATCGGCGGTGGTGTAGGCGGGCCAATCGGTGAGGGCCAGCAGCTCATCGCGCTTGGCGGTGGTCTGCCACAGCTCCTCGGTGATGAAGGGCATGATCGGGTGCAGCAGAATCAGGCATTGCTCCAGCACCCAGGCCATGGTGGCGCGGGTCTCTTCGGCCTCGGGGGCGTCGTCCTGCAACAGCGGCTTGGAAAGCTCCACGTACCAGTCGCAGACCTTGCCCCAGACGAAGGCATAAAGCGCATTGGCCGCGTCGTTGAAGCGGAAGTTGCCGAGTGCGGCGTCAACCTCCTCGCGCACGCGGGCGGTCTCGCCCACGATCCACTTGTTCAGCGTGGCGGTGGGCTGCGGCATCCCGGCGGGCATCGCGTCGAAGACGCCGTTCATCTCGGCGAAGCGATGCGCGTTCCACAGCTTGGTGCCGAAGTTGCGGTAGCCCGCGATGCGCTGCGTCGAGAGCTTCAGGTCGCGCCCCATGGCGGCCATCGAGGTCAGGGTAAAGCGTACGGCATCGGCGCCGTAGTCGTCGATCAGCTCCAGCGGGTCGAGCACATTGCCCAAGCTCTTCGACATCTTCTTGCCCTTCTCATCACGCACCAGCGCGTGGACATAGACGGTGTCGAAGGGTTTTTGGTCGACCACGGCATATTGCATCATCATCATCCGGGCGACCCAGAAGAAGATGATGTCAAAGCCGGTGACCAGCACGGAGGTGGGGAAGTATTTTTTCAGCTCAGCGGTTTGCTCGGGCCAGCCCAGCGTGCCGATCGGCCAGAGGCCGGAGGAGAACCACGTGTCGAGCACATCGGGGTCGCGGCGCAAAGTTTTGCCGGGCGCCATGGCCTGCGCCTCTGCCTCGGTGGGCGCGCAATATTCGTTGCCCTCGTCATCGAACCACACCGGAATCTGGTGGCCCCACCAAAGCTGGCGCGAGATGCACCACGGCTCGATGTTCTCCAGCCAGTGGAAGTACACCTTGCGGTCTTGTTCGGGCAGGATCGTCACTTCGCCCGAGCGCACGGCGTCGATGGCGGGCTGCACGATCTTGTCGGTGGCGACGAACCACTGGTCGGTCAGCATCGGCTCGATCACCACCTTGGAGCGGTCGCCGAAGGGCTGCATGATCTTCTTGGCTTCGACAAGCGGCACGAGGTTCTCTTCCTCGGTGCGCATTTCGCCGCCCTCGCCGGGCTCGACGGGGGCCTTCTTGGCGGCGCGGCCAAGGCGGGGATCGGTCGCCTCGGTCATCACGGCGAGCCCCTCGGCGGTCACGTCCTCGACCACGCGCTTGCGGGCCTCGAAACGATCCAAGCCGCGGTAGGCGTCCGGCACGAGGTTGATCTCGGTTGCGTCCTCAGGCGCGGCTTCGGAACCATCGGCGATGGCTTGCGCGCGCGCGGCGGCCTGATCGTAGGGCAGGCCATCGGCGCGCATCCGGCCTTGGGTGTCCATCAGCGCGTAGAGCGGGATGTTGTTGCGCTTGGCCACGCCGTAGTCGTTGAAGTCATGCGCGCCGGTGATCTTTACCGCACCGGAGCCGAAGTTCTTGTCCGGATATTCGTCGGTGATGATCGGGATGAGGCGGCGCTGTTCTTTCGGGCCGACCGGGATTTCGCAAAGTTTCCCGACGATTGAGGCGTAACGCTCATCCGATGGATGAACTGCAACAGCACCGTCGCCCAGCATGGTTTCGGGCCGTGTGGTGGCGATGGAGATATAGTCGCGGGTCTCTTCGAAGAGCGTGTTCCCGTCCTCGTCTTTCTCGACGTAGGTATAGGTCTCGCCCCCGGCCAGCGGATACTTGAAATGCCACATGTGGCCGTCGACCTCGGTGCTCTCGACCTCAAGGTCAGAGATCGCGGTCTCGAAATGCGGGTCCCAGTTGACCAGCCGCTTGCCGCGGTAGATCAGCCCCTTGTTGTACATATCCACGAAGACCTTGATGACGGCGTCGTGGAAATTACCCTCTTCCCCCTCGGGCGCACCGGGGGCGCCGGACATGGTGAAGGCGTTGCGCGACCAGTCGCAGGAGGCGCCCAGACGGCGCAGCTGGTCGATGATCGTGCCGCCGGATTTCTGCTTTTGCTCCCAGACCTTGGCGGTAAACGCTTCGCGGCCCAGCTCGCGACGGCCGGGCTGGCCGGTGGCGGCCAACTCGCGTTCCACCACCATCTGTGTGGCGATGCCTGCGTGGTCCTGACCCGGCTGCCAGAGGGTGTCGAACCCCTGCATCCGGTGCCAGCGCACGAGGATGTCCTGCAGCGTGTTGTTGAAGGCATGGCCCATGTGCAGCGAGCCGGTGACATTCGGCGGCGGGATCATCACCGAGAAATGCTCATCCCGCTGCGCATTCGCGCCCGCTTTGAACGCGCCCTTGGTCTCCCAATCGGCGTAGATGCGGCTTTCCGCCTCGGCGGCGTTGAAGGTCTTTTCGAGTGCCATGGTCATGATCCCTTTTGTTGCGCCCCGTTTAGCGCTCTGGCGCGGTAAGGGAAAGACCCCTGACAGGGGCTTGAGGCGCGGGGGCAGGGCTCAGCCGCTGCGGTCGATCTTGGTGCTGAGGTGGATCAGGCTCTCACTGCCCTTAACGCCGCGGGTCTCGCCGATGCGGTCTAGGGTCTCGTCCAACTCCTGCGTGGTCTGCGCCGCGATTTGTACCAGCAAGTCGAAGCGTCCCGAGGTGGTATGCACCACCTGCACCGCAGGCAGGCTGCGCAGCCGCGCTAAGACGGCGGGGCCCGCGCGCAGCTCGATATTGACGAGCGCCGTGGCATGCAGCGGCGCGCGGACCGCTTCGCCCAAACGCAGCGTATAGCCGAGGATGGCGCCGCCGCGTTCCAACCGTTCCAGCCGGGCCTGAATGGTGGTGCGGGCAAGACCCAGACCGCGCGCCAGATCGGCGACCGGCTGGCGGGCGTTGGATTGCAGCGCCGCGATCAAAGCGCGGTCGGTATCGTCAAGTTGTGCTGTCATTTCGTCACTTCGACCAAAGTTCGCATCACTTTAGGCGGTATGACACGATGAATCGACCAAAATCCGCGCTTCACTGGGGAAAAGCAGTGAAGAGGCCCCCATGCAGCATATCGCCCCCCTTTCCGACAGTCCCGCAGCTTATTTGGCGAAACACAGCCCCGATAAGCCGGTGTTGTTTCTGGCCCCTTCGGTGCTGCAAGCCACTGCGCGGCGGTTTCAGGCGGATTTCGACGGGCTGGTAACCTATGCGGTCAAGGCGAACGACCGGGCGGAGGTGCTGTCGAACCTTGTCGCGGCGGGGATCACCACCTTCGATGTCGCCTCCCCGGCAGAGATGGCGGCGGTGCGGGCGGTCTGCCCGCAGGCGGTGCTGCATTACAACAACCCCGTGCGCTCGACCTCAGAGGTGGAGGCCGGGATCGCGGCGCGGGTCTATAGCTGGTCGGTCGACGACATGTCGGAACTGGCCAAGCTGCGCGACGTGCCGCGCGACAATGAGGTGGCGGTGCGTTTCGCCTTGCCGGTGAAGGGCGCGGCCTATGACTTCGGCTCGAAATTCGGCGCGGCCCCTGAAGAGGCGGCGGCGCTATTGCGCGCGGTGGTCGAGATGGGGTTCACGCCGTCGATGTGTTTCCACCCCGGCACGCAGTGCAACGATCCGCAGGCTTGGGTGCAATATGTCCATGCGGCGGCGGATATTCTGCGCATGGCCGGTGTCTCGATCGACCGGTTGAACATCGGCGGGGGCTTCGCCGTGGACCGCGGATTTGATGCGCCAGACCACCGAGCCGTCTTTGCCGCCGTCAAAGCGGCGCTGGCCGAGAGCTTTGGCGCGGATGCGCCTGCGCTGCTCTGCGAGCCGGGCCGGGCGATGGTGGCCGATGCCGCTGTGTTGGCCACCCGCATCAAGGGGATGCGCAACGACGGGCGCACCGTCTTTCTGAACGATGGTATCTATGGTGGGCTGCCCGATCTGCGCGACATGGGGCTTTCGGGGCTTGTCGATGTGGTCGGCCCCGATGGCACGCGGCGTGAGGGGGCGACCAAGCCGCGCGTGGTTTTCGGCCCGACCTGCGATTCGCTGGACCGTCTGCCCGATGGGCTGCCGCTGCCCGAGGATGCGCAGACCGGGGATTACCTCCTGTTCGGCGGCATGGGTGCCTATTCCATCGCCATGTCGACCGCCTTTAACGGCTATGGGTTGGCAGGTGTGACACTGGTCTCAAGCCTTGAAGGCGCGCTTATCCGCAAGGCGGCCTGAGCCTCTGGACACTGGCGGCGCGCCCGCTACTGTTGCGCTGAAAGAGGCAGGGCAGCAGGGGCGGTGTCAGATGGAAAAGTTCGGGAAAAGCCAACCGGTCAAACGGGTGGAAGACCACCGCTTCCTGACCGGTGCGGGCCGCTATGTCGATGATATCGCCCCCGCCGGGGCGCTGCATGGCGTCTTTTTCCGCGCGCCTGTGGCTCATGGGGTGATCACTGAGTTGGACGTAGATGAGGCCCGCGCGGCGGATGGCGTGCATCTGGTGCTGACCTGCGCCGATCTGGAAGCGGCGGGAATGAATATCGCTCTGCCGCATACGGTCGTCGACAACCGCGATGGCAGCAAAGGCGCGGCGCCGCTGCGCCCGATGCTGGCCAAGGACCGCGTGCGCTATGTGGGCGAGCCGGTGGCGCTGGTGGTGGCCGAGAGTTTGCAACAGGCCCGCGATGCGGCGGAGATGATCCTTTTCGAGGCTGACGATCTGCCCGCCAAGATGGATGTCGCCCCGGGCGGTGAGGCCCTGCACGCAGAGGCCCCCGACAACCGCGCCTTTGACTGGCATATGGGCGATGAGGTCAGGGTTGAGGCGGCTTTTGCCAAGGCCGCCCATCGCGTCAAGCTGGAGGTCGGGGACAACCGCATCATCGTCAACTCCATGGAGCCGCGTGGCTGCTATGCCGAATGGACCGAGGGCCGCTTGCATGTGGCGCTGGGCGGGCAGGGCGTCTGGGCGCATAAGGGGTTTCTGACCAAAGCCTTCGGCCTGCCCGAAGACGCGGTGCGCGTCACCAATCCCGATGTGGGCGGTGGGTTCGGCATGAAGGCGATGACCTACCCGGAGTATTTTTGCGTGGCCCAAGCCGCGCGGGCCTTGGGCCGCCCGGTGCGCTGGATGTCAGAGCGGACCGAAGCCATGCTCACCGACAACGGGGGGCGCGATCTGGTGTCTTGGGCCGAGTTTGCCTTTGACGAAAACCACAAGATCACCGCCTACCGTGTCGACACGCGCTGCAACCTTGGGGCTTATAACAGCCAGTTCGGCCAGCCGATCCAGTCGCAGCTCTTCTCCAAGGTCTTGATGGGCGTCTATGACGTGCAAGACACCTATCTGCATGTCGAAGGGTTCTACACCAACACCGTGCAAGTCGACGCCTATCGCGGGGCCGGACGGCCCGAAGCGATCTATGTGCTGGAGCGGCTGATGGACCGTGCGGCGCGTGAGTTGGGCGTCGATCCGTGGGAGTTACGGCGGATCAACTTCATCAAGCCTGAGCAATTCCCCTATACCACTGCCACGGGCGAGCTTTACGACGTGGGCGATTTCGCGCGGCTGCTGGCCCGTGTGGGGCAAGAGGCTGACCGCGACGGTTTTGCCGCGCGCCGGGCGGCGGATGCCAAGCGCGGCCTGCTGCGCGGGCAGGGGCTGTGTTACTATATCGAAAGCATTCTGGGCGATCCCTCCGAAGGGGCCAAAGTGGTTTTCGAGGGCGATGGCCGGGTGACGATCTATGTCGGCACCCAAAGCAACGGACAGGGGCATGAGACGGTCTATGCGCAGTTCCTCTCGGACCAGTCTGGCATCCCCGCCGAACGGATCGACGTGGTGCAGGGCGATAGCGATCTGATCAAGAAAGGTGGCGGCACCGGCGGCTCACGCTCGGTCACCACGCAGAACACGGCGACCTTGGCCACCGTGGCGAAGATCACCGAAGTCTTCACCGCCTTTCTGGCCGAAGAGTTGGGCGTCGCTGCTGCGGATATCACCTTTGACGACGAACGCTTTCGCGCGGAAGGGTCGAACATCAGCCCGACCATGCTGGAGGTGGCCGAGATGGCCCGCGCCAAGGGGCGGGACGATCTGCTCAGCCACCACGAACGCGCCAGCCTGCCGGGGCGCAGCTATCCCAACGGGGCGCATGTGGCCGAGGTGGTGATCGACCCCGAAACCGGGGTGGTGACGCTGGACCGCTACACCGTGGTCGACGATTTCGGCAATCTGATCAACCCGATGCTGGCCGAGGGGCAGGTCCACGGCGGCGTGGCGCAGGGCATCGGACAGGCGGTGCAGGAGCGGGTGGTCTATGACGAGGACGGCCAGCTTTTGACCGCCACCTTCATGGACTACGCCATGCCCCGCGCGGCGGACCTGCCGATGATCTCTTTCACCTCCGAACCGGTGCCCTCCACGGCCAATGTCATGGGCATGAAGGGCTGCGGGGAGGCGGGCACCGTCGGCGCCTTGGCGGCGGTGTCGAATGCGGTGCAGGATGCCCTGTGGGAACGCGGCGTGCGGCAGGCGGATATGCCGTTCACCCCGCACCGGGTCTGGGAGATGCTGCAAGGTGCCGCAATCGCAGCCGAGTAAAACCCTGTTCCAACGGCTCTTCGGGCGGTTCTGGCGGCGGCCTGAAAGCGATTTTGGCCCGCGCCGGGGGGCGGTGACCCATGTCATCATCCTCGATGGGACCATGTCCTCGCTCGAACTGGGGCGCGAGACCAATGCGGGCATTGCCTATGGCCTTTGCCGCGAGATGGGCAGCGCCCTGTCGATCTATTACGAGCCGGGGCTGCAATGGCGCGATTGGCGCAGCGCTTTGGATGTGATCTTGGGCCGCGGGATCAACCGGCAAATCCGCCGTGCCTATGGATATCTCGCCTCGCGCTACCGGCCCGGAGATCGGATTTTCTTGCTGGGCTATTCGCGCGGCGGCTATGCGGTACGCTCCCTCGCCGGGGTGATCGACCGGGTGGGGCTTCTGCGCGCCGAAGTGGCGACAGAGCGTAACATCCGCGATGTTTACCGCCATTATGAGGCGCATCATCTGAGCAAGGCGGGCGAACTCTTTGCCCGGGCCAACTGCCACCCCGAGGTCGAGATCGAGGCGATTGGCGTTTGGGACACGGTCAAATCGCTGGGCCTCAACGCGCCGCTGTTCTGGCGGTTTTCGCAGCCGCTGCATATGTTCCACAACCACGACCTGAGCCGCAACGTAAAGAACGGCTTTCAGGCGCTGGCCCTGAACGAGACCCGCGTCGCCTATGCCCCAGTGCTATGGACCACGCCCGAGGGCTATGACGGGCGGCTTGAGCAGGTCTGGTTCCCCGGCACCCATGGCGACGTGGGCGGCCAGTTGGGCGGGCATGAGGCCGCGCGCCCCTTGGCCAATATCCCGCTGGTCTGGCTGCTGTCGCGGATGGAGGAAAGCGGCCTGCCACTGCCCGCAGGCTG
Organism: Sulfitobacter sp. 1A12779; assembly: GCF_043557315.1. NCBI lineage: Bacteria > Pseudomonadati > Pseudomonadota > Alphaproteobacteria > Rhodobacterales > Roseobacteraceae > Sulfitobacter > Sulfitobacter sp. 1A12779. Next base: position 36,988 of record NZ_JBIFFU010000011.1, read on the forward strand.
GGCCACGCGTTTCGATCAAGACCCCGCTGCGCCCTCCATCGGGCGCTGGCGCGGCTATGGCAAGATGCTGGTGACCCGCCGCCGCCGGGTGGTGGGCGCGGACCCGTCAGAGCGGCTGCACGAAAGCGTGGAGCAGCGCCGCGAACAAGCCGCGCCGCAACCGGGGCTGCTGGCCCGGATGCAGGGGGTGATTTCCAGCCTCTAACCGGGGTCGCGGTCCGAAGGGTGGTTGATGCCATCGCTATAGGGCAGCGGCTCCATCTCCCAAGGCAAGACCCCTTCGATCGCACCAAGGTTCACGCCGCATTCATCGGGGTTCGAGCGGCGGCGGTGGTGGGTGTAGATGCCGCAGGTCATGCAGAAATAGTGCTGTGCGGTATGCGTGCCCCAAGTGTAGAGCGTGAGGTTCTCGGCCCCTTTCAACACGGTCACCGTCTCGGCCAGCGCCGTTACCGTGGCGGCGGCGCGGCGGCGGCAAAAGGAGCAGGTGCAGCGCGCGGCCGAGGCCAGACCGCGCGGAAACAGCGCTTCGATCACCACGGCCCCGCAGTGGCAAGAGGCACGGCGGGTTTCGGAGGTTTCGGTCATTTGCGTCTCACTTTCGGAATGCGACTTTCGCTCAGGTCATAGTCTGCGGCGGCATGGGGCGGATGGCCGTGGGTCTGCCGCCAAAAGGCAAAGCCGCCCCGCCGCAGCCAGAGCGGCAAGGTCAGCAGTAGCCCCGCGATGAACCCGCCCGCATGGGCCCAATAGGCCACACCGCCAGTGCCCGGTGTGGCCCCGATCCCGCCGATGAACTGCATGCCGAACCACAGGCCCAGCATGATCCACGCCGGGATCGCGAAGATGCGGAAAAACACGATGAAGATCACCAAAATGTCGACCTTGGCACGGGGGAAGAGCAGCAGGTAGCCCCCCATCACCCCCGCAATCGCGCCCGAGGCCCCGACCATGGGCACCCATGACAGCGGCTCTGTCACGACTTGGCCCAGCCCCGCGGCGATGCCGCAGGCAAGGTAGAACAGCAGATAGCGCCCATGGCCCATCTCATCCTCGACATTGTCGCCGAATATCCACAAAAACAGCATGTTACCCGCCAGATGCATCCAGCCGCCATGCAGGAATTGCGAGGTGATGAGGCCGAAATACCCCTCCCCATGGCTCAGCCGCGCGGGCAGCAATGCGTAGCTGTAGTAAAACTCGGCCAAGGCGCGCTCATCCGCCATCAGCGACAGGGAAGACAGGAACACCCCGATGTTGAGCGCCATCAGCGCATAGGTGACGAAGGGCGTTCGGCCCGAGGGGTTGTGATCGCGGATCGGGAACATGCGGGCCAGCCTTTGCCAAGTCGTCCGCAGCGTCAAGCGGCACGGGGGATCGTTATGACCTTAGCTGCGCCCGCGGGGGCTTCTGTCAAGCGGAACCGAGCAAATCCCGTGCGATCCGCTCAAAAATACCGGCGCCGACGGGGATCAGATCATCGGGGAAATCGTAATCGGGGTTGTGCAGGGCGGCATAGCCCTCGCCGGGGCCGAGGCAGAGCATCGCGGCCTTGGCGTCACGCCCGAACAGCCCGAAATCCTCGGAGGCGCGCATCGGCAGGTTTTTCTGCCCGTGCGACACGCCGAGCGCGTCCATCGCCGCGGCGGCGATCGCGTAGGCGTCGGGGTGGTTGATGGAGGCGGCGAAATGGTCGGATTCCGCGAAAGCTGCCGTCAGCCCATGGGCCTCTGTCACGCGGGCGACTTCGGCGCGCAAGGCCGCTTCGATCTCGGCCAGCGCCGCGTCGCGGGTGCTGCGCAGGGTGGCGTAGAGCGCCGCTTCGCCCGGGGCGATGCCAAAGGTCGGCTCACCCATGCGCAGATGGGTGAGGGTGACGAGGCGGAAGTCATCATCAAGCGGCCCGCCGGGGCCGAGCGCTTGCAGCGCCGGGATCAACTCGGCCAGCGCAGGCGCGGGGGAGGTGCCGTCTTCGGGGCTGGCGGCATGGGCGGTCTTGCCGTGTAGGGTGACGGAGATGCCTTTCGAGGCGCAGTTGATCAGCGCGGGCGCGGTGTCGACATGGCCAAAGGGGCGGCCCGGCTCGACATGGATGGCAAAGGCGTAATCGGCGGCGATCTCGGCATAGGTGGGATCGTTCACCACCGCCCGCGCGCCGCTGCCATCCTCCTCGGCGGGTTGGAACATTAGCACCACGCGGCCCTTTGCGACGGGGCAGCGCGCGATCATTCGACCGAGCGCCAAGAGCATGGTCATATGGCCGTCGTGGCCGCAGACATGGGACTTGCCCGGCACCTTAGAGACCCAAGGAATGTCATGTTCCTCGGGGATCGGCAGGGCGTCGAGTTCCGCGCGGAAGAGCACCGTGGGGCTGGGGCTGCCGCTGTCGAAAACCGCCGCCACCCCATGCCCGCCAAGGCCGGTGAGGATGCGCGTAGGGGCGAGCTTTTCCAGTTCCGCCGCGATCGTCCGGGCGGTTTCCACTTCCTCGCCCGAGATCTCGGGGTATTGGTGGAGCGCCCTGCGAAACTGCGTCAACTCTTCGATATCGCGGTTCGTCAGCATGGCGCTCCCCCTAATTGCGCGGCCCGTTCAGGCCATCATCCCCAAGAGCTGTGCATTGCCGCCCGAGGCGGTGGTGTCAACACAGACATGGCGCTCAGCGCGGACGCGCGCGGTGTCGGGCTTGCCGCGCAGAAGCGGGATGATCGCCCCTTCGCGGGCTGCCAGCGCCTTGTCGATTTGCCGCGCCGTCTCCTCATCGCCCCACCAGAGGACGCCACCATAGGCCGGGCCGGTGGTAAGCGCTTCGGGGTCGATGGGGCCTGTGGCCTCAACCGCGACACCGCCGAGGGCGCGCACCGCCTTGGCCTGTGCGGTGGCCGCCTCGGCCCCCGGGCCCATGCAGAGAAGCGCAGGCCGGGGCAGGGTCGACAGGCGGTTGCTCTCGCCGGTGGGCCCGGGCATCGACTGGGTCTCCAGCACGGTCGGCTGATGCGCGGGCAGGGCGGGCAGGCGCTGCTGCGCGCTGTCCCATGTGCCGGAAGCCTCCTGATGGTCGGGCGCGGCGAAACGCGGCAGGTAGTTCGGCCCGCCCGCCTTCGGCCCGGTGCCCGAGAGCCCCTCGCCGCCGAAGGGCTGGCTGCCGACGATGGCGCCGATCTGGTTGCGGTTCACGTAGATGTTGCCCGCCTCGATCCGCTCCGAGACATGCTGCACCCGGTCGTCGATCCGAGTGTGCAGGCCGAAGGTGAGGCCGTAGCCGGTTGCATTGATCGCGTCGATGACGGCGTCGAGTTCATGGCTTTTGAAGGTCGCCACATGCAGCACGGGGCCGAAGATTTCCCGCTTCATGTCGCTGATGCCATCCACCCGCAGGATCGCGGGGCCGACGAAGGTGCCGCCTTCGGGCGCTTTCAATTCGGCGATCAGCCGGCCCTCCGCGCGAGCGGCCTCGACATGATCGACGATGGTCTGTCGCGCGGCATCGTCGATGACGGGGCCGACGTCGGTCGACAGATGCCACGGATCGCCCATGCGCAGCGCCTGCATCGCGCCCTTCAGCATGGTGATCAGGTCCTCGGCGATGTCCTCCTGCACGTAGAGGCAGCGCACGGCGGAGCAGCGCTGGCCCGCGGATTGGAAGGCACTTTCGACGATGGCCTGCACGGCCTGCTCGGGCAGGGCGGTGCTGTCGACGATCATGGCGTTGAGACCCCCGGTCTCGGCGATGAGCGGGGTGCCGGGGGCGCAGTGTTCGGCCATATTGGCTCGGATGCGTAGGGCGGTGGCGGTGGAGCCAGTGAAGGCCACGCCGTTGACGCGGGCGTCGCCGGTGAGTGCCGCGCCCACCTCGCCGCCGCCGGGCAGCAGTTGCAGCACCGCGCGCGGCACGCCGGCCTCGTGCAGCACCTTGACGGCAAGCTGTGCGGTCAGCGGGGTTTGTTCCGCCGGTTTGGCCAGTACGGCATTGCCAGCGGCCAGTGCTGCCGTGACCTGCCCGCAGAAGATCGCCAGCGGGAAGTTCCACGGCGAGATGCAGGTGAAGATGCCTGCGGGCGGCTCGTTGGTGGCTTGACCTGCGTAGTAGCGCAGGAAATCCACCGCCTCACGCAATTCGGCCACGCAGTCGGGCAGGCCCTTGCCAGCCTCGCGGGCGAGAATGGCGAAGATCTCGCCGTAGCGGTCCTCAAGCATGTCGGCGGCGCGGAGAAGTGTGGCGCGTCGGGTGTTGAGAGGCGCGTCCCAAGGCGCGGCAGTGTCGAGCGCCGTGGCCACATCGGCCTTGGAGGCAGGGCGCACGGTCCCGGGGGAGGCACCCCCGGTAGGGTTGGCGACGGTTTCAGCCGCCTCCGGCGCAGCTTCGCCCGCCAGTAGCGGTGCGGCTTCCCATGTGGCGTCCGCAAAGGGCGCACGGGCTTCTTCGATCGCGGCGAGCGTTGGGGTATGTGCCAGATCGAAGCCCCGGGCATTGGCGCGCTGCGGCTGGAACACCTCCGGGCCTTTCGGGATCGAGGGCACGCTGTCGTGCAACTGGTCGAAGGGATCGGCGGCCACGACCTCGGGCGGGACATCCTCATCCACGATCTGGTTCACGAAGCTGGAGTTCGCCCCGTTCTCCAAGAGACGCCGGACGAGATAGGCCAGCAGATCGCGGTGCGCACCGACGGGGGCGTAGATGCGGCAGCGGGTGCCGTGTTTCTGCATCACGATGTCATGCAGGGTCTCGCCCATGCCGTGCAGGCGTTGGAACTCGTAAGCCTCGGGGTCGTCGGCCATATGCAGCACGGCGGCGACGGTATGGGCGTTATGGGTGGCGAACTGCGGGTAGATGCGGTCGGTCATGTTCAGCAGTTTGCGGGCGTTGGCGATGTAGCTGACATCGGTCGCCGCCTTGCGGGTGAAGACTGGGAAGCCGTCGATGCCTTCGACCTGCGCCTGCTTGATCTCGGTGTCCCAATAGGCGCCTTTCACCAGCCGCACCATGATGCGGCGGTCGTGGCGCTGTGCCATGTCGTAGAGCGTGTCGATCACCACGCCGGCGCGGGGACCGTAGGCCTGCACGACCACGCCGAAACCGTCCCAACCGGCCAAGGCAGGCTCGCCCATCACCGTGTCGATGACCTCGAGAGAGAGTGCCAAACGGTCGGCCTCCTCTGCATCGATGTTGAGGCCCATACCAGCCGATTTTGCCAATAGCGCCAGCGCCCGCAGGCGCGGCACCAGATCGCGCATCACGGCCTCTTCCTGCGCCAGCTCGTAACGCGGGTGCAGGGCCGAGAGTTTGACCGAAATGCCGGGGTTCTTGCGGATGTCGTCATGGGTGCAGGCATCGGCGATGGCCGAGATCGCGCGGGAATAGCTGAGGTGATAGCGCTTGGCATCGGCCTCGGTACGTGCGGCTTCGCCCAGCATGTCGTAGCTGTAGGTGAAGCCCTTCTTCTCCATGCCGCGGGCGCGTTTCATCGCGGCCTGAATGTCTTCGCCCAGAACGAACTGGCGGCCCATTTCGCGCATGGCGCGGCTGACGGCGGTGCGGATCACCGGCTCCCCCAGACGCTTGATCGCCGCCCGCAGGTGGCGCACCGGGCCGGGCTGGTCGTCGTCGAGCACGCGGCCCGTCAGCATCAGCGCCCATGTCGACGCGTTGACGAGGCTTGAGGTCGAATGCCCCATGTGGCGGCCCCAGTCCGAGGGGGCGATCTTATCCTCGATAAGCGCGTCGATGGTCTCGGCATCCGGCACGCGCAAAAGCGCCTCGGCCAGACACATGAGCGCCACGCCTTCCTCAGTGCTAAGCCCGTATTCGGCAAGGAAGACTTCCATCATGCCGGGGGCCGAGGTGCCGCGGATGTCACGCACCAGACCCGCCGCATCGGCGGTGATCTTGGCGCGGTCCTCGGGCGAAAGATCGGCCTGCGCCTTGAGCTCGGTCAGCAGCGCGTCAGGCTCGGCATAGGTGCGCGCGTCGATGGTTTGGCGAAGGGCGGGGGCGTGATCGAGGGCCATGGCAAGCTCCAGTTGATGTTTGGACCAGAATACCGCATGTTGAGAAGGCTAATCGACTTAATATGTATTGTATCATGGTCGTTATGACCGAACTAGCGGGGAATCGCATGTCAAATGAGCTTTTCAATCTGGACCGGTTCGACAGCGCGATTCTATCGGTGTTGGCCGAGGACGGGCGTATCAGCATCACCGATCTTGCCCGCCGCATCGGTCTGTCGAAATCCCCCACCCAAGCGCGTCTGCGCCGGTTGGAGGAAAGTGGCGTGATCCTTGGCTATCGCGCCCTGTTGGACCCGATCCGGCTGGGGCTGGATCACGTCGCCTTTGTCGAGGTGCGCCTGAACGACACGCGCGAGGCGGCCCTGCGGGCCTTCAACCTCGCCGTGGCCAAGGTGCCCGAAATCGAACAGGCCCATATGATCGCGAGCCATTTCGACTATCTGATCAAGGTGCGCACGCGGAACATGTCGGAATATCGCCGCTTTCTGGGGGAGGTGATTTCGACCCTGCCGCATGTGGCCAGCACCTCGACCTATGTGGCGATGGAGGCGGTGAAGGAAACCATGCTGGCCGATACGGCCTAAACCGTATGCCCTGAACCTTACGGCGGGGGCATTCGCCCATTTACACCGCCTGCGTGATGCTTATTGTGCGCCCCGATGCGGGCGTGATGGAATGGTAGACATACCAGACTTAAAATCTGTTGGGGCGTAGCCCCGTGTGGGTTCGAGTCCCACCGCCCGCACCACTGTTTTCAAAGACTTAACTTGCCTGCGCCAGCGTCGCAGGCTCTGCCAATTGCGTGGCGCCGGGGATGAAGACGGTAAAGGTCGTCCCCTGACCGAGCGTGCTTTTGACCGTGATGTCGCCACCATGGGCAAGGGCCAGTTTCTTGCAGATCGCAAGCCCCAGCCCGGTGCCGCCCTCGGCGCGGTCATCGGCATCTTCGATCTGGGTGAAAGCCTCGAAAATGCGGTCCAGATCCTGCGCGGCGATGCCGACGCCATTATCCTCGACCTCGAAAACAAACCCGCCCGCGTGCAGGCGCGCGCGCAGATAGATGTCCCGCGCCTTGGAGAATTTCAGCGCGTTGCCGACGATATGGCCCAACAGTTGCAGGCTGCGGCGGCGGTCGGCGGTGACGGTAAGCGGCGGGGTGTCGATATGCAGCGTCGCGGTCTTGTCATGCGCGGCGCCGTGGTGCTCTTCGACCACTTCCTCCAAAAGCGCTCGGGTGTCGAAGGCGGTCTTGTCGAGTGCGAGGTCGTTCAATTCCATATTCGTATAGTCGAGGATGTCGTTGATAATGGTCAACAATTGCCCGCCGGCGAATTTGATGCGCTGGCCGTAGAGCTCCGCCTGATCGCCCATCTTGGTGAAATGCTCGGACTCCGGTTTTTCATCCGGGCCCAGCTTGGCGAGGTTGTGGCGTTTGAGTTCCGACAGGAAGCTGGCGTAGCCGATCACGATGGTCAGCGGGGTGCGCAATTCGTGGCTCAGCACGCTCATGAATTCCGATTTCGCCCGGCTGGCGCTTTCGGCGGCATCGCGGGCCTGACGGAGTTCTTCGATGCTTTCGTTGCGGGTGCGGTTTTCGACGACGTAGCTGAAAAGAGCGGCCAGCGCGATGATGGCCGCGGTCCCGGCCACGATCAGCGCGATTAATCTGTACTCGACGGGGTTGGCATAGAGCGGCTGCGCGGCGACCTGGGTTACCTGAAAGGCAGCCATGCCGGTGAAATGGAGCAGGATGATCGCCAGCGCCAAAAGCGCGGTCATCCACAGCACGCTGCCCTTGCCCCCACGGCCCGCTGCGCCAAGCGCGAGGGTCGCAAGGACAACCGCGATGATGACGGAGGCGGTCAGATAGCCCATGTCCCAATGGATCGCACCCTGCACGCGATAGGCCACCATGCCGGTATAATGCATGGCGGAAATCGCCAGCCCAAAGATTGTCCCGCCCAGAATCGTGGCCCAGCGGGATTTCAGCAGCCCGGCGATGACGACGCCCAGAATCGAGCCGACGATGGCGATGATCAGCGACAGGAAGGTGAGCGAGAAATGGAACGTCGCCGGCGCGTCGAGCTGATAGGCAAGGATCGCGATGAAATGGGTGCACCAGATCGTCACACCCGCTGTCATCGCGGTCAGATAGCACCAAATCAATGCTTGGCGGCGCGGCTGTTCAAGCACATGCCGATAGAGCCGTGCCACCACCCAGCTGCCGAAGATGCAAAGAAGTGCTGCAAGCAGCACGAGCCCGAGGTCGTGATCGTGATGAATTGTATGGGCGACCCGGAACATCTTTATCCTATCTGATATTAACACTTGGTTAATTGCTGTCGGAATAGGGCGAAAATAAGTCTCTCGCAAGTTCACACTGTGCCGACATTTTTTAACTCCGTGGTAAGACCTTGCCGCTAATCCTCCCCCAAGGTCGGCAGTGGGGCGGGATGAGGCAGAGGCGACAGATGGCAGGTTCAGGGAAAGGAGGGAGATCGTTTAACCTCTTACGGCGCATGGTTTTTTCCCTGCGGGGCTATGTTGCTCGGATGCTGGGATCCGCTGTGCGGTGCGGCGCGTCGGGGCCCAACGGGCCGCGTGAGAGGGTGGGCATGTCAGACGAAGATACCACTGCTGCAGAGAACAGCCTTACCTCAGGGCAACCCCCGCTCATCTCCATCGTTTTCGCGGCAGAGCGGCGCATGTTTAGGCAGAACCTTGATGGTCGGCCCAATGCAGGGCTTCGCGGGGCGCTTATGCCCTCTCCCGGCCTCGCGGGCGGGAAGGGGGCCGCGGGTGAGGCCATCCTATCCCCGGTCAAGGCCGATATGGCCGAAATCGACGTGGTCTTCTCTCCCGATGGGCGCGTTTGCCATGCCAATGAGGCGGCCTGCGGTGTCACCTATGGGCTGGGGGATTGTCTGATCGGGCAACATATCAGCGATCTGTTCGGGCCGCGGCTTTGCGATGGGGCTGAAATCGGCACGCTTTGGGCGCAGGCGCTTGCGGGGCAGACGCCGCAGGGCGGCTTTCAGATGCACCCGGGGGAGGAGACGGCCCGCATTGTCCACGGTTGGCTCACGGCGGAACGGGATCCCAAAGGGCGGGGGCATGGCGTCCGGTTTCGGGGTGTCGAAGCGGCGGCGAATGGCGTGGGGCCAGTGCGCGCGGTCTCAGGCGGAAAGCGCGCGCGGCGCGGTTAGCGCAATGCCCGTGCCGCAAAGTGAAACAGCGGCGCATAACCCGCGCCGCTGTTCCTAAATTTCTGATCAGTCGCGCTTACCGGCGAAACGTTCGGCCCAGCTTTCGCGGTCCTCATCGCTGATCTTGGCAAAAAGCACCTCGGGCACTTCAAAGCTGTGGCCGGGGGCAAGCTTGCCCAAGGCCGTGGGCACATCGTCGGGCCAAGGCATGTCTTCGACCTTCATCGCTGCCAGCATCGAGGCCGAGGCCGTGGGGATGAAGGGTGCGGAAAGCACGGCGTAGAGCGGGATCAGGTTCAGCGCCAGCCGCACCTGCGCCGCCGCGCGGTCGGGGTCGGTCTTGAAGGTGGTCCAAGGCGCTTGGGCTTGGAGATATTCGTTGCCCGCCGCCCAAATGCCGCGCAGTTCGGCGGCGGATTTGCGGACCTCCATCGCCTCCATCAACGTCTCGTAACGGGCGACGCGGGCGGTGATGTCTTCGATCAGCGCCTGCTCCGCCTCGCCGTATTCGCCGACCTCGGGCACCGCTTCGCCGAATTTGGAGCGGCAGAACTTAGTGATCCGGCTGACGAAATTGCCCAGCACGTCGGCCAAGTCCTTGTTCACCGAGGCTTGGAAGTTCTCCCAAGTGAATTCGGCATCCGAGGTCTCGGGCGCGTGGCTCAAGAGCCACCAGCGCCAGTAATCCGCCGGCAGGATTTCCAACGCCTGATCCATGAAGACGCCGCGCCCGCGCGAGGTGGAGAACTGACCGCCGTCATAATTGAGGTAATTGAAGGACTTGATGTAATCCACCAGCTTCCACGGCTCGCCCGAGCCCTTAATCGTGACGGGGAAGCTGAGCGTGTGGAAGGGGACATTGTCCTTGCCCATGAACTGGGTGTAGCGCACATCTTCAGCGCCTTTGTCGGTCCGCCACCAGCTTTCCCAATCGGTGCCCTTGCCCGCATCGACCCATTCCTGCGCGCAGGCGATGTATTCGATGGGCGCGTCGAACCAGACGTAGAAGACCTTGCCCTCCATGCCCGGCCAATCCTGATCGCCGCGTTTCACCGGCACGCCCCAGCTGAGGTCGCGGGTGATGCCGCGGTCTTGCAGCCCGTCGCCGTCATGCAGCCATTTCTTGGCGATGGAGGTGGTCAGCACGGGCCAGTCGGTCTTGCTGTCGATCCAAGCGTCGAGCTCGTCCTTGAGCTGGCTTTGCTTGAGGAACAGGTGCTTCGTCTCGCGCATCTCCAGATCGGTGGCGCCCGAGATGGTCGAGCGCGGGTTGATCAGATCCTCGGGGTCGAGTTGCTTGGTGCAATTGTCGCATTGATCGCCGCGCGCATCCTCGAAGCCGCAATTGGGGCAGGTGCCCTCGACATAGCGGTCGGGAAGGAAGCGCCCGTCGGTCGGCGAATAAATCTGCCGTTGGGAGACCTCTTCGATCAGCCCGCGGTCGGCCAGCGCGCCCGCGAAATGCTGCGTGAGCTTGCGATTCTGCGGGCTGGACGAGCGACCAAAGTGATCGAAGGAGAGGCCAAAGCCTTCGGCGATGCGGGCCTGTGTTTCATACATCTCGGCGCAATATTCATCGACCGGTTTGCCCGCTTTCGCGGCGGCAAGCTCGGCGGGGGTGCCGTGTTCATCCGTGGCGCAGAGGAACAGAACATCCTGCCCCCGGCCACGTTGATAGCGCGCGTAGAGGTCCGCAGGCAGCTGACTGCCCACGAGGTTACCCAGATGTTTGATCCCGTTGATATAGGGGATGGCGGAGGTGATGAGGTGGCGTGTCATATAAATATTCCCGTGCTTGGCGCAGCCTTATCGCAAGGGCTGCGCCAGTTCCAGCAAAAGACGGGACCGGTCAATCGCGGTCCCGCGCGCGGCCCAAGAGCCGCCCGATGAGAAAGCTGGTCCGTGGCGCGTAGACGTAGGGCGTCCGCTCGGCCAAGGTGGGGCGCGCGCGCATCCGGGCAAGGCCAAAGACCACCAGCCCCCCATGCGCCGCCGCGATCATCGCAAAAAGCGCCGCCGCGCCGAAATTGTCGATCAGGACCGAGGCGAGATAGGGCGCGCCGATGGCACCCAGAGCGAAAAAGAACATCAGGGCGGCGGAAAGCTCCACCCGTTCGTCGGAACTGGCAAAGTCATGGGCATGGGCGGCAGAGACCGAATAGATTGGAAAGGTCGTGGCGCCGAAAAGCCCGGCCGAGAGCATGGTCCCCGCCGTGCCATAGCCCGCGCCCATCACGGTGACCGCACAGCCGCCCATCGCGGCGACCGAGAGCCAGATCAGCACCCAGCGGCGGTCGAACTTATCGGCCAGCATCCCCATGGGGTATTGCGCAAGCGCACCGCCCAGCACGAAGGCGGCAAGGAACCACGCGATCTGCGGCGCGCTGAGGCCGACTTCTTGGCCGTAGATCGGCCCGACCATGCGGAAAGACGCGCTGGAGACGGCGGCCACGATGACCCCCGCCGCCGCCAGTGGCGAGCGGTCAAAGGCGAGGCGTGGGCGCAGCCGCGGCTGGCTGGGCGTTTCGGGCGGGCGGACCTTGGTCAGCGTCAGCGGCAAGAGGGCAGCACAGCAGCCGATGGCCAGCAGGTTGTAAGAGACGTAAGACGCCGGGGCGAGCACGCCCACGATCAACTGCGCGGCAAGCGAGCCGCTCATGTCCACCACCCGGTAAACGCCCATGGTGCGCCCGCGGGTCTCATTGGTGACCTTGGCCTGCATCCATGCTTCGATCACCGTATAGCAGCCCGCCACGCACATGCCTGACGCGACACGCATCAGCCCCCATGCGTAGGGGTCCACCACCATCATATGCGCCATCAGGCCGATTGATCCGGCGGCGGTGAAGGCGGCAAAGGCGCGGCTGTGGCCGACGCTGCCCATCAACCGAGGCGCCCACCAGCAGCCGATGAAGAACCCCAGAAAATGGGCCGAGCCAAGCATACCGATTTCCTGTCGGCTGAACCCAAGCTGCGCGCCCGACAACACGTCGATCGGCCCCACACCTCCGGTGGAGAGTTGCAGAAGGATGACCGAGAAGAACAGGGCGGCGAAGGATATGAGCAGGCGCATGGGCGCAGATTGCGTCCATTGCTGCCCAAACGGAAGGCCGAAAACTACCGGGGCTGCGCTTTTGTCGGGGTGCTAGGATCGGCGCGGGGCAATTGCCCTTGCGAAGGCCGGGCAGGCGGCTAGGTTGCGGGAAAATCACAAGCGAGGACCAAAAGATGAAGATGAAAAAGCTCGGCTCCAGCGATATCGAGGTCTCGCATTTCTGTTTGGGCTCCATGACATGGGGCACCCAGAACACCGCCGAGGAGGGCCATGCGCAGATCGACCGCGCGCTGGAGGCCGGGATCAACTTCATCGACACTGCCGAGATGTACCCCGTGAACCCGATCAGCGTCGAGACGATTGGCCGGACGGAAGAGATCATCGGCCAGTGGTTCGCCCGCGACAAGCGCCGGGATGAGGTGGTTCTGGCCAGCAAGCACTCCGGCGAGGGGATGCAGCACGCCCGCGACGGCGCGCCGATTTCCTCCGACACGATCCCCGGCGCCATCGAAGGTTCGCTGAAGCGCTTGCAGACGGATTACATCGACCTTTACCAATTCCACTGGCCGAACCGCGGCAGCTATATGTTCCGCAAGAATTGGCACTACGACCCGTCGAGTCAGAACCGGGCCGAGACCATTGCGCATATGGAGGACACGCTCGGCGCGCTGCAACGTGAGGTCGAACGCGGGACGATCCGCGCCTTTGGCCTCAGCAACGAAAGCGCTTGGGGGCTGACCCAATGGGCCGCCGTGGCCGAACGTGTGGGCGGGCCGCGCCCGATCTCGGTGCAGAACGAATATTCGCTGATGTGCCGACTGGCCGATACCGATGTGTCCGAGACCTGCGTCAATGAGCAGATTGACATGCTGGCCTTCTCTCCGCTGGCCGCGGGGTTGCTGACCGGGAAATATCAGGGCGGGAAGATCCCCGCCGGGTCGCGTCTGTCGCTGAACGACGACCTGGGCGGTCGGGTCACCCCCCGCGCCTTTGAGGCGGTCGCGGCCTATCTTGGCGTGGCCGAGAAACATGGGCTCGACCCGGTGCAGATGGCGCTGGCATGGTGTGCGACACGGCCCTTCATGGGCTCAGTGATCTTTGGCGCGACCAGCCTTGAGCAGCTCGACGTGGCGCTTGGCGGGGCAGAGCTGAGCCTCAGCGATGAGGTGATGGCCGACCTCGACGCGGCGCATAAAGCCCATCCGATGCCCTATTGATGGCCCGCTTCGGGATGCATTTGGCGCGGCGGGGGGCCATGTTGCTGCTCTTGGGCGCCCTCGCGGCGTGTAGCGGCGGCGAGGCGCCGCCCGCGCAGACCGGGTTTCGCGATGCGGAGGCCTTGATCGGGGCCACCAGCCGCTATGACGCGGTGCGTTTTGGCGGCGATTGGCAGGTCCGGGCGGCATTCCCCGGTGACGCCGACCTGCAAGCCGTGACCTTTGCGCCGCAAGGGCCGACCCTGATCGAACAGCGCCAGACCTGCGACAGCGCCGGATGCCGCAACACCCGCACCCTTTGGGCGCTGAGCGCGCAGGGGCCGGGGCGTTACACGATGCGCGCCGCCGTCGGCGGGGCCGAGCGGCCTTTCTGGGTGCTCTGGGTCGACGAAGGGTTTCGCACGGCGGTCATCGGCAGCCCCGAGGGCGGATATGGCTGGATCCTCGACCGTCAGGTGACAGGCGGGGCGGACCGGATCGCCGCCGCGCAGGAGATCTTGGCCTTCAACGGCTATGACCTCGGGGCCCTAGAGATGAGGCCCTAAGGCACTGGCCCTGCCGCCCGCCTTCGGCCTATAGGCTGTTATGGACAGTGTTTTCGCCCCCGATCTGTGGATCCTTGTCACCCTTGCCGCCGCCGTCTTTCAGACCGGGCGCTTCATGCTGCAAAAGCATCTGGCGACCGATACGCTCTCGGCAGGCGGGGCGACCTTTTCGCGGTTTCTCTATTCCGCGCCCTTCGTGGCGCTGTTGCTGCCGCTCTATCTGGCGCTGAGCGGGCAGGGGGTGCCGCCGCTTGAGGCGGGCTTCTGGCTGTATGGGGCGATGGGCGGCACGGCGCAGATCATGGCGACGGTCTGCGTGGTGCTGTTGTTCAAGCAGCGCAATTTCGCGGTGGGCATCACTTTTAAGAAGACCGAGGTGATCCAGACCGTTCTGATGGGCTGGATCGTGCTGGGCGAGGGCGTCTCGGCCGCGGGCTTTGCGGCCATCGCCCTTGGCGTGCTGGGGCTGCTGTTGCTGTCCGGCGGGGCCGAGGCGCGGGGGCTGCGCCTCAGCGATCTGCGCAACCGTGCGGCGGGGCTGGGGATCGCCTCGGGTTTTCTATTTGCGATCTCGGCGGTCTGCTATCGCGGCGCCTCGCTCGCCGTGGCCTCGGGCGATCCGCTGTTGCGTGCGGGCGTGACGCTGGCGGCGGTGGTGTTGATGCAGACGCTGATCATGGCTTTTGGGCTGCGGCTGCGCGAACCGGGGCAGTTGCGCCGGGTCTGGGCCGCGCGGCGGGTGGCGGTTTGGATCGGGCTGACCTCGATGGGCGGGTCGCTCTGTTGGTTCATCGCCTTCACCTTGCAAAACGCGGCCTATGTGAAAGCCTTGGGGCAGGTGGAACTGATGCTGAGCATCGCGGCCACGACCCTGTTCTTTCGCGAGCGGATTTCGCGCCGGGAGTGGGCGGGCATGGCGGTGCTGGCGGTCTCGATCCTGATGCTGGTTTTGGTGACCTAGCCCGTCATCGGGCGGCCATGCAGACGCAGGAACAGGCTTTCTTCGTCGTTGTTCTTGAAAAACGGGACCGAGGCAGGCGGGCTGGTGTCACGCGCCCGGGCGGCGACCTCGGCCAATACGACTTCGGTGATGAAGGGCATGTCGAAGGACCGCGCCCGGCTCAGCGGCACCCATTGCAGATGTGACAGCTCATCACAGGCTGCGTCGAAATCATCGGGGTCGCTGGCGATGTCGTCGGCATCCACCAGAAAGAAACGCGCGTCGAAACGGCGCGGGCGGCCCGGCGGGGTCAGAGCGCGAAACACGAATTGCAGGGCGGAGGCATCGGGCAAATGGCCCGTGGCGGCAAAGCTCTGCCAGTCGGGCGGCACATCCCCCTGCCATGCGCCCTTGCGGCCCAGCACCAAACCGGTCTCTTCCCAAAGCTCACGAATGGCGGCAACGGCGATGGCATGGGCGAGCGACGGCTCGGCATCATCGCAGAGCCTGCCGTGGCAGAGCGCGTTCACCGGGGCGGCAAGGGGCACATGGGCGTCACCCGCGTCCACCGCCCCGCCGGGAAAAACGAATTTATTGGGCATGAATGCCGCCTTGGCCCCGCGTTGCCCCATCAGGATATGCGGGGTCTCATGGCGGTCGCGTAGCACGATCACCGTGGCGGCGTTGCGGATTTTGGTCTTGTCGATGGTCATGCGGTAGCGCTCCGGCAGTCAGGGGCCGAAGGGCGGGCCGCCTTAGCTTGACCGGCCGAAGCCGCCCATCCTTTTGGCCCATTGAAAGCCGATCATGGCCCCCTTCAGTCTGGGCAGAAGGTAAAGCGACAGCGCCGTGCAGCCAACCGCAAAAATGGTGAACAGGGTCAGAGGTTCGGGCCGCCATACCACATAGGCGATGTGCAGCCCCGGTGCCAAAAGGTGACCGACCAGCAGAATGGTCAGATAGGCCGGGCCGTCATCGGCGCGGTGGTGGTGGAACTCCTGACGGCAAACCGCGCAGTCGTCGTTCACTTTCAGATAGCCATGCAGCAGCTCTCCGCCCCCACAGGAGGGGCATTTGCCACGCCAGCCGCGCAGCATGGCAGGCAGGCGGGGCCGCTCTTCGCTGGCGTCGGTCTCTGCGGTGTCGGGGGACAATTGCTGGGTCTGTGACATGGGGCGATCCTCTGGTTGAGGGATAGATGCAGTCTGGGGCGTGAAATGAAAAGACCGGAGGTTGCCGTTGCGGCGCCATGTCGCGCAGGGCGGGGCTTTGCCGATTTTTCGAAAAAAGTTTGAAAACCTGCGACGGAAGTTTCGGGCCCCGCCGTTTGACCCTGTGATCGCGGCGCAAAAGCGTGAGACGATCTTTAAAAAACGAGGAGTATCAAGATGACCATTCGTACCAATATGAAGATCGCAGCTCTCAGCGGATTGTTGGCCGTGGGTGCCGTGGCCGCCACCGCCCAGCAAAGCGGGCAGGACCGGTTCCAGCAGCTTGACGCAGATGGCAATGGTGCGATCACGCAGGCAGAGTTTCAGGCCCATGCCGAGGCGCGTTTTGCCAAGGTTGATGCCGATGGCGACGGTTTCGTGACCGGCGAAGAGCTGAAGGCCGCAGGCGATGCACGCCGCGCCGATCGCGCCGCCAAGATGGTTGAGCGTTTCGACACCGACGGCAACGGCAGCCTCGACGCTTCCGAATTGGAAGCCATGGGCGACAAACACGGTGGCAAGCGCGGCGGCAAAGAGGGCGGCAAGCACGGTCATAAGGGCGGTGATAAGGGGGGCCGCATGATCGAGCGTATGGACGCCAATGACGATGGCAAACTCTCAATGGAAGAGATGACGCAGCGCCACGATCCGGCCAAGATGTTCGAGCGTCTGGACAAAGACGGCAACGGCAGCATCAGCGCCGAAGAGTTTGAAGCGGCGAAAAAAATGCATGGCAAGCGGCACCACAAGGGCCACAAAATGCACCATGACAAGCCGCAGCAGGACTAAATGAAGCTTTGGGCGCGCTTGATCATGGCGCGCCCGGACCTTAGCCATGGACGGGATGCAGGATTTGCCCAACGCGCAGCAAGATGCGGATGCCGAGTTGTTGCAACGCTATGCCAATGGCGATGCGGCGGCGGCGCGGTTGCTGACCGCGCGGCTGGTGCCGCGCCTCCACGGCCATGCGCTGCGGGTGCTCGGTGACCGGGCCGAGGCCGAGGATGTGGCCCAAGAGGCGATGCTGCGGCTTTGGCGTCAGGCGCCGAAGTGGCGCGCGGGCGAGGCCAAGGTGACCACTTGGCTTTACCGTGTCGTGGCCAACCTCTGCACCGATCGTCTGCGCCGCCGGGGGGCGGGGGTGGCCGGGCTCGATGATGTGGCGGAACCTGCCGATCCGACCCCCGGTGCCGCGCAGCAGATGCAGCAGGCCGCCCGTGTGGACGCGCTGCAACAGGCGCTGGCCACTTTGCCCGACCGCCAGCGGCAAGCGGTGGTGTTGCGCCATATCGACGGTATGGCCAATCCCGAGATCGCCGAGGTGCTGGGCATCGGGGTCGAAGCGGTGGAAAGCCTGACCGCGCGGGGCAAACGGTCATTGGCCGCGCAACTGTCGGCACAACGGGACGCATTGGGGTTTGAAAATGAGTGACTTCGACGATCTGGAAGATTTCTTTGCCGCGGCCCGGGCCAATCCGCCACAGGTCTCGGCCGATTTGCAGGCCCGCGTTCTGGCCGATGCCGAAGCGCATATGCCCAAAGCGCCGCGCCAGCCGTGGCATCAAGCGCTCTGGCAACTCTTGGGCGGTGCGGCGGGGCTGAGCGGTCTTGCCACTGCCGCGGCTGTCGGGGTTTGGGTCGGCGTGGCACCGCCCGAGGGCATGCCGGATTTGGCCGGGCAGCTCGTGACCGGCACATGGGAGACCGAGACCTCGGACCTCACGGCGGCTGACACAGGCAGCGAATTCGGTGGATTTGGCTGGGACATGGAGGAAAGTTGAGATGACACAGGATCCGACACCACGGCGCAGGCGCCTCATGCGGGTGGCCCTTGGCCTGTCACTGGCGCTGAACGTGATGATCCTCGGCGCGCTAGGCGGGGCGATGTGGCGTCACGGCGGGCCGGGGCCGCACGGCGGGGGTGATTTGCCGGGGCTGCGCAGCTATGCCTCGCCCTATGTGCAGGCGCTGCCGCCCGAAGCGCGACGCGGGTTGCATGGCAAAATGCGCGCCAGCGGCAAGGCGCATCACCTCGACCGGGAAGCGCGGCGCGCGCTTTACGACGAAATGCTCGCCGCGCTTCGGGCCGAGCCGTTTCAGGCGGATGTGGCCGCCGCGGTGCTGGCCGCGCAAGGCGAGGCCGCCGCGGGTGTTCAGCAGGTCGCCCATGACGCCTGGTTGGCCGAGGTCAGCGCAATGGATGCCGCCGCCCGTCAAGACTATGCCGACAAGCTGCAACAGCGGCTGGAAGCGGGGCCGCCGCGCAAGAAAGGCAAACGCGACGGTAAGCCCGAACGGTGAGCGGGCCGGGTGCCGCCCGCTTCCCGGTCTTGCCCTTTGCCGGACGGCGGGCTAGGCCGAGGGCGAATGACCCCGGCAGGGGGCGGCGTTAACCGGCCCCTTGCCCCTTAGAAAGCCCGGCCCATGACCGACACCTCTCAGACGATGCACAGTGGCGCGGAGACCGTGCTGGCCACGGCCAAGGCGTCACCCGCGCGGCGGGCGGTGGGGCTGTTGTCACTGGCGGGGCTGGGGCTGTTGCTGATCTATTCCGCGCTGACCCGCTCGCCCGATCCGGTTTGGCAGAGCGTTCTGGTGCTGGTGGGGCTTGGTTTTATCGCGATTGCCGAGGTGATGCGCCGCGCCACCGCCAGCGCTGTGGAACTGACCGAAGAGGGGCTGCGCGATGCCGATGGCCGGGTGATCGTCCGCATGGACGAGATCGCGCGCATTGATCAGGGCGCTTTCGCGGTCAAACCCTCGAACGGGTTCCTGCTCAAGACCAACCGCCGCGTGGCGCGGGGCTGGCGCTTGGGCCTGTGGTGGAGCCTTGGCCGCCGGGTCGGTGTGGGCGGCATGACCCCGGCCAATGAAACCAAGCTGATTGCCGAGATCATCCGCGCCAAACTGGCCGAGCGTGAGACCGCTTAACCGTCCGACCAGACCGTGCGTGGCGCATAGCGCGGGCGGGTGAAGACGAAGTTGTGAATGTCCCGCCGCACCAACCCGGTTTTGAACAGCGGCTCGAAGTCACGCCAAGTCTCGACCAGCGTGACGCGTTCGTTGTTGGGCATGACGGGCAGCTTGTCATGCCAATTGCGCACATCGTCGCTGGTCAATGGCTGGACCGTTCCCCGCACTTGTGACCAATCCGCGTGGTAGCGGTCGTTCGCCTGATCATACCAGATTGAGCTGACCCGAAGGGCCGTTTGCCCGGTGCCGCGGGTGAGATACTCGAAAAGCTGTTGCATCCCGCGCAGATAGTCCGCGTCAATCGCCTGCGTCTCGCGCGAGATGGCATCGCCCACGGTGTAGGCCGCCGTCTGGTTAAGGTTGTACATCCGGAAGGTGTCAAAGGTCGAATACATGGCCAGATAGGCCCAGAACATCAGCGGCAACATGATCACCGTCTCGACGGCGATGGAGCCATCCTCGCGCCCTTTGAACCGGGCCAGTAGATTGCGGAGAGCGCGCATCAATTCGGCTCCTGTACGAAGGCCGCGCTCGAGACCATGGAAACACGGCCCGCGCCGTCTTTCTCAAGGGCATAGCCAAGGCCGGTGGTCGGAAAGAAGGGCTCAAACCGTGCGCAGGCGCGCAGCAGCATCAGTTGATGCTCGACCCCAAGGGTCCAGCCGCGCACCGGTCTGGGGTCTTCGGAAGTGTCGACGCAATCGGGCGACTGGTCGAAGCTGGCGAAATTGCGCGGGTCCACGCGGATCATCTCAAGGCGCAGGGTCTCTTCGCAGTCATCCAAAAAGATCGCGGCCTCGCAGATTTTGTCCTTGATGGTCTGATGCGTCATCGGGGTATTGGTGTTCAGCCGGATGTAGCGCACCGTCATGTCGAGCCCCCGGTCAAGGAGCATGTGGCGGATGGCGTAAAAGCTCATCTCGACGGACATGAGCAAGCAGCCGAAGAGCAGCGGCGACAGGATGGCGAATTCCATCAACATGGCCGAGCCATCCTCATCGCCGCGAAACCGGCGCCATGCCTTGATGCAGCGCTGTATCATTGCGTCAGCCTCAACTGGTTGATCTGGCGGGCGATGGCCTCGAACGCGCTGACGATTTCCACCCCTTCGACGCGGAAGAAATGGCTGTCGGAGGAGGCGCAGTTCTTCATCACCGATGCGCCATGGTCGGTCACTTCAAAGCCGATCGACCAGATCACGATGCCCTTGGCCTTGGCCGCGTCGCAGATGTTGTCGAGCAGGGTATCGGCCTGCGATGCGCTGTATTTCGTCCAGTACCAGCGGTGACGCTCGCTTGAGCGGACATTGCGGTTCAGCCACCAGTAGAAAGGGTAATCGCTCCAGTGGCGGTAATGGTCCCGGTTGGCATAGACTTGGCGGTTGATCCGGCGGGTGGTCACGTTCACCCCGTCAGTCATCAGGATCACCGTTTTCAGCGTGTCGATATCGCCGTAATCAGCCGGGCGCCCTTGGAAAGCCGCATCGCCGCCGATGGCTTGATTGATCGCGCGGAAGGACGGGTCGAGCAGGGCCACGCCCCATTTCATGCCCAGATGAATGGCGGTGTTTGCGCGGGGCTGGAAATTGGAAATCCGGGCTTTCAGCGCGGCGGCGTTCTGCGAATAGGGCGCGACTTCTTCGTAGTCCTGCTTCGGGCAGCCGGGGTTGTAGATGTTGTCATAACGGCCGGTGTTGTCGCGATGATAACCGTTCCAGCTATAGCCCGCCTCAAAGTGCTGCATATGCTCATAGCTGCGGGTCTGGCTGATGGCGGTGAGGTCAAACTCGCTGTCGTCGAAATCAACGCAATGGGAGAAGGAATGCAGCTGGGTGACGTTCAACTCATCCATGATGTCCTTCCCGACGTTGACCTGCGCGGTATAGGGCACGACGGAGATCGAGATCAGGTCTGCGTTTTCGGGCTTCAGCACGGTGTCGATGAAGGCATCGCTCGCGTCATGCAGGTTGGCCATCTTGCCGTTCTCCCGCATGGAGCCGGAGATATCGAGCACCATGGAAATCTCGACTTTGTTCACCTTTTCCTCCGCCGTGGATTTGGCAGGGACATGCAGCCGGTCTTGGCCGAATTTACTCATGAACATCGTGTTGAGCGTGCGCGAGGCATCGACGGTGACGCGGCGGTAGTTCAACCCTTCGTCGACCGTCACGCTGGATACATATTCGGCCAGCCCCGCCTTGTCGAAATAGTCGCGGGCCACGGCCTCGGGGCTGAGCGTCTGGTCGAGGTCCGCCGCCGCCAGCACGGCGCGGTCGGCCACGGCCTGCACCCTTGCGCGTTCGCGCTCATGGCGCATCAGGTCCACGCCGATGCCGCCCATGAGGATCATCAGCAGGATCATCAGAATGGCAAAGACCGTGACCAGCCCGTCTTCTTCGCGCGCGAAGCGGCGCAACAGCGCGGGCAGGGGCTGGGGGGGAATTTCCGAACTGTGAGTGCTATCGCGCATCGTCATCAACCTCTCTTCCTGTGGCGTCCTGCGGGCGCCAAAGGGAATGGGCGGCATTTGCCTTGCCCTGTTGTGCTGCGGGAAAGTGTCCAGAGTTTGGCGCCTCTGGGGCAATAGGCGGCGCTTGGGGCCGGTATTCGGGGGCATTTTGGGCCGATTTCCACCGGGCGGGGAGGGTGGCGCGCGCCGCCCCTACCCACGGTTGATAAAGTTTCGCAAATCGCGAGGAATTGGGTCGCGCCCCGCCATGAGGCGTCCTACGGTGCGACTGCATGCCCCTAGGGCAGCCAGATGAGTCGCGCCCGCAAACAAAGGGACCGCGACCGGACAAGAAGAGGAGAGACCGATGAATCCAGCCAATGAGCCGAGTTTCCGCGACAGTGTGGACCTGATGTTCAATCGCGCGGTCGCGCTGATGGATTTGCCGCCCGGTCTCGAAGAGAAAATCCGCGTTTGCAACGCCACCTACACGGTGCGTTTCGGCGTGCGTCTGCGGGGCCGGATGCATACGTTCACCGGCTACCGTTCGGTCCATTCCGAACATATGGAGCCCGTGAAGGGCGGTATCCGCTATTCCATGGCCGTGAACCAGAACGAGGTCGAAGCGCTGGCCGCGCTGATGACCTATAAATGCGCGCTGGTAGAGGCGCCCTTTGGCGGCTCTAAAGGCGGGCTTTGCATCGATCCGCGCGACTACGATGAACATGAGCTTGAACTGATCACCCGGCGTTTCGCCTATGAGTTGATCAAACGCGACATGATCCACCCCGCGCAGAACGTGCCCGCCCCCGATATGGGCACCGGCGAACGTGAGATGGCTTGGATCGCGGACCAGTACAAACGCATGAACACCACCGACATCAACGGTGTGGCCTGTGTCACCGGCAAGCCGATCAACGCGGGCGGCATCCAAGGCCGGACCGAGGCGACAGGCCGGGGCGTGCAATATGCGCTCCAAGCCTTCTTCCGTGATCCCGAGGGGCTGAAGAAAGCGGGCCTTTCGGGCAAGCTCGACGGCAAGCGGGTCATCATTCAGGGTCTCGGCAACGTGGGCTATCACGCCGCCAAGTTCCTCAGCGAAGAAGATGGCGCGAAGATCACCGCGATCATCGAACGCGATGGCGCGCTACACAGCGAAGACGGGCTCAACGTCGAGGCGGTGCACAAGTGGATCGAAAAGCACGGCACGATCAAAGGCTATGCCGATGCGAAGTTCGAAGAGGATGGCGCCAAGTTTCTGGAAGCGGACTGCGATATCCTGATCCCCGCCGCGCTTGAGGGGGTGATCAACCTCACCAATGCCGAGCGTATCAAGGCGCCCCTGATCATCGAGGCCGCGAACGGTCCGGTGACCGCCGGGGCGGATGAGGTGCTGCGCAAGAAGGGGACGGTGATCGTGCCGGATATGTATGCCAACGCAGGCGGTGTGACGGTCTCTTACTTCGAGTGGGTCAAGAACCTCAGCCACATCCGCTTTGGCCGCATGCAGCGCCGCGCCGAGGAATCGCGCCACCAACTGGTGGTGGATGAGCTTGAGCGGCTGAGCGCGGACAAGGACCTCGGCTGGACGCTGAGCCCCGACTTCAAAGAGAAGTACCTGCGCGGTGCGGGGGAGTTGGAACTGGTCCGCTCCGGTCTCGATGACACGATGCGCACGGCCTATGAGGCGATGGCCCACGTTTGGCACAGCCGCGACGATGTCGATGATCTGCGCACGGCGGCCTATCTCGTCTCGATCGAAAAGGTCGCGGCGAGCTATCACGCCAAGGGGCTTTGAGGGGCGTATCGCCTCTCTTGAAGTGACCGAAAAAGGGGCGTCCTGCGCCCCTTTTTGCCGTCGGGGGGCGTAGTGGGTGCGAGAGGCGTTTTCTGTCATTGATACTTGCGCCCCAAGTTGCTTGACTGCGCCAAGACCGGGGGAGGCGAAAGATGCGATTTTCAGGACTGCGGGTGTTGCGCGAAGGCTTGACCGGCAATCGGGGTTGGACGGCGCAATGGCGCGATCCAGAACCGCAGGCGGAATATGACGCGGTGATCATTGGCGGTGGCGGGCATGGGCTGAGCACGGCCTACTACCTAGCCAAGAACCACGGCATGACGAATGTCGCGGTGCTTGAGAAAGGCTACCTCGGCGGGGGCAACGTGGGGCGCAACACGACCGTGGTGCGCGGCAATTACTTTCTGCCAGGCAATTCCGAGTTCTACAGCCATTCGCTGAAACTCTGGGAAGGTCTGTCGGAGGAGTTGAACTATAACGTGATGTTCAGCCAGCGCGGCGTGATCACCCTGTTTCACTCAGACGCGCAGCGCGATGCTTCGGCCCGGCGCGGCAATGCGATGATCAATCAGGGCGACGATGCGGAACTGCTCGACCGCGAGGGTCTGCGCAAAGTGCTGCCCTATCTGGATTACGACAACGGGCGCTTTCCCATCTACGGCGGGTTGCTGCACCGACGCGGCGGCACCGCGCGCCACGATGCGGTGGCGTGGGGCTATGCGCGCGGCGCGGACCAGCGCGGTGTCGATCTGATCCAGCAATGCGAAGTCACCGGCATCGACATTGAAAACGGCCGCGTGCGCGGCGTACAGACCACGCGCGGGGCGATCCGGGCCAAGAAGGTGGCGATCGTGACGGCGGGGCGCTCGGGGCAGGTGGCGGCGATGGCCGGGATGCGCCTGCCGATCGAGAGCCATGTCTTGCAGGCCTTCGTCTCCGAAGGGTTAAAGCCTGTGATCGACCATGTGATCAGCTTTGGCATGGGGCATTTCTATATCAGCCAGTCCGACAAGGGCGGGTTGGTCTTTGGTGGCGATCTGGATTTCTATGCCTCCTACGCGCAGCGCGGCAATCTGCCGATGATGGAACATGTGATGGAGGCGGGGATGACCCTGATGCCGATGATCGGCAAGGCCCGCGTGCTGCGCTCTTGGGGTGGGATCATGGACATGACACCCGATGGCAGCCCGATCATCGACAAGACCGAGACCGAGGGTTTGTTCGTCGACTGCGGCTGGTGCTACGGCGGCTTCAAGGCGGTGCCCGCCTCGGGCTATGCGCTGGCGCATCTGATGGCCACCGGGCAGCCCCATGAGACGGCGGCGGGCTTTAGGCTCGACCGGTTCCGCTCGGGCGAAGGTCTGATGGATGAAGAGGCCACCGGGTCTCAGCACAACTTGCACTGAGGGAGGGCGAATATGCGGATCGAATGCCCCATCTGCGGCAGCCGGGATCGGCGGGAGTTCTATTATCGCGGCGATGCCATCGCCTTGGCCCGGCCTGCGCCCGATGCCTCGGATGAGGAATGGGACGCCTATCTGCACCTGCGCGACAACCCGGCGGGAGAGACCCGCGACCTGTGGCAGCATGAGACCGGCTGCGGCGCTTGGCTCGTCGTCACCCGCGATACGGTGACCCATGCGGTGCGGGCCGTGGAATTGGCATCGGATGTGAAAAGGGCCATGG
This sequence comes from Sulfitobacter sp. 1A12779, assembly GCF_043557315.1. NCBI lineage: Bacteria > Pseudomonadati > Pseudomonadota > Alphaproteobacteria > Rhodobacterales > Roseobacteraceae > Sulfitobacter > Sulfitobacter sp. 1A12779. Next base: position 62,076 of record NZ_JBIFFU010000011.1, read on the forward strand.
CATGAGGATTGCAGGGCGCGGATTGATCGACCGGGAGACGCCGGTCAGCTTTACCTTCGACGGGCGGCGCTACGGCGGCTTTGCGGGCGATACGGTCGCCTCGGCCATGCTGGCGAACGGGCAGCGGTTGATGGGGCGGTCGTTCAAATACCACCGCCCGCGCGGGGTGCTGAGCGCAGGCAGCGAAGAGCCGAACGCGCTGGTGACCACCGGCGTCGGCCCCGCGTCAGAGCCCAATGTCCGCGCCACCATGCAAGAGATTTACGAAGGTTTGCAGGTGCGCAGCCAGAACGCTTGGCCGAGCCTCGATCTTGACCTCATGGCGGTGAACGATTTGGCATCGCCGTTCCTCGGGGCGGGGTTCTATTACAAGACCTTCATGTGGCCGCGCAATTTTTGGCGGCGCGTCTATGAGCCGGTGATCCGCCGTGCCGCGGGGCTCGGGCGGCTGAGCGGCCAGCCCAATGCGGACGCCTATGAGAAAGCCTATGCCTTTTGCGATCTTTTGGTGATCGGTGCAGGCCCGGCGGGTCTGATGGCGGCATTGGTGGCGGCGCGGGCGGGGGCGGATGTGATCCTCGCCGATGAAGATGTGCTGATGGGCGGGCGGCTGAATGCCGAGAACGAGCGTGTCGATGGTGAGCCGGGTCATGTATGGGCGGCGGGCGTGGTCGCGGAACTCGCGGCGATGGACAATGTGCGCCTGATGCCCCGCACGACGGTGACCGGCGCCTATGACGGCGGGATGTTCGGCGCGTTGGAACGGGTCAACCAACACCGCGCGCGGCGGGGCGAAGGCGCGCCGCTTGAGTGTTTCTGGCGCATCGCAGCCAAGCAATCCATCCTCGCGGCAGGTGCTTTGGAGCGCCCCGTCGCCTTCGCCAACAACGACCGCCCGGGCATCATGACCGCGGGTGCGGTGCGGGTCTATCTCAACCGCTGGGGCGTGGCTCCGGGCAAGCAGGTTGCGGTCTTTGGCAATAACGACGACGCCCATCGCACGGCCCGCGATCTGGCGGCAGCAGGTGTGCATGTGGCCGCACTGATCGACAGCCGCGAGGGGGTCAGCCGCGATGGCGCGGATTTCCCGGTGCTGCGTGGGGCGGTGGTCTGCAACACCTCGGGCGGCAAGGAGCTGGAGGCGGTGTCGATCCGCACCGCGGCAGGCGTGCATAAGATACAGGCTGATTGTCTGGCCATGTCGGGCGGTTGGAACCCCTCGCTGCATCTCACCTGCCATATGAACGGGCGACCGACATGGTCGCCCGAGATCCACGCCTTTGTGCCGACCCCCGGCGCGGTGCCGGGGATGCATGTGGCGGGGGCCTGTAACGGCAACTTCTCGACCCACGGCTGCCTTGCGGCGGGTGTGGCGGCGGCAGGGGACGCGTTGGCGGCTTTGGGCCGCAAGCCAGTGCCCATCGATCTGCCACAGGCCGATGACGCGCCCTACCGCCTTGCCCCGCTTTGGGCGGTGCCGGGCAAGGGCCGGGCGTGGCTGGATTTCCAGAACGATGTCTGCGTGAAGGATGTGCAGCAGGCGGCGGCCGAGAGCTTCCGCTCGGTCGAGCATATGAAGCGTTACACGACCCAAGGCATGGCCCCCGATCAGGGCAAGAACTCCAACGTGGCGGCGCTGGCGGTGCTGGCCGATGCCACCGGGCGCGGCATTGCCGAGACGGGCACGACCACCTTCCGCCCGCCCTATACCCCGGTTGCGATTGCAGCGATGGGCGCGGGCGGGCAGGGCAAGGGCTTTGCGCCTGAACGGCTGACCACCAGCCACGCGGCCAGCCTTGCCATGAACGCCCCGATGGTGGAGGCGGGGCTGTGGTATCGCCCCGGCTATTTTCCGCGCGGGCAGGAGCGCAACTGGCGTCAATCCTGCGACCGCGAGGTCGGGTTTGTCCGCAAGACGGTGGGCATCTGCGATGTCTCGACCTTGGGCAAGATCGACATTCAGGGGCCGGATGCGGCCAAGCTGCTCGATCTGGTTTATACGAACAAGTTCAGCACCTTAAGGGTCGGTAAGGTGCGCTATGGGCTGATGCTGCGCGAAGACGGTTTCGTCATGGACGATGGCACCTGCGCGCGTTTGGGCGAGACGCATTACCTGATGACCACCACCACCGGCGCTGCCGGTGAGGTGATGCGCCATCTGGAATTCGTCACGCAATGTCTGCACCCCGAATGGCAGGTGCATCTGTCTTCGGTCACCGAACAATGGGCGCAATTCGCCGTGGCAGGGCCGAAGTCTCGCGAATTGCTGAACGGGCTGCTGGAGCAGCCGATCGACAATGAGAGCTTCCCCTTCATGGCCTGCGGCGATGTGCGGCTCGGCGGGGTCGCGGCGCGGCTGTTCCGCATCTCCTTCTCCGGCGAACATGCCTATGAGATCGCCGTGCCCGCGCGCTATGGCGCGGCGCTGTTTGATCTGCTGGTCGCGCGGGCCGAGGCGTTGGAGGGCGGCGCCTATGGGATGGAGGCGCTCAACGTGCTGCGGTTGGAGAAGGGCCATATCACCCATGCAGAGATCGACGGCCGCGCCACGGCAGAGGATATCGGCATGGGGCGGATGCTGTCGGATGCCAAGGACTGTATCGGCAAGACCATGTCCGAACGCCCCGGCCTGCGCGACCCAAACCGCGCGCAACTGGTCGGGCTGCGGCCCGTCGGCGCGGTGAAACAACTCACGGCAGGGGCGTTTCTGTTCGAGGCCGGGGCCGAGGCCAGCCGCGAGAATGCGCAAGGCCATACGACCTCGGTCGGCTTTTCGCCGGATGTCGGCACGTTTATCGGGCTGGGCTTCGTCACCCGGGGCCGCGCCCGGCATGGGGAGGTGATGCGCATGGTTGACCATCTGCGCGAAATCGAGGCGGAGGTAGAGATCTGCGCCCCGGTCTTTGTGGACCCTGAAGGAGGGCGCGCCCGTGGTTGAATTGAAAGCGCAAACACCGTTCGGCGATCTGCTCCCGCTGCACATCGGTGAGATGACGATGGCGGCCCGCGATCTGGGCCAGTTGACCGTGCTGGGCGTGTTCGATCCGGCGGGCCTCACCAAGGCGCTGGAGGCCGCCCATGGGGTTGCCCTGCCGGAGCCGCTTCAGAGCACCGCCAAGGGCGATGTCCAATGCCTTTGGTTTGGCCGGGAAGAGGCGCTGCTTGTCGGGCCCGCACCGGATGAGGCGCTTGCGAAACATGCAGCCCTCGTCGATGTCTCGGACGGATGGGCAGTGGCGGAGTTGCAGGGGCCGGCGGCCGAGGATGTACTGGCGCGGCTTGCCCCGGTTGACCTGCGCGCGGCGGCCTTCAAACCCGGTCAGACCCTGCGCAGCGCATTGCGCGACATGCCCGCCGCGATCACCCGCACCGATACCGGCTTTTTGTTGATGGTCTATCGGTCGATGGCCGCCACTTTGGTGCAGGAGTTGCGCCGCGCTATGGAAGCGGTGGCATCGCGGCGCTAGGTTGTTCGGCAGGGGCCCGAATCCCCGTTTGGCAAACAACGGAGCATAGACATGAACAAAACGATTTTCGCCGCATTGGCCGCGATCGGCATGGCGGTCTCGGGCCCGGCGCTGGCGGCCTCGAAGAAAGAGACGAGCTGCATGCATCAGGCCGCCGTGGTCGCCGCCGTGCAGCAGGCCCGCCTCGACCGCGTGAAAGAGCGCCAAGTCCCCGCCGCCGTAAAGGCCAAGGCGACATGGCCCGAGAGCTTTAACACCGCGATTCCGCTGGTGACCCCTTGGGTCTACGAGATGAAGATGCGCGACGTGAAAAAGAACGATCTCGCCGCCGCGTGGAAAGAAATGTGCCTCGCCCAGTAGGCTGACCAACGCCGTGCCGGGCAGGGGGCGCTGCCCGGCAAAAGGGGCGTTTAACCGCCCGCCGCCGCGCCGCCTCCTCTGGACTCTGAACTGCCCCAGCCGGTATATGAAGCCATGAGCCTGCCCCCCGGATTTTTGGAAGAACTGCGTGACCGCGCCAGCCTGTCTCAGGTGGTGGGGCGCAAGGTCATTTGGGACAACCGAAAGTCCAATCAGGGCAAGGGCGACATGTGGGCGCCATGCCCCTTCCATCAGGAAAGATCCGCCAGCTTTCACGTCGATGAGCGCAAAGGGTTCTACTACTGCTTTGGATGCCACGCGAAGGGGGATGCGATCTCTTTCGTGCGCGAGACCGAGAATGTGAGCTTCATGGAGGCGGTGGAGATCATCGCCCGCGAAGTCGGCATGACGATCCCCAAGCAAGACCCCCGCGCGCAGGCCAAGGCCGACAAGCGCACGCAATTGGCCGAGGTGATGGAGCAAGCGGTGCAATGGTTCCGCCTGCAACTGCGCACCGGGGCGGCGGGGGCGGCGCGCGATTATCTGGCCAAGCGCGGGTTGTCGGAACAGGCGCAGGCCCATTGGGAGATTGGCTTTGCCCCGAACAGTTGGCAGGGGCTTTGGGATGCGCTCAAGTCAAAGGGCGTGGCGGATGAGTTGATCCTCGGGGCGGGGCTGGCGAAACCCTCCTCCAAGGGCGGCAAGCCCTATGACACGTTCCGGGGGCGCATCATGTTCCCGATCCGCGATGCGCGGGGCCGGGCGATTGCTTTCGGCGGTCGCGCGATGGACCCCGAGGATAAGGCGAAATACCTCAACTCGCCCGAGACCGAACTCTTTGACAAGGGCCGCAGCCTTTACAACGTCAAACACGCCCGCGCCGCCGCAGGGCGGGGGCAGCCGCTGATCGTGGCCGAAGGCTATATGGATGTGATCGCCCTGCATGGGGCGGGGTTCGAAGGGGCCGTGGCCCCCTTGGGCACCGCGATCACCGAGAACCAATTGCAGATGTTGTGGCGGATCGCGCCTGAGCCGATCATCACGCTGGATGGCGATGCGGCGGGCCAACGCGCGGCGCTGCGCCTGATCGATCTGGCCCTGCCACTGTTGGAGGCTGGACAGAGCCTGCGTTTCGCGGTCATGCCCGAGGGGCAGGATCCTGACGATCTGCTGCGCGCGCAGGGGGCCGGGGCCTTGCAAAAGCTCTTGGACAACGCCCTGCCCATGGTGCGCCTGCTGTGGCAGCGTGAGACCGAAGGCAAGGTTTTCGACAGCCCTGAACGCAAGGCGGCGCTGGACAAAAGCCTGCGCGAAAAGATCAAGCTGATCCGCGACCCGTCGATCCGCAGCCATTATGGGCAAGAGATCAAGGATCTGCGGTGGGAGCTGTTCCGCCCGCAAAAGAAACGGCCCGAATTCCGCCCCGTCGGGGGCAAAGCGCCGGGCAAGGGCAAAGCCGGCAAGGGCGCTGCTTGGGGCGCGCCGCTGGCCCCGCTGGCCAGCACCAAAGCCTCGGCCCTCGTGGCGATGAGCGATGAGCAGGTGGGCATGCATCTGCGCGAGGCGGTGATCCTTGTGGCCCTCGTCGATTGCCCGCAGTTGATCGAGACCTTCGAGACCGGGTTGGAGGCGATGCGCTGCGATGACCCTGATCACGCGCGGCTGCGCGATCTGCTGCTGCGCTTTGGCCATGCGGGCGAAGAGCGGCTGCGCGAGGAGATTTCCTATTCCCTCGGCTGGGAGACACTTGAAAACATGAAGGGGCAACGCCACGTTGCCATCACGCCCTGCATCCGGAATCCCGGCAATGTGGACATGACCCGCCTGACCGTGGCCGAGGAACTGGCCAAACTGGATGCTGCCCGTGGGCTGAACGAAGAGATCGCCGAAGCCGTCGAAGACCTCAGCGGCCCGGCGGATGAGGGGGTCACCTGGCGCTTGAGCGAAGCGGCCCGTGCTGCCGATCTTGCCCGCCGCAGCGCACAGGAAGAAAGCAACGGGGAATTCGACGTGGGCGACAACGGCATGACGATGGACCGCGATGAGCGCAGCGCATTGGACGCGCTGTTGGGAACGATTAAATATGACAAGTCAAAGGGCCGCGGATGAGCATTGGCGTGGCCCATTTGCAGGACTTTTTGAAAATGCTGGGCAACGGGTTTAAGAATCACCCATAACCCCGCATGATTCGGAAAACCGAATCGTCTGCGGATGATTCGCGCTGACGCGCTGAAGGAGCATGAGATGGCTGCCAAAGATACGAATGACGACGCAAAGAGCAACGATTCAGAGGCCGGCCACTCGCTCGACATGAGCCAAGCCGCCGTTAAGAAGATGATCGGTGAGGCCCGCGAGAAGGGCTATATCACCTACGATCAGCTGAACACGGTGCTGCCGCCCGATCAGGTCAGCTCGGAACAGATCGAAGACGTGATGTCGATGCTCTCGGAAATGGGCATCAACATCATCGAAGACGAGGAAGCCGAAGAGGAAGAGAACAAAGGCTCGACCGAGGTTGCGACCACTGAGTCCAACCGTGATGTGGCGCTGTCCTCCGGCACCTCCGAGAAGCTCGACCGCACCGATGACCCGGTGCGCATGTACCTGCGCGAGATGGGCAGTGTCGAACTGCTGAGCCGCGAGGGCGAGATCGCCATCGCCAAGCGCATCGAAGCTGGCCGCAACACCATGATCGCGGGCCTTTGCGAAAGCCCGCTGACTTTCCAAGCGATCACCATCTGGCGTGACGAACTTCTGTCTGAAGACATTCTGCTGCGTGACGTGATCGACCTTGAAGCCACCTTTGGCACGCAGATGGGCGATGAGGAGGAGACCTCTCCGGTCGTCGCCCCCGCCGCCGGGGCCGAGACCAAGACCGAAGAGTCCAAGCCCGAATATGACGCCGACGGCAATCCGATCTCCTCGGATGACGACGACGACGAGGACGAACAGGCCAACATGAGCCTTGCGGCCATGGAAGCGGCGTTGAAACCGCAGGTTCTCGAAGCGCTCGACATCATCGCGGATGACTATGAAAAGCTCAGCGCGATGCAGGACAGCCGCATCTCGGCCACGCTGAACGAAGACGGCTCTTTCACCAAGGAGCAGGAAGAGACCTATCAGAAGCTGCGGTCGGAAATCGTGCTTTTGGTGAACGACCTGCATCTGCACAACAACCGTATCGAAGCCCTGATCGACCAGCTTTACGGCATTAACCGCCGCATCATGCAGATCGACAGCGCCATGGTGAAGCTCGCCGACCAAGCGCGCATCAACCGCAAGGAATTCGTCGACAACTACCGCGGCTATGAGCTTGATCCCAACTGGATGGAGCGGATGGCCGAGAAGTCCGGTCGTGGCTGGCAGATGTTCATCGAACGCTCATCCGAAAAGGTCGAAGAACTGCGTGCCGACATGGCGCAGGTCGGCCAATATGTCGGGCTGGATATCTCGGAATTCCGCCGCATCGTGCAGCAGGTCCAGAAGGGTGAGAAAGAAGCCCGTCAGGCCAAGAAAGAGATGGTCGAAGCGAACCTGCGCCTCGTGATCTCCATCGCGAAGAAATACACGAACCGCGGGCTGCAATTCCTTGATCTTATTCAGGAAGGCAACATCGGCCTGATGAAGGCCGTCGATAAGTTCGAGTACCGCCGCGGCTACAAGTTCTCCACCTACGCGACATGGTGGATCCGTCAGGCGATCACCCGCTCGATTGCTGACCAAGCACGCACCATCCGCATTCCGGTGCATATGATCGAGACGATCAACAAACTGGTCCGGACCGGTCGCCAGATGCTCCACGAGATTGGCCGCGAGCCGACGCCGGAGGAACTGGCCGAGAAGCTGCAAATGCCGCTCGAAAAGGTCCGCAAGGTGATGAAGATCGCCAAGGAGCCGATCAGCCTTGAGACGCCCATCGGCGACGAGGAAGACAGCCAACTGGGTGACTTCATCGAGGACAAGAATGCCGTGCTGCCGCTCGACAGCGCCATTCAGGAAAACCTCAAGGAGACTACGACGCGGGTGCTGTCCTCGCTCACGCCCCGCGAGGAACGCGTGCTGCGGATGCGCTTCGGCATCGGCATGAACACCGATCACACGCTCGAAGAGGTCGGCCAGCAATTCTCGGTCACGCGCGAACGTATTCGCCAGATCGAAGCCAAAGCATTGCGCAAGCTCAAACATCCGAGCCGCTCGCGCAAGCTGCGCAGCTTCCTTGATCAATAATTCAAAACGCGGTCCCGGTGGCCGCGTTTTCTTTTGCGGGGCGGGTCTTTGACCTGCCGCCCACGCCGCTTACATCAAGGGGGTATCCCAAGAAGGTTCCCATGATGCGCAAAACTGTCCTTACCCTTCTTTGCCTTATGCTGCCGCTGCAAGCCGCCGCACAGGCCTACCGGGCCGAGAACCGGCTGATCGTCGTGCCCCTCACCGCGCAGGAGTTCGAGGTGATCGAAGACCACGGCGCGGGCGCGCGTCACATCTGGTGCGCCGCAGCGGAGTTTGCGCAGGACGTGCTGGGCCTCCCGCGCGGGGAGCGGCTTTATATCAAAACGCCCCGCGGCCCGTCGGTGAGCGGCGTGGGCCGCACCGGCGTGGTTTACACCACCAATCCTGAGCGGGTGAGCGGCGACAGGGGGCAGTCCTATTCCGTCACGATCAACCGCGCGGGAGAGAACTTGCCCAGCCACCATGCCCGGCAGTTCTGTCTGGATCGCATAATTGAGTTGCGGGATTTCTGAACTGGGGAAGCCGTTGTTTTCACCCGGTGGCGGTCTTATTCTGCGGGTATTGTTACGACGGATTGATCTCATGCGTTTCGTGCTCGCCAGCCTGTTTCTGACCCTCGGCACCAGCCAAGCCCTTGCCCATTGCCACCATCGCAGCGCCACGGTTCTAACCTGTACGATTGACCAAGGGGCGAAGCAGTTGGAAGTCTGCCTCGACGGGGAAGAGGTGATCTACCGCTTCGGCCCGACTGACGCGCCCGGTCTGACCCTGAGCGCCCCGATTACGGAGGTGGCGCATCAGCCTTGGCCGGGCATAGGTCGCGCCATCTGGGAAAGCACGACCTTTCGGAATGGCGCTTTCACATATGAGGTCTATGGCTCTTTCAACAAATTCGATCAGATCAGCGATGGTGGGGTGACGGTGCGCGAGAATGGGCGCGAGATCGCCTCGCTTTCCTGCGACAGGGGGACGGCGGAACTCGGCCTCTTTGCCATAAGCGACGCGAAAGAGGCGGCTGGCCAATGTTGGGACCTAGAGGCGCAGCACTGGGGAGCCTGCTGAGATGCAGACAGTTTTTACCATTCAAACCCGCGGTCAGGCGCTCTACGAGTTCACGAATGATGTGGCACGCTGGATTGCAGGGCAGGGGGACGGGCTGCTGACGCTCTTGGTGCAGCACACCTCGGCCTCTCTGCTGATCCAAGAGAACGCAGACCCGGATGTGCAGCGCGACCTCTTGGCCTATTTCGCCCGGCTGGTGCCGCCAGCCGATGCGCCAGAAATGCGCTATCTCACGCATCTGATGGAAGGGCCGGATGATATGCCCGCGCATATCAAAGCCTCGGTCCTGCCGGTGAGCCTTAGCATCCCCGTCGCGCGGGGGCGGATGATGTTGGGCACGTGGCAGGGCATTTACCTGTTCGAGCATCGCGACGCCCCGCATCAGCGGCGCATCGCGGCGCATTTCCGGCCCGACTGACGCCGGACCGGGCAGGGGTCACCCCGTCGGCATCAGGTGAATTTCACGCACCGCCGCCCGCGCGGGCGCTTCGAGCGCATGCATCACCGCATCCGCCACGTCCTCAGGCTGCAGCTTGTCAGGCTTGGCCTCGTCGAAAAAGGCAGTGTCGACCATGCCGGGTGAGACGACCATGCAGCGGCCACCCCATTCGGCCATCTCATCCGCGAGATTGCCTGCGTAGCCGTGGATAAACCACTTGGTCGCCCCGTAGATCGACCCTTGGATATGCCGCCGCCCGGCAGCAGAACCGGTCACGATATATTGCCCCGTGGTCTTGCGCAGATGCGGCATGGCGGCATGGGCGGTATAGAGCGCGCCCATGATGTTGAGGTCGACCATCGCTTTCCAATCCTGCGGGTCGCCATTCTCTGTCCCCGCCGGGCTGGTGCCGCGTCCGGCGTTGGCAAAGGCGGCGTCGACCTGTCCGAAATGGTCAGCCAGTTTGTTGATCGATTGTTTCTGCGCGTCGTAATCGGTGGCGTCGCCCACAAGCACGAGTGCTTGGTCGCCAATCTCGGCGGCGAGGTCGTTCAGCTTGTCTTCGCTCCGGGCAAAGAGGCCGATGTTCCAGCCCGCTTTCGCGGCGGCGCGGGCGGTGGCGGCGCCGATCCCGCTGGAGGCGCCGGTCAGAAAAAGTGTCTTGGTCATGGTATGCTCCGTTTATAGCCTTCGTTGACCAACGCAGGGGCATGCCGTTGGGTCCATGACACATATTTGAACGCAAGATATAGCTGTGGAAATCTTCTCTACCCAAAACCTCGCGGCTCCCCTATAAGTTTTGACAAGAGGGCCGCGCGCCCCACAAGTGAGGCAGGATGAAGAGGGGGACGGCCGATGCGCTGCCCGTTTTGCGGAAATATCGACACTCAAGTGAAAGACAGCCGCCCGGCCGAGGATCACGTCTCGATCCGGCGCAGACGGTTCTGCCCGGCCTGCGGGGGCCGCTTCACCACCTATGAGCGGGTGCAACTGCGCGACCTTGTGGTCATCAAAACCTCCGGCAAGCGCGAGGATTTTGACCGCGACAAGCTGGAACGCTCGATCCGCATCTCCATGCAGAAACGCCCCATTGATCCCGAACGTATCGATCAGATGATCTCGGGCATCGTGCGCCGGTTGGAAAGCATGGGCGAGACCGACATCAGCTCGAAACATATCGGTGAGATCGTGATGGAGGCGCTGGCCCGGATCGACACCGTGGCCTATGTGCGTTTCGCCTCTGTTTACAAGAACTTCCAAGCCGCGGACGATTTCGACAAATTCGTTCAGGAACTGCGGCCCGACGCCCTGCCGGAAGAGTGACCGGCGAGAGGGTGAGCGACGCGCGGTTCATGGCGCTGGCGCTGTCCTTGGGGCGGCGCGGGCAGGGCAACGTCTGGCCCAACCCGGCGGTGGGCTGTGTCATCGTGCAAGGTACGCGGATCGTCGGGCGCGGTTGGACCCAGCCGGGCGGGCGCCCCCATGCCGAGCCGCAGGCGCTGGCGCAGGCGGGTGCGGCGGCGCGGGGGGCGACGGTCTATGTCACGCTTGAACCCTGCTCCCACCACGGCAAAACGCCGCCCTGTGCGCAGGCGCTGATCGACGCAGGCGTGGCCCGCGTGGTGATCGCGACGCAGGATGACGACGCGCGGGTCAACGGGCGCGGCATCGCGATGTTGCAAGATGCCGGGATCGAGGTCTCAGTCGGGCTGCACGAGGATGCGGCCCGCGCGGATAACGCCGGTTTTTTCTGCCGCACCGATCTGGGCCGCCCGATGCTGACGCTGAAGCTGGCCAATTCCTTTGACGGGCGCATCGCCACCGGCACGGGCGAAAGCCAGTGGATCACCGACGCCCCCGCGCGGCGGCTGACCCATGCCATGCGCAGCCGTCATGACGCGGTGATGGTCGGGGCGGGCACCGCCCGCAAGGACGACCCGAGCCTGACGGTGCGTGGTCTCGGGCTTGCCCAGCAACCGGCGCGCGTTGTCGTCTCCCGCAGGCTCGACCTGCCGTTGATGGGGCAACTGGCGCGCACGGCGGCTGAGGTGCCTTTGATCCTCTGCCACGGTGCGGATGCAGATCCGGCTTTGGTCAAAGCCTGGGCCGATCTGGGGGCGACACTGCTGCCCTGTGCCGCGCGGGGGGCGCAGTTGGACCCCACCGATGTGATGCGGCAACTGGCAGGCCATGGTCTCACAAGGATCTTCTGCGAGGGGGGGAGCGCCTTGGCTGCCTCGCTCATCGAGGCGGATTTGGTCGACCGGCTGGTGGGGTTCACCGCCGGGCTGGTGATCGGGGCCGAAGGTCTGCCCGGCATTGGGGCGCTTGGCCTGTCGCGGCTGGCCGAGGCCCCGCGCTTCGCGCTGCAATCCAGCCAGCAGATCGGGCCGGACCTGTTGCACATCTGGCGGCGCAACGCAGCCGATTGAGCGCTATCGCCGCCAGAGGTGGCTCTGGCTGGCAAAGACCCCTTGGAGCTTCGATAGCATTCGGTTGCCCAACCCCGCGCGGGGCAGGCGGCCCGTGGCCAGCCGTTCGACCACCACTTCGACGGGGCAGGGCAAGCCGCTGACCGGGTCGCGGTAGCGCGGGTAGTCGATGAGCGCGGCATGGACGAGCCCTTCGAGCGTCGGTGTCGCGCGGCGGCGGGGCGGGACATCGCCCCGGTCTTCGGTCAGCCCCCAGCCCGCGTAGAACGGCGCGCCCAAGGTCACCACCGGCACCCGGCGGAGGAGCGCTTCGAACCCCAAGAGGGAGGTCATGGTCCAAACCGCGTCGACTTGACCCAAAAGCGCCACCGGGTCGGCGCGATGTAGGATCAGATCGGCGTCGCCCGCCTCCGTCGCGCCTTTGCGCAGGCCCGCTTCAACATCAGGGTGGGGTTTGAAGAGGATCACGGCATCCGGGTTTGCGGCGCGGGCGGCGGCCAGCAGGGCCGCGTTGCTGCACACATCGCCCGTGCCGGTGAGGATGGAGGCGTCGTCTTCCACCTGTCCGGGGACAAGGATGCGCCGCCCCGGCGGCAGGTCGGGCGCCGCACCGCCGAGGTTGTATTTGCTGAGGCCCGCCCCGGTGAGCGCCGCGATCAGCACGCGGGCGCGGGCCAGTTGATCGGGGCGCAGGTCGGCACGTTTCTCGATCCATTTTTCCAACCGGCTGGGCCCTTGGGGATCGTAGTAAATGCCCAGATCGTCACAGACCAGCGACAGGGGCGGAACCAGTTCGGCCCCCAGCCCGCGCGAGCGCAGAAACCCGTCCTCGACCCGCAGCGCATTTTGGGGCGCGACCTCGGCCTTGCTGGCCCAGACCATGGCGCGGCGGGGCGGCTTGGGGGGTTCTGCTGGGCCTTTGCGAAAGCGGAGGGGCGTGGCGGTTCCGAAGAACTGTTGCAGGGGGCGGCGCTTCCACAGGCGCATGCCCCATGCGTCCCAGCCGCGATGATCCTCTCGCCACGCGCGGGCCTGCGCGGCGAGGGCGGAGAGGGCCGTCTCGAAACTGCCGAGTTCGTCGCGATAGGGATCGTACCACGTTGGATAGAGGATCATCGCGGCGGCGAAAAGTTGCGCGCGGCTAAGGCGGCGCTGGCGGCGTTGGACGGGGAACTCATCATCCGTCAGCCCCCAACCGGCATAGAAGGGCTGGCCGAAGACACGCGGCCTGTGGCCTGCAAAGATCGCCTCGAACCCCATTTGCGATGAGACGGTGTAGACACCCACCACCCCTTCGAACAGTGCCCAAGGGCTGATGGGATCGGTCAGCAGGGTGATCCGCTCGTTGGTATCCTCGGGGCCGTAATGCCCGGCGCGGAAGCCCTTTGCCGTCTCGGGGTGGCTCTTGATGATGACCCGCGCGCCGGGGTGTTCCTCTTGCGCGAAGACAAGCATTTCCAGAAACCGTGCACGATCCGCGCCTGAGGCGGTGACGGAGGCGTCGCCGCGCGTTTGGTCGATCACCAGCACATAGCCCGGCTCCGGCGCAGGCAGGTCGGGGTCAAAGCCCGCATATTTCGTCAGATGCGCCTCGGCCATCTGTGCCATGCCGCCCCGGGCGCGGTCCAGAAGGGCGGTATCGTCCAGCGGGTGATGGGCGAGCAGCTCTTCGAGGTCTGAGGGCTGGGCAGGGTCGAAATGCGCCCCCCGGCTGTCGATCAGCAGGCCCAAGGGCGGCTCGCCCGCGCGACCGGGGTGGAGCGAGCGCAGCCATGCGTCCTCCACCCGGATCACCGGCACGTCGCGCTTGGCGGTTACGGCCAGCCCGCGATGCGCGGTGGGGGAGTTGCCCCAGACCACCACCGCATCATCCGGCGCGGGCAGGCCGAGGTGCAGGGAATGGCCCGAGAGTTGCAGGATGCGCCGCAGGCGGCGCTGCGTCAGAAACCCACCGTTATATACGAAAAGCCGCCGGCTCCTTTCGGGACCGGCGGCGGGGTGTTGGTATGGGTCAGCTTCGAATGCCACCGGGGTGGATCATTCGGTCAGCGAGGTGATGCTATCTGCCGAACCCGCCGTACCGGTGATGGCCGAGATTACCTTGCTCCACTGGGTGAAGGGCGCTTCGGTCACATAGATTGTGTCGCCGTCGCGGATCACGAAATCGCGGGCCATGAACATGCCGTTGGGTTTGGTCAGGTCGGTGACATAGACCATGCGCTGCGCGCCAGTCAGATCGCTGCGGCCCAGCACCTGTTCGGCGACTTCCTCGGGCTCATTGCGGAACACGAAAACGCCGGTGGGGTCGGCCGAGAGGGGGCTGAGCCCGCCCACTTGCGCGATGCCTTCCAAAAGCGAGAGGTTTTGCGATTCAAAGGGCACGCGGGCCTGTCCGCCGGTGGCGCCAAGTGCGGTGAAGGAACGGGTGTCTTCCTCGACCAGAATTCGGTCGCCCGGGCGCAGGGCGATGTCGAGTTCGGGGTGGTCATAGAGGTCTTGGAACCAAATCTTACCGCGCTGCCCGCCGCGGATCACGGTGACCTGCGCGATTTCGGGGATGATGGTCACACCGCCCGCGCGTGCCAGCATGGCGGCCAACGTGCGGGTCGGCCGCTCGATCGGGTAGACGCCCTGCGCCCCGATGGAGCCAATGAGCGAGACGGTCGAGCCGTCACCGGCGGCGCGGCGCACTTCGACCTGCGGGTCTGGGGTCTGTTCGCCCAGCTTGTTGGTGATGATGCGGCGGATCGCTTCGGGCGTGTTGCCCGCAGCGCGAATGCGGCCCGCGTAGGGGATGAAGATAAAGCCTGCGCCGTCGACCTGCACCTCTTCCAGCATGGTGGCCGGGGCGCCTTCGACGCCGAGAAGCGGATCGTCCACGTTCTCATAAACCGTGATGCCAAGGATGTCGCCCGGCTGGATCGTGTCGGAACCGACCCGGCCCGCGTTCTTGAAGCTTTCCGAAAAGCCAAGCGCCGGGGCCACGGCGGTGGCGCGGGTCACACGGTCATTCACGCTGACGACAAAGGCATCGCCTTCGCGCTGAACGGAGCCTGCGTAGATTTGCCGTTTGTTCGGCCCGACCTGCGGCAAACCACATGATGAGATGACGGCCACCGCCGCCAGCGCTGCGATGGGGCGCGCCCACCGGAAAGATACGGATTTCACTGCCCGGTCTCCTCGACCTGAAATATCTGCCTCGAAATCGCCAATTGTCTTGACGTATTACTTTGCAACTTAGCGCAGCCTAGCGAAAAAATCTACAGGGCGGAATGGGTTAACTCAGGTGACGACCCGCAACTGTTGCCGAGGGGCCGCGGTGCCCTGTTCCAGTGCGTCATAGGGATCCTCGGCGGCGAGCATCATATCGACCACTTGGCGCAGCAATTGCCGCCGCCCGCGTGCGGCATAGAAACCGCCCGGAACCTGAGAGGTTTCAAGCAGATAGCGGCGATAATCCTTATACGCGCGGTTGTCGGGGCGGTTGGCGGTAGCAAAGAATTCCGGCAGCGGCTGGTCCGAGACAAACTCAGGCTGGGAATAGACCGCGCGGCCAAAAGCCTTGAGGGGGATGCCGCGCCAGAGCACCTGTTGCCCGGCGGTGGAATTCACCGTGACAGCACTGCGGGTGTCATTGAGAAGCTGTGCCAGCTTGCCGCCGCGCACGAAATGCACACGGTCGGAAACCCCATGCGCGCGGGCCAGCCGTTTGACATCGCGCCGCACCGGCACGCGGCCATCCTCCAGCGGATGCGCCTTAATGACGAGGTGGTGATGTTGCGGCGCGCCCTTGGCGAAACCTTCGATCACCAGTTCAAGGAAATCGGCCATCGTGTTGAAGGGCGAATGTTTCTGGAAAGAAGAATCATGCTCCAGTTGCAGCAGCGCGAGATGATAGGGAAAGCCGCCCAGCCGGATCTTCAGCGTGGCCAGCAGGCGGTCGGCGGCCAGCACCGGCATCAGCAAGAGCCGCTTGAGGTAGAGACGGAATTCCTTGGTCACCGGCAGGCTGCGGTGTGGTTTGAAATTGCGGTATTCGCCGTTTCGGAACATCACGAACCAATGGTAAAGCGCGCCGTAGAAGATGTGGTGGCGCATGTCGCCCCAATGGCCCGGCGGCAGGGGGGCTTCCATGTCCGAGCGGGCGAGGGCGGCCTGCATCTGGGGAATGGTCATCTCCATCAGCCGCGAATTGCCGTTCGAGCCGCCGCGCTCATAGGTGACCCAATAGGGCCGCATATAGCCTTCCTCGAAGACATGCACGGTGATGCCACGGCGCTTGGCCTCGGCCACCGCTTCGGCGTGGATGGGACGGGTGTCGCCGTAAAGCACGATGTCGGTGACCTGCTTCTCGTCCAGCAGGCTGGCAAAGACGCGCGGCCAATCCTCGACCCTGCCGCGATAGGGGATGTAGGTCGACGGGTGAAACCAAAAGGCCCGGTCGCCCGCGTTGAAGCCCACGCGCCAGACCTCGGCCCCCGCGCGCCGCAGCATCTTGCCCAGACTGTTGAAGAAAGGGCCATGCGGTCCTTGCAGGAACAGGAAGGTTCTGGTCGGGGCGGCGGTCACGGTCATTCTGGTCCTTCGGTGGGTCTTTGCCCCCTTAACCACCATATAATAGGGGCGACAATGTGGCGTCACCCGCTCTTGCCTGTGGCGGTGACCGGGTTTACCACTGCGCGGAACCAGCAAAGGAGCCTACCCCATGTTCACCGGCATTATCACAGACGTTGGCACCGTGACCAAGCTGGAGCAGGAAGGCGACCTGCGCGCGCGCATCCAGACCGGCTATGACACCAGCGGCATCGACATGGGCGCCTCCATCGCCAGCGATGGGGTTTGCCTGACGGTCGTGGGGCTGGGCGCGGATTGGTATGAGGTGCAGATCAGCGCCGAGACCGTGGCTAAGACAAACCTCGGCCAGCATTGGGCCGAAGGGCGGCGCGTGAACCTCGAACGCGCCTTGAAGGTGGGAGACGAGTTGGGCGGGCATATCGTCTCGGGCCATGTCGATGGCGTGGCCGAGATCATTGAGATGAAAGACGAGGGCGACAGCACCCGCGTGACCTTGCGCGCGCCCAAGGATCTGGCGCGGTTCATCGCGCCTAAAGGCTCGGTGGCGCTGAATGGCACCTCGCTGACGGTGAATGATGTTGATGGCTGCGATTTCGGCATCAACTTCATCCCGCATACCAAGGAGGTGACGACTTGGGGCGATGCAGGCGTCGGCGATCTGGTGAACCTCGAAATCGACACGCTGGCCCGTTATGTGGCACGCCTGAACGAGATGTGACGCCGCGCCCTTCGGGGCGCGCTCTGGCCAAGCGGCGCGGGTCAGGCTAAGAGCCGGGCAACAGATAGATGGAAGCAGCCGATGCAATTTGACAAACCCGGACCGGTCGAGACAGGGCTGAGCGATGCGATCTCGCCCATCGAAGAGATCATCGAAGACGCGCGCCAAGGCCGCATGTTTATTCTGGTGGATCATGAGGACCGCGAGAACGAAGGCGATCTGGTGATCCCGGCTGAGTTTGCCGATGCCGCGGCGATCAATTTCATGGCGACCCATGGGCGCGGGCTGATCTGCCTGCCGATGACGGCAGAGCGGGTCGATCACCTCGGCCTGCCGATGATGGCGGTGAACAATTCCTCGCGGCATGAAACGGCCTTTACCGTCAGCATCGAAGCGCGGGAGGGTGTCAGCACCGGCATCTCTGCCGCCGACCGTGCACTGACCGTGGCCGTGGCGATCTCGGAACAATCTGGTTCGGCGGATATCGCCACCCCCGGTCACGTCTTCCCCCTGCGCGCCCGCGATGGTGGCGTGCTGGTGCGGGCAGGCCATACCGAAGCGGCAGTCGATATTTCGCGCCTCGCGGGGCTGCACCCTTCGGGCGTGATCTGCGAGATCATGAAAGACGATGGCGAAATGGCGCGGCTGCCCGATCTGGTGGAATTTGCCGCCGCGCATGGGCTGAAAATCGGCACGATCAGCGATCTCATCACCTACCGCCACAAGCATGACAATCTGTTGGTGGAGCGCGACAGCCGCACCGTGACCTCGGCCTATGGCGGCGATTGGCAGATGCGGGTGTTCTCCGACCAAATCACCGGGACCGACCATGTGGTGCTGACCAAGGGCGACATCTCGACCCCCGAGCCGGTGCTGATCCGCACCCATGCGATCAACGCGCTTGAAGATATCCTCGGCCTCGGCCCCAGTCCGGCGGACGAGTTGCCCCGCGCCATGCAGATCATCGCCGAAGAGGGGCGGGGGGCCGTGGTGCTCTTCCGCGATCCTTACCCGCGCCTCAAGCTCGACCCAGAGGATGACGACCGCCCGCGCACGATCAAACGCACAGGACTTGGCGCGCAGATCCTCTCGACAATGGGGCTGCATGAACTGGTCCTGCTGACCGACAATCCCGACACGCGCTATCTGGGCCTCGACGCCTATGCGTTGGAAATCGTGGGCACCCGGCCCATCACTACGGAGTAATCGCCATGGCATCCGCCGAAGAGCATACCATCCTGCCGCGTCCCAGCTTCGACGAACCGGTGAAGCTGCTGATCGTCGTCTCGCCCTATTACTCGGACATCGCGAATGGCCTGTTGACCGGCGCCAAGGCCGAGTTGGAGGCTGCGGGCGCCAGTTATGAGGTGATCGAAATGCCCGGCGCGTTGGAGATTCCCACCGCCATCGGCATTTCCGACCGGGGCAGCAATTTCGACGGCTATGTCGCGCTTGGTTGTGTCATCCGGGGCGAGACCACCCATTACGAGACCGTCTGCAACGACAGCAGCCGCGCCTTGCAACTGCTTGGCCTGCAAGGGCTTTGCATCGGCAATGGCATCCTGACGGTCGAGAATAAACAACAGGCCGAGGTGCGCGCCGACCCCGAGGGGCAAAACAAAGGCGGCGGTGCAGCCGCTGCGGCCTTGCATCTTATCGCGCTCGCTCGTAAATGGGGCCGCCAGAGCAAGGGCATCGGGTTCAAGCCATTCGGGCAGGACACTTTGATGGCCGGCGACACGGATGGATCAAACATCGCATGACCAGCAACGGGCCTTCGGGCAACCAGAAACGTAAGATGAAGTCGGCCTCGCGGCTCTATGCCGTGCAGGCGCTGTTCCAGATGGAGCATTCCGCGCAGACGGTCGATGTCGTGCGTCACGAATTCATCGACCACCGTTTCGGTGCCGTCTATGAGGGCGACGAGATGCAGGAGGGGGATGTCGATCACTTCTCTCGCGTGCTCGAAGATGCGGTGAACTATCAAGCGCCGATCGACCAGATGGCCAACCGCGCCATCGTCGCCAAATGGGCCATTGCCCGGATCGACCCGACCCTGCGCGCGCTGTTCCGCGCCGCCGGGGCCGAGTTCCGCCATGACGACACGCCGCCGCGCGTGGTGATCAAGGAATATGTCGACGTGGCCCATGCCTTCTTCCCCGATGGGCGCGAGCCGAGCTTTGTCAACGCCGTGCTTGACCATATGGCCCGCGAGGCGCGCCCCGAAGCGTTCTAAACGCGCGGGAAAGTGGCCCCGAGGGGGCCATCTACCACATTGATGTCTTGGGAAAGTGACGGGAACCGCGCCTGCCGCTGCTGTTTTATATTCCCGAGGACCTGTATGTACAGGTGGGCGCCAGGTAACCGAACCAGGGCTCGGACAGAGCCAGCTCCCTCGGATTTGCTTAAGGCCACTGGAATGTAACGTTCACGAACAGGGCAGAACCCGTCGACCCCCGATGTAGGGGCCAAGTGGGGCTGCGGCAAGGGGGCGGAAGTGGATTTGCAAAACTTCTCTGCCGGTTCAATCTTCGGCGGGGATAAAGCCGTAGCGGCGCAATTCTTCGGGCAGCAGCACATAGATTTCATCGGGTGGCGTGACCAGCGCATGCTGCATCACCATCGGATCAATGCCCATATCATCGAGGTATCGCATCACCTCACCTTGGCCGCGCTGGATGTCTTCCACAGCGACAAAGGCGGGTAGGATCGTGCTTTCGCCAAAGTAATGCTGATGCACCCCGACCGAGGCGCTCTCGGGCACGGTCCGTGCCGCGCCGGCGGCCAGCAGATAGGGGCAGGCGGAATAGCAGATGTCCCCCTCCCGCAGTGCGGTGTTTAGCTCTTCGCGCCGAAGATAGCGGCCCAGTTCCAAAGCGTCGCGGACCGATCCGCCGGGGGAATTGAGATAGATTTCCTCGGGCGCGGGGGTCAGTTCGCTCAACTGTTTGACGATCCGCTCTGCATCGCCCGCTTCGATGGCCCCCTCCAACAGCGCCGCACGCCCGCCCGAGACGGGGGTGAGCACCAGCCGGTCGGGCAGGGCGGTCTCGGGCATCGGCTGGCCGGGGGTTGGCGCGCGTTCGGGGCGGAAGCGGCGGGTCTGGTCGCCGGGGCGGATCGGCTCGGTCAATTCCGGGGCGCGCGGGCCGAAGCCCGGCAGGCGCAGCCCTTCCCCTAGGTCCCCCCAGAACAGCAGCACCGCGAGGCCAAGTTGAAAGATCAGCACGCCGATCAGCACCCGCCCGACAATCGGCTTCCGGTGGGGGGCCTCGGCTTCCGGTGGGGTCTCTTCGCTCATGTGCTTTTGATCGATGTGACGGGGCCGGGGGCCGGCTCTTCGGTCGCATCAGCGGCGGGCGGCGCTTCGGCGGCGGGGCGTTTGTGGGCGGGGCTTTCCTGCATCGCCACATCGACATCACGCACGGCGGCCAGCGCGGCGCGTAGTTCTGCAAGGGTCAGCGTGTCTTCGACTGCGGCCCCCTCCCGGCCCGAGCGGATCGCCCCTTGGGTGATGGAGAGGATCAGCACCAGCACGGCGGGCAACAGGTCAATCGCGATGGCCCCGGCCCAAGAGGGCACGAAATTGCGCGCATAGAGGATCACCGCATCGGCGCTGGAGATCGGCGTATAGGTCGTGTCGGCGGCGGGCGGCATGGTCTGCACGTCCTGCGCTGCGCGCTCCAATGTCGCTGCACGCTGGGCCAGCACCTCCAGAACCGAGGTTATCGTCGCCCCTTGCGCGCCGCGTTGCTCTTCGTTGCTGCCGTCAAGCTCAGGCAGCACGACGGAGGCCGCCAAATCCTGCGCTGCGCGTTCCACCAGCGGGGCCACGGAAAGCTGCCGTAGCCGGGTGATCAGACCTGCAAGCCGCACGGCCTGTTCGGAAAACTCGACCGAGCGCGCCTGAACCGGGCCGGGCTCTACCGTCAGGGCGCGCATGCGACTGAGGATCTGGTTCCCCTCGGCGAAGGCGTCATTCACCAGCGGGGTCTGGGTGGCGATCTGCGCCTCCAGCGCGCCCAGTTCCGCCGACTTCTGCCGCAGCACCCGGAACACCGCGCCGCGCCCGGCAAGGCCCGACAGGCTGCCAGCCGCCTCTTGCTCGCTCAGGTCTTCAAAGCTCTGTCTGACCCGCGCCACGTCCCGCTCAAGCCCTTGAGCAGACAGGGCAATCTCATGTGTGCGCTCTAACGCGCCTTGGTAGTCTTGCACCGTCTCGGCGAGATGCTGCTCCACTGCCGCCGATCCGGCAAGCGCGGCGGCGTTCAGCCAGCTCGACATCGCGATGATCGCCACGGAGCCGAGCCCCATCGCCCCCAGAAGCCCCATCCGCGCGCGTGTGGTGCGCACAGCGGGGAAGAGCCGCAGCAGATAGGACCAAAAGACAAAGATGCCCACGGAGACCGCCACCGAATAGGCGATCGCGGCAAAGGCCGACATAGCGCCGTTGTCATCCAGCAGCGATGAGACGCCAAGGTAGGTGTAAATGCCCGAGGCCACGGCCAAAACGCCAAGCGCCGTGCCCGAGAATGTATCGAGCCATGTCAGGTGGCCCTCCAATTCACGGGCGTAACGCACCCCGCGCGCCTGTGTCTCACTCATCGGTTCGCGTTGTGCCATGGGCCTCCCTCGCTTTGCTGGGGTGAAGATAGGGGGTCACGGGGGAATTACCAAACTTTCCGATGCTGCCCCTTGTGGATGTTCATCAAATGTTCATATTTGTCGCCATGATGGAGAATGACATACGACAACTCCAACCCGGCCAATTACTGGCGCGGGGGGTGATGCGGCATTTGGCCGATCTTGGGTTCGCCTCGGTGGAGGAACTTGTGCCGACGCGCGGTTTGCGGGTCGACGTGATGGCGCTTGGCCCGAAGGGGGAGATTTGGATCGTCGAATGCAAATCCAATCGCGCCGACTTCATGGGCGACGCAAAATGGGAGGGCTATTTGGAATGGGCCGACCGGTTCTTTTGGGCCGTGGACAGTGATTTCCCGGTGGAACTGCTGCCCGAGGAAAGCGGCCTCATCATCGGTGACGCCTATGGGGCGGAGATTGTGAGGATGTGCGATGAGACCAAGCTTGCGCCCGCCCGGCGCAAGGTGATGGTGCAGAAATTCGCGACCCATGCCGCCCGGCGCCTGCATCGCCTACGCGATCCCGACATGGCGCCGAACTGGTCTTGAAAGGGGAGCGTGATCTGAGGTCGCTCGTCTGTATCGTGGGCGAACCCGCGCGTAGGCGGCTTAGCGCCCTTTTTTGCCTGCGCGGTTCGCGGCGGCCATAATCTCTTCCGCGATTTCGCGGGCTTCTTCCGGGGTGAAATCCATCGGAATTTCAACGCCGCCGCCTTCGACGAAAAGGCGGACCATGCCCTTGTCTGTCGGGCCGATTTGCAGGTTTGCTTCGATGTCGCGTTCGGTGTCGATGCCCATGGGAGCCTCCGGTTTGGTGGGGCTTATCGCTAGCGCGGCATGGGCGGAAAGGCAAGATATCTTGGCGGGTTGCGTCGCAGGGGAGGGGGCGCGTTGGCCTTAGGTGACGGGTGCGTCATCACCATTTTGCACGAGGGTAGGGTGCCGGTCTGGCGGATCGGGAGATTGCCGCGACGCGCAGCTTGGAGACCGAGGGTGAAATCGCCGCGTCATCCACCCGCGTTTCCCGTATGAGTGCCGATGACACAGGGCGTGCGAAAAATCTGAAGGAAACCGGCATTTCTTCTGACTTTGAGGTCTTGCATTCCTCCGCCACGGGCGCTAAATCCGCCCCAGTGCCGCCTTAGCTCAGTTGGTTAGAGCGCTTGATTGTGGATCAAGAGGTCCCTGGTTCGAGACCAGGAGGTGGTACCACCCCCCCCCCACTTTTTTAGTATAGCGTGCGTTTTACAGCGTGTGGCCAGTTGCCGTCAGTCTCTCCCCGCGCGGGTGGTGCCGCCCCGCCGGGCCCCTAACCCATAGAAAATCTTATATTTCTTGGAACGTTCTCCCTGAACTTTCGTTGAGATCATAGCAAATAACGAAGAGGAGAGAGACATGAAAACGCTTACAGCCAGCACTCTTGCCCTGACACTCGCAGGCACCGCCGCTCTCGCTGAAACGCATATGACCGACTATTCCAACGTCGACAGCATGCAGATGAACGAAATGCGCGGCGATCTGATCCGCTCGCGCGATATCACCGGCGGTGAGATCTACACCCTCAACGAAGCCGGCGACGAATGGAGCCCTAACACGGCCTATAACGAAATCGGCGCCGACTGGAACGAGATCGGTGAAATCGAAGACATCGTTCTGTCCAAAAACGGCCAGATGGTCGGCATCGTGGCCGAGGTCGGTGGTTTCCTCGATATCGGTGACAAACACGTCATGATCTCGACACCCGATGTGAACCTCGTGGCCGTCGATGACCAGACCTACGCCTATGTCACGCGTCTGAGCGAAGAAGAGCTCGAAGCGCTGCCCGGCGTTGACGAAGGCTTCTGGGACTAATTTAAGCGGTAAACGCTTAAGTTGAATTTTCAGACCCCGGCGTGGAGCCCTCCGCGCCGGGGTTCTTTGTGAATGGGCTTAGCTTAGCTTCATTACGATGCAAGTGGTGGAGCCTGTGGCATAAAGCTTGCCATCCTCGACGCCGCGAATCTCGCCATGCGCGACACCGGTCGAACGGCCCACATGATCGGTCACCCCGATACAGTCGATCTCCATCCCCAAAGGCAAGCCGCGCAGGATATTAATCTTATATTCCAAAGTGGTATAGACCGAGCCGCGGGGGATTTTCGTCATCACCGCGCAGGCCATCGCTGAATCGAGCAGCGTGCCGTACCAACCGCCGTGCACCGTGCCCATCGGGTTTGTCATGGCAAAGCTCGGCGCGCCGCGAAAGACGATGCGGCCCTCTTCGACCGAATGCAGCGCATAGCCCATGGTCTGGCCGATGGGCGGCCCGGGGTTGGTGCCGTCGAGAATGGCCTGCATGAACTCCAGCCCCGAAAGCTTGAGCGCTTCGGATTGGGACAAAAGGTCAGCAGGGCTTTGGGCGATGCGGGGCATGGTCTTCTCCGGCAAGTGAATTTCGCCGGAGGATACGCCCGCGCGGGGCAGGGGCAAGCCCCCCTGCCAGAGGGGCGGCGCTTACGCGACGTCCGAGAGATCAACCTGCGGGGTCACACCGATGGCGCGGCAGACGTCGCGGGTGAGTTCCGCGCGGTTGAGCGTGTAGAAATGCAGCGCATCCACGCCTTCGTCGATCAACTCGCTGCACAGTTCGGTGCACATGGCTTGGGCCAGCAGATCGTGCCGGTCATCGCGGATCGCAGCCTCATAGGCTTGGTCGACCCATTCTGGGACCGGCGTGCCGCATTTGACGGCGAATTTACGGGCCGAGGTCCAGTTCACCACCGGCAGGATGCCCGGCGTGATCGGCTTGTCGATGCCTGCTTTCACACAGGCATCGCGGAAACGTAGGAAGGTCTCCGCCTCAAAGAAAAACTGGGTCAGCGCCTCATCCGCGCCCGCGTCGAACTTGCGTTTCAGCCAGTCGATATTCGCCTGTTGGTCTGCCGCTTCGGGGTGCGGGTCGGGGTAGGCGCCGACGCGGATGGTGAATTTGCCGGTTTTCGCCAGCGCCTCGATCAGCTCGCAACTGTCGGCGAAGCCTTCGGGGTGGGGCACGAACTTGTCGGTGCCTGCTTGCGGGTCGCCGCGCAGGGCGACGATGTCTTTGATGCCCGCTTCGGCGAATTTATCGGCCACGTCGAGCGTCTCTGCCCGGCTGGCGCCGACGCAGGTCAGGTGGCCTGCGACAGGCAAGCCCGAGGTGCGGTGCAGCACATGCGCCGAATCATGGGTGAGATCGCGCGTCGTGCCACCTGCGCCATAGGTGACGGAGAAGAAGCGCGGGGCCAGCGGGGCCAATGCCTGCGCCGCATCCCACAGTTTGAACGCCGCGCCGACGGTGCGGGGCGGGAAGACTTCGAAGGAAACGGCAGGGGTGGTCATTGAGAGATCCTTTTGGCGGTTTCACGTCTTGTCTCACATCTAGGCTTGTGAGACAAACTCATAACATTCATCTTGAACATGAGTAATGCCTCAAATGCACATTGAGTTCCGTCACCTGCGCACAATCAAGGCCATCCACGAGGCGGGCGGCTTGGCCCGCGCGGCGGATCAGATGAATATCACGCAATCGGCGTTAAGTCATCAGGTGAAGGGGTTGGAGGATCAGGCGGGGGTCGAACTCTTTGTGCGGCGCTCGAAACCGTTGAAGTTGTCGCCCGCCGGGCAGCGGCTGTTGAAGCTCGCGCAGCAGGTCTTGCCGCAGGTCGAAGCCTTGCAGGACGAGTTTTCGGGTCTGCGGGCGGGCAGCACGGGGCGGATGCATATCGCAATCGAATGTCACGCCTGTTTCGAGTGGCTCTTCCCTGTGTTGGAGCAGTTCCGCCGCCATTGGCCGGATGTGGATGTCGATATCCGCCCCGGTCTCGCCTTTGACGCGCTGCCTGCGCTTTTGCGGGAAGAGGTTGATCTGGTGGTCTCCTCGGACCCTGAGGAACTGCCGGGCGTCGAATTTGTCGAACTCTTTGATTACAATCCTGTTTTCGTGGCCTCGCAGAACCACCCGCTGGCCGAGAAACCCTTTGTCGAGGCGGCCGATTTTCGTGGGGAGACGCTGATTACCTATCCGGTGGAACGGACCCGGCTGGACGTGTTCAGCCAGTTGTTGATCCCCGCCAAGGTCGAGCCTGCGACGATCCGGCAGGTGGAACTGACGGCGGTGATCCTGTTGCTGGTGGCGTCCAACCGCGGGGTCTCGGTCCTGCCGGATTGGGTGGTGCGGGAGGTGAAATATTCCTCCGATTACGTCACGCGGCCTTTGACGGCCGAGGGGATCACACGGCGGCTTTATGCAGCGGTGCGCAGGGATGATCTGGGCAAACCGTTTATGGATGAGTTGTTGAAGCTGGCCGGGCAGGAGGCGCGGAAGTTGCAGCGGGCCTGAGTGGTGTGCCGAGGGGCAGCGGCTTGACGCCGGGCCGGGTGGGTGAACGCGCCGTTCCACAAGGCGGAACAACGCATTCCAAAGCTTACTTCACCTTAACGATAGCCTTGCCGGTGTTCCCGCCATTCAGCATGTCGATGAAGGCCTGCGGCGCCTTCTCCAGCCCTTCGGTGATGTCCTCTTTCACCTTCACGCGGCCATCGGCGACCATCGGCGCCACTTCGCGCTGGAACTTCGGCATCTGGTCCCAGTGGTTCGAGATGATGAAGCCGCGCACGGTGAGGAAGTTCACCAAAATCGTGCGCCACAGCCGCGGCGCGGTGAGGCCAGCCCCCTCGGCATCGGCGCCCAGCCCGCCGGCGTTATACCATGCGATCATGCCGCAAAGCGGGATGCGGCCATGGGGGTTCATCAGCGGCAACACCGCATCCAGCACCTTGCCGCCGACGTTTTCGTAATAGATATCAATGCCATCCGGCGCAGCCTCTTTCAGGGCGGCGCGCAGGGATTTTGCATCGTCATAGGCGCGGTGATCAAGGCAGACGTCAAAGCCGAAATCGCGGGTGGCGATCTCGCATTTGTCGGCGCCGCCTGCGATGCCCACAGTGCGCAGCCCTTTGGCCTTGGCCAATTGCCCCACAATCGAGCCGACGGGGCCGGTGGCCGCGGCCACCACGAGGGTCTCGCCTTCTTTCGGCTGGCCGATGTCGTTCAAACCGTACCAGCCGGTCAGGCCGGGCATGCCGAGCACGCCGAGCGAGGCGGTGATCGGCACGCCTTCGGCATCGACCTTCTGACATTGTTTCGCCGGGGCGACGCCATGGGTGGCCCAGCCGAAGGCGCCAAAGGCAAAATCGCCCTCGTCGAAGCTCGGGTCATTGGAGGCGATCACCTTGCCCACGCTGCCACCTTCCATCAGGCCGCCGAGGGGCACAGGTTCGGCATAGGACTTCGCATCGTCCATTCGGCCCCGCATATAGGGGTCGAGCGACATGTAATGCACTTCGACCAGAATTTCGCCGTCGCCCGGCTGGGGGATATCCGCGCTTTCAAGGCGGAAGTTCTCGGGCGTCGGTGCGCCATCTGGGCGGGAGGCGAGGACGATTCTTTGCATCTGGTCGGACATGGAGTTTCCTTCGTGCTGGTTGCTACAGCGTCCAAGGTGTTCCCTCGCGCTCTGAATGCAACCCGTGAGGTGCGCAAGAATCAATAAGCGGTGCAGGTTTCTGCCCCCTTGGCAATTGCGCTCTTGCGCCCTATACGTCCCGCCTTATCCATCAAAGGGCGCGAACAATGATCGGCAGTGCGAATCTCAACATCATGATCAAGGCAGCACGCAAAGCGGGGCGTGCATTGGTCAAGGATTTCCGCGAGGTCGAGAACCTTCAGGTCTCGGTCAAGGGCGCGGGCGATTTCGTAACCAAGGCCGACATTGGCGCCGAGAAGATCATCAAAGACGACCTGATGGGCGCGCGCCCGACCTATGGCTGGCTGGCCGAAGAGGGCGGCGAGGAAGAGGGCCAAGACCCGACCCGTCGCTGGATCGTCGACCCGCTGGATGGCACCACCAACTTTCTGCACGGTCTGCCGCATTGGGCCATCTCCATCGCGTTGGAGCATAAGGGCGAGATCGTCGCCGGTGTGGTCTTTGACCCCGCCAAGGACGAAATGTTTTTTGCCGAGAAGGGCACCGGCGCTTGGATGAACGAAGGCCGCCTGCGGGTTTCGGGCCGTCACCGCATGATCGAGTCGATCTTTGCCACAGGTCTGCCTTTCGGGGGCCGTGCCGATCTGCCTGAAACGCTCAAAGATTTGGGCCGCCTGCTGCCCGTCTGCGCCGGTGTGCGCCGCTGGGGCGCGGCTTCGCTCGATCTCGCCTATGTCGCCTCGGGCCGTTACGATGGCTTCTGGGAGCGTCGTCTGAAGCCGTGGGATGTGGCCGCGGGCATGTTGATCGTCAAAGAGGCCGGTGGCCTTGTCGAGCCGATCTGCCCTGAGCGCAACATCCTGCAACATGGTGAGATAATCTGCGCGAACGAGCCGATCTATTCGACCTTCGCCAAGACGATCCGCGGCTGATCACTCGATCACGACCGTCTGGCGCAATGCGCCGGTCAGTTGGTCAAAGATCAGGATCTCATCCGCATCCGTTACCACCGCATACCAGCCGCGGCCTTGCGTAAACGCTTGGGCGCTGCTGCCATCGGGCAGGGTGATGCTGCGCGGCATGGTCGGGCCCTGATCGCTCAGACGGGTGACAAGCACGAAGATCAGCACTAGAACCCCGCCAATCATCACGACGGTCAAGACCGTCACCATCCGCCGCAGAAACCGCAGGTTCGCCGGTTCATCAGGGTTGTCCGTGTCCATGTCTCACCGCCGCATTGATTTCATTCTGGGCGATAGCCCGCCCGCCCGTCTTGATAAGGCGCTGGCCCGCGATGTGCCAGAGGAAGCGAACCTGTCGCGCACGCGGTTGGGCCGTTTGATCACCGAAGGCGCGGTGACGCTCGACGGTGTCGTGGTCCAAGACCCCCGCGCCAAAGTCGCCGAAGGGCAGGCGGTGCAGATCACGGTTGAAGAAGCGGCAGAGAGCCACATCCTGCCCGAAGACATCCCGCTGTCGGTGGTGTTCGAGGACGACGATCTGATCGTGATCGACAAGCCCGCGGGCATGGTGGTGCACCCCGCGCCGGGCTCGCCCTCCGGCACGCTGGTTAACGCATTGTTAGCACATTGCGGTGATGATCTATCCGGCGTGGGCGGCATGAAGCGGCCCGGCATCGTGCACCGGATCGACAAGGACACTACGGGGCTGCTGGTCGTCGCCAAATCCGACGCGGCGCATCACGGGCTGGCGGCGCAGTTCGAGAAACATACCGTAGAGCGTTATTACCAGACCCTCGTCTATGGGGTGCCGGATGCCAATGACCCGCGCCTGCGGGGCGTCAAAGGCGCGTCCTTCGAGGCGGGGAATATCCTGCGGATGACCACCCAACTGGCGCGGCACAAGACCGACCGCCAGCGGCAGGCGGTGCTGTTTCAAGGCGGGCGGCACGCGGTGACCCGTGCCCGCACGGTCGAGCGTTTCGGCACCCCGCCCGTACTGGCGCTGCTGGAATGTTGGCTTGAGACGGGGCGCACGCACCAAATCCGCGTGCATATGTCCCACGCGGGCCATGGTTTGGTGGGGGATGCGACCTATGGCGGGCGGCGCAAACTGGCCAAGACGGCCTTGCCTGAGGCCACCGCCGAAGCAATCCGTGCCTTCCCCCGGCAAGCGCTGCACGCCGCCGTTCTGGGGTTCGAGCATCCGGTGACTGGTGAGAACCTGCGTTTTGAGGCACCGCTGCCGCCCGATATGGCGGCCCTGCTGGACCTGCTGCGCGACGGCACCACCGCCCCATCGGCGTGACCCCGCCGCCCCGCGGAACCGCCTAAGGATCGGTTACGTTTTGTTCACAGAAACTGTGCAGTCATGAACAAAAGCGTGAATGCTTCTGTCTTGAAAGCACGAAGGGGGCCGCCCATATTGCATGTTAAGCGAAATAACATAGGCCCCGATTAAACTGGGGAAAGGGACAAGACATGGCAAATTATGCAAATCTGCCCGCACCAACGCCCGAAGGCGGGCTGAACCGCTATATGCAAGAGATCCGCAAGTTCCCGCTGCTGGAGCCTGAGGAAGAATACATGTTGGCCAAACGCTGGGTCGAAGAACAAGACACCGAAGCCGCGCATAAGATGGTCACCTCTCACCTGCGCCTCGCGGCAAAGATCGCGATGGGCTACCGCGGCTATGGATTGCCACAGTCCGAGGTGATCTCGGAAGCGAACGTCGGCCTGATGCAGGCGGTGAAACGTTTCGATCCTGAGAAGGGCTTCCGCCTTGCCACCTATGCGATGTGGTGGATTCGCGCCTCGATTCAGGAATACATTCTGCGCAGTTGGTCGCTGGTCAAGCTCGGCACGACGTCGGGTCAGAAAAAGCTGTTCTTCAACTTGCGTAAGGCCAAGAACAAGATCGGCGCGCTGGAAGAGGGCGATTTGCGCCCCGAAAACGTGAAAGAGATCGCGACCCAACTCGGCGTGACCGAGGATGAGGTCGTCTCCATGAACCGGCGGATGTCGGGCGGGGATGCCTCGCTCAACGCCACCGTCGGGTCCGAAGGCGAAGGCACGATGCAGTGGCAAGATTGGTTGGAGGATGAAGACGCCGACCAAGCGGGCGACTATGCCGAGCGTGACGAGCTGGAGACCCGGCGGGAGATGCTGGCGGAGGCCCTGGACGTGCTGAACGAGCGCGAGAAGGACATTCTGACCCAGCGTCGCCTGTCGGATGAGACGGTCACGCTCGAAGACCTCTCGGCGCAATACGATGTCAGCCGCGAGCGGATTCGCCAGATCGAGGTGCGCGCCTTCGAGAAGCTCCAAAAGCGGATGCGCGACTTGGCGAAGGAAAAGGGCATGTTGGCGGCCAGCTAACGGCTGATCCCGATGATACAGAGGGCCCCGCTTCTATGGAGCGGGGCTTTTCTTTATTAAATTCGGGGTTCGACGAGCTGGCTTTCGAGCTTTGCGACTTCTTCGAAACAGGCGGGGATCGTGCCCGACTGCATCGCCCGGGCAGCGGCTTGCAGCACGGCCCGCAGTTGCGCGATCTGAGGTTCCGGCGCGGTGGCGAAATCCCGCAGGGACCATCTTATCAGCCGCCAATAGGCCGCGCGAAAGGCGTCGCTGAGGATCGGGTTCTCGATCATCTCCGATAGGGCGTTCAAAAGCCGGGCGCGGATATCGAAAAAGGCCTCAGCATTGTCCAGCGGGGCGAGGTCCATCATGCCCAGAATCCCGGCGAGTGACATGAAGTGCGCCGGTGGGGCGGGGGAGGGCACTGCACATTTGCCGGCCGCTTCGATAATCGCCACAGCCGCGCGGATGTCATCCGCGCGCATGGGCGCGTCCAAAGGGGTCACAACAGACCCCACGCCGGATTTCACGGCGATCATGCGTTCATAGGCCAAACGTTGCAACGCTTGCCGGATGGGCGTGCGGGACACGCCGAAACGTTGGGCGAGGGCCACCTCATGCAGCATGCCGTCGGCAATGTTGCGGTTCAGGCAGATGTCCGTCCGAAGCGCCTCTGCAATCGCCGCGCTGGATTTGACTTGGGTCGACATTGCCCGGCATCCTTCGTCTGTTCGTTTTTATCAATTTAACATGTATACAGGTGACGTTGCCGTTACTCAAATTCTATGGATGTTTTTATGTCTCGTGATGTGCCTTTTTTTGATCCTGAAGCGACCTCGATACGCGCCGTTATCCCCACGCCCCGCGGCGGGCATTTGGCGATGACGGGCTTTCCGGGGCTGTTGACCCATGTGGATGGCAGCGCTTACCTCGATCCTCAACAGATGCGGGAAACCTTGGAAGGCCTGCGTGCGGCTGGGGCGCGGGAGTTGCTGGTTCTTACCGAGGAGACCGAGCTTCCTGACAGAGCTTTTCACCTGATTTCAAAGACTTCACAGTCTCTTGGTTTAAGGCTCTCCTTCGCGCCGATCGAAGATTTTAACGTCCCTTGCGATAGATTCCTAACCGAATGGCCTGCACACCGGGTGCGTTTCGAGGCGGCGCTAGAGGCGGGAGAGACGGTTGCCCTTTCCTGCCAATACGGCGCGGGGCGCAGTGGGCTGATCGCGGCGTGGTTGCTGATCGGGGCCGGAATGCCCGCCGCGGAAGCCATCGCCTTGGTGCGCAGCCATTTCCCCGAAGCCATCGAAAACCGGCTTCAGGAGAACTGGCTGCTAGAGGTCGAAAAGGAGGGGTGACCTCCCCTTTCGCATAGGAAACGTGAAAAAATTTTGACGAATTATACGATTGCCCGATTGTCGGCAAGTTCTTGCCCCATTTCTGCCACAATTGAGCCCGACAACATGTATACAGGTTGGGCAGAGGCGCACCTCAGGGAACGCAAAGGCCCATAGAAAGGGAAGATAAGCGACCAGATCACTAGGAAGAGGATCAGACATGCCAAGCCGCTCCACCGCGCCAGAAACACCCGGCCCCATCACGTCCCTCAATGCAGGGGACATTCTCCGCCGCAAACGCAGCTATGATCCCGTCACCCTTGGTCACCCGTCCGATGAATGCCCCGTCACACTTACCATCTGCGACGCCCGATTTCACAGTGTACACTATGCCCGCGACTTTGGCCGGGTCGAGGCGATGGTTGAAGTGACCTATACCTGCCATCCCGCCGCCATGCCGCAAAGGGTCTACCTGCGCACCAACGTTCCGCTGCGCCCTGCCGGCCAGCGACAAGAGCTTCGCCGACGGCTCATTCAAAGCGCCGTCACCCTGTCCACCCTGCTAAACCGCTTGAATGGAGGAGATACGACCCTGCGTGCTGCTTGACTCACAGCCCAATGCCTAGCAACTGCACCCCCTTTTGGGGGTGTTTTTTTGTCTGCGCGCCCCCATCTAATGGCCCTTGGGGTGAGGGCCATATCCCGGGTGAAGCCGTGACAAGCCGCCGCTGCGCCCCATATCTATGAAGTGAACCGCATGAGGAGGGCGCAACATGGAAGGTGGATGGACACGCGATGGCGCGGTGAGCGAGCAGATCGAAGCCTCCATTTCCGACGAATTGGCGCGGCTAAAAGCACGCCGCGCGCCAGTGGGCGAGAGCCGCACTCATTGCACGGAATGCGAAGAGCCGATTCCAGAGGCGCGGCGCATGGCGCTGCCGGGGGTAAAGCTTTGTATCGACTGCGTGCGAGAACGAGACGGGCAGGCGCAGATGCGCGGCGGGATCAATCGGCGTGGCTCGAAAGACAGCCAGTTGAAGTGACCTCAAGGCCGCTCAGGCCGCCGTCTGCGGCGAAGGGAGCGCCAGCGCCGAAATAGCCGCACATCCATCGCTGCCACCATGAGGCCAAGCGGCAGCATCCAGAAGCCGAGGATCGGCAAGAACCCGAGGATGCCGCCGCAGATCAGTAGCAGGCCGAGCGCAAATCTAAATCCGGGCGGCACCCGCCGCTGAATCCAGACAAAGAAGGGGGCGAACCTTTCTTTCATGCGCTCGGCGCGGGACATCAGTCCTCCATCGCTTCCAATTCGTCGATCATGTCAGAGATCATCGACAGGCCCTTGTCCCAGAAAGCCGGGTCGCTGGCATCAAGGCCAAAGGGGGCGAGCAGTTCTTTGTGGTGCTTCGATCCGCCCGCTTTCAGCATGTCGAAATACTTTTCTTCAAAGCCCTCTTCACCTTCCGCGTAGACGGCGTAGAGCGCGTTCACCAGACCGTCGCCAAAGGCATAGGCATAGACGTAGAAGGGCGAATGCACGAAGTGCGGGATATAGGCCCAGAAGGTCTCGTAGCCCTCCATGTACTCGAAGGCCGGCCCGAGGCTCTCTGCCTGAACGCTCATCCATAGCGCGTTGATGTCGTCGGGTGTCAGTTCCCCGCCGCGGCGCGCCTCGTGTAGTTTGCACTCGAAGTCATAAAAGGCGATCTGGCGCACGACCGTGTTGATCATGTCCTCGACCTTGCCCGCCAGCAGCACCTTGCGCTCGGCTTGGGTCTGCGCCTTGTCGAGCATCTTGCGGAAGGTAAGCATCTCGCCGAAGACCGAAGCCGTCTCGGCCAATGTCAGCGGGGTGGAGGAGAGCATTTCGCCCTGATCGGCGGCCAGCACCTGGTGCACACCGTGGCCGAGCTCATGCGCGAGCGTCATCACGTCGCGCGGTTTGCCGAGGTAGTTCAGCATCACATATGGATGCACGTCCGTCACCGTGGGATGCGCGAAGGCGCCCGGCGCCTTGCCCGGTTTCACGCCCGCGTCGATCCAGCCCTTGGTGAAGAACGGCTTGGCCAGTTCGCCCATACGCGGATCGAAGGCGTTATAGGCCTCCATCACGGTCGCTTCGGCCTGCGCCCAGTCGACGACCTTGGGGTCTTCCATCGGCAGCGGCGCGTCGCGGTCCCAGACCTGCATCACATCAAGGCCCAGCCATTTGCGCTTGAGCTCATAATAGCGGTGGCTCAGTTTTGGGTAGGCTTCGACCACGGCGTTGCGCAGGGCTTCGACGACCTCGGGCTCAACGTGGTTGCTGAGGTGGCGTCCGGTCTGCGGTGTCTCCATCCCGCGCCAGCGGTCGATGACCTCTTTCTCCTTCACCTGCGTGTTGTGCACGCGGGCAAAGGTGCGGATGTTGCGGCCCAGCACATTGGCCAACTCGCGCGCACCGGCCTCGCGCTTGGCGCGGTCAGGGTCGGTCAGCAGGTTCAGCGTGCCTTCGATGTTCAGCGTCTCGCCGTCGACCTCGAACTCCAACCCCGCGATGGTCTCGTCGAACATGCGCTCCCATGCGTCGCCGACGACGCCGAGGTCATGCAGGAACTTCTCCATCTCGTCCGACAGCTGGTAGGGCTTCATCGCGCGGATGCGGTCGAAGACGGGCTTGTAGCGCGCAAGATCGGGATTCTCGTCCAGCAGTTTGGCGAGGTGATCGTCGGGCAGCTTGTTGAGCTCCAGCGTGAAGAACACCAGCGGCGTGGTGTAGTCTGTGATTTTTTCCTGCATGTCGGACATGAACTTGGCCCGGCCCGCGTCGGTGGTCTGCTGGTAGTAGCGCAGGCCCGCGAAGGACATGATGCGCCCGGCGACCTGATTGATTTTCTCGTTGCGCAGCACGCAGTCGAGCAGACCCTTGGCATCCAGCGTGGCCAGATTGCCTTCGTAATCGGCGGCGAAGCTGGCGCAGGCTTCCTCCAGCCAATCGAGGTCGCGTTTCAATTCGGGCGCGTCCTCACTGGTATAGAGATCGCTCAGATCCCATTCCGGCAGATCGCCAAGGTCTTTGCCCCCGGCGCTGGCGTTGGCATCGTGAAGCGGGAAGGGAAGCTGAAACATCGGTGTACCTCATTTGCGTTTCGTCACATCTATGCCTCCGGGCGGGCCGGAACAACCTATCCGTAGATGCGCAACATTTCTTTCAGATCGTCGAGGGTGTTGGCCTCTTGCAGCGGCTTGTCCTTGCGCCAGCGCAGCATCCGGGGAAAGCGCAGGGCGACGCCGGATTTATGGCGCGGGCTGGGCTGGATGCCCTCAAAGGCGATCTCGAAAACATGGTGCGGGGTGACTTGACGCACGGGGCCGAAGCGTTGCTGCGTGTTCTTGCGCACCCATGCGGTGATCTGGCGGAATTCGGCGTCGGTGAGGCCGGAGTAGGCCTTGGTGAAGGGCACCAGATCGTTGCCGTTCCAGACCGCGAAGGTGAAATCGGTAAAGAGGTTCGCGCGGCGGCCCGAGCCCGATTGCGCGTAGATCATCACCGCGTCGATGGTCAGCGGGTCGAGCTTCCATTTCCACCAGTCGCCCTTCTTGCGGCCCGAGAGATAAGGGCTATCAGCGCGTTTTAGCATCAGCCCCTCGGCCTGCGCCTCGCGCGCCGTTTCGCGCAGGGTGGCGAGTTGATCCCAGTCGGTGAATTGGTGCTGCGGCGAGAGACGCACGGGTGCGTCTTCGGGCAAATCGGCGGCGGCCTCTTCCAGCAGCGCACGGCGCTCGGCAAAGGAGCGGTCGCGGATGTCTTCGCCCTGCCATTCCAGCAGGTCGTAGGCGTGCAGTACGACAGGGGCCTCCTTGAGCAGCTTCTTCGGTACGGTCTTGCGTCCGATGCGGGCTTGCAAAGCATTGAAGGAGGAGGGGAATTCCGCCCCCGGCTGCCAGACCAGCAATTCGCCGTCGAGCACGGTGCCCGGCGGCAGGTGATCGGCGGCGCGGGCCAGTTCGGGGAAACGGTCCGTCATCAACTCCTCACCGCGCGACCAGACGAAATAGTCGCCGTCGCGCAGGATGAGCTGGCCACGGATGCCGTCCCATTTCCACTCGGCCCGCCAGTCTTCAGGGTCGCCTAAGTCCTCCGGCCCATCCTCCAGCGCATAGGCGAGGTAAAAGGGGTAGGGGCGCGAGGCGTCGGCGCTGGCGTCCTCGGCTTCGATCAAGCTGTGCCATGTGACGTCGTCGGGGTGCCAGTTGCCCATCAGGCGGTGCGCCATCTCCGCCTCGGGCCTCCCGGTGGCGCGCGAGAGGGCGCGGGTCATCAGCTTCTGGCTGATGCCGATGCGAAAGCCGCCGGTGATGAGCTTGTTGAAAAGAAACCTTTCGGTGCCGCCAAGCTGTTGCCACGCCGAGAGGACAAATTCCTTGCGCGCCGCGTCGTCGACATCCTTCAGCCCGCGCAGAGCGTTGATCCAAGAGGTGAGCGTGCCGGTGTCCTCGCTTTCGACCGGTGGCAGGACCAGCGCGATGGTCTCGGCCAGATCGCCGACGATGGCATAGCTGTCCTCGAAGAGCCACAGCGGCACGCCGGAGGCCTCGGAAGCCCATTCGCGCAGGCGGGTCGTGGTGACCGCGCGTTTCGGGCGGCGGCCTGAGAAGAGCGCCACGGTCCAGAGGCGGTCGTCCTCGGCGGCGGTGGTGAAATACTCGGCCAGTGCTGCGACCTTCACCGTGGTCTTGGTGGTCTGGTCGACGGCGTTAAAAAGCGCGGCAAATTCCTTCATTCGCTGTCGCCCCCGTCGCCTTCGAACTGGGTGGGCACGACTTCGGCGTTCCATCCCTGATCGTTCAGGTATCGCGTGAAGATATCCGTGTAACCATGTGTGACATATATGTTTTCCGCCCCGGTCTCGCGGATCGCCCAGAGCAGCCCATGCCAATCCGCATGGTCCGAGATGACAAAGCCCCGGTCGCCCGCACGCCGCCTGCGCACCCCGCGCAGCGCCATCCAGCCTGAGGCGAAGGCGCTTTCCTGCGCGCCGAACCGCCGCGCCCATTGGCTACCGAGCGCAGAGGGCGGTGCCAGCACCAGCGCGCCGGGATGTTCCTTGGGGTTAAGCTCGGGCGTCACCAGCGTGGTCTCGGGCAGGGCGATGCCTTGGCCGCGCAGCACCTCGTTGGTGTTCTCCACCGCCGTGTGGGTCAGGATCGGGCCGATTTCGGGGTCGAGCATCGACAGCAGCCGCTGTGCTTTGCCCAGTGAATAGGCCCCGAGGAAGGCGGTCTTGCCCGCCGCCTTGCAACCCGCCCACCAGTCGTTGATCTGTGCGGCCACCTCGGCCTGTGGCGCCCATCGGAAGACCGGCAGGCCAAAGGTGCTCTCAGTAATGAAATGGTGGCAGCGGACCGGCTCGAAAGCCTCGGACATGCCATCATCGATCACTTTGTAGTCACCCGAGGCAACCCAAACCTCGCCACCGACCTCGACCCTGATCTGCGCGCTGCCGGGGACATGGCCCGCGGGGTGGAAGGAGACCGTGGCCCCGCCGATCTGGCGCGTCTCGCCGTAAGCGATGCCCTCGATGGCGATCTCGCCCAACCGGTGGCGCATCACCGGCAGGGCGGCATGGGTGGCCAGATAGCTGCCCATGCCGTCGCGGGCATGGTCGGCGTGGCCATGGGTAATCAGTGCCCGGGCGACGGGGCGCCAGGGGTCGATGTAGAAGTCACCAGCGGCGCAGTAGATGCCGTTTTCGGTGAAGCTGAGGACGGGTTCGCGTGTCATCCCAAGCAATCTAGGCGGCGCGGACGGATTGCACAGGAAAATGACGCGGGCGAGCGGTTAAGGCGAGGGGTTAACTGGTGATATTGCCCAGATAGAGCTTTTCCAGCCCATCGAAGATCGGATTGCGCAACTCGGGCCTCTCCAACAACACCTCATGCTCGCCGCCCGGTACGATCTCAAGCCGCCCGCCTTTCCACTGCGCCATGCGCTTGTGGACGCGGTCGGTGGCGACGATACGCTCGTTGCTGCCAAGGTAGGTGACGCAGGGAATGTTGGGCGCCGAGCGTCCGGCGAGGTGTTTCGTCTCGGCCAGTGCCTCGCGCAGCCAGACGAAGCTCGGGCCGCCGAGGCTCAGCTCGGGGTGGGCGGCCAGTTGATCGCGCATCATGTCGTACATCTGCGGATCGGTGGTCAGCAGGTTGTCCTCGAAAGGGGCGATGGCGGGATAGGCTTCGATCTTGGTGCCCGGGGGCAGGCGGTGGCCCTGTCCGACGCGGGGCATGAACTGCGCCAATGACCACGCCAGCGCGCGCAGATGCGGGACGACATAGATGCCCCACATCGGGCCGGTGAAGGAGACGGCCTGCACCGGCAGCCCTTCCATCACGGCGCGCAGGCCGATGCAGCCGCCCATGGAGTGGGCCAGCAGGAAATAGGGGCGCGGCAGGTTCAGGCTGCGCGCGGCGCGCAGCATGGCGGCGACGTCTTTCTGATAGTCGCTGAAAACATCCACATGGCCGACGCGCGCGTCGGGCAAAAGCCGGTCCGACAGCCCCTGACCGCGCCAGTCGATCGCCATGGTGGCAAGGCCGCGCCGCGCGAAATCGGCGGCGCAAAGCCCGTATTTTTCGATATATTCGGTCCGCCCCGGGAAGAGCAGCACCGTGCCCCGCGCGCCTGCGCAGGGCCAATGACCCAGCCTGATCCGCTTGCCATCCGATGTCTCGGCCCAATGGGCTTGGCCCCCTTCGGGGCCGGGGGCGATATCGGTGTAAAGCGGGGCCGGGTCCAGATGCATCAGCCGAGAACAGCGGCGAGCTTCATCGCCATGCCCATGTCGCCGTCGATCTTGAGCTTGCCGGTCATGAATGCGGATGTGGGGTTGGTGTCGCCTTCGAGGATGGACTGGAAGGTTTCGGCATCCGCGCTCAGCGTCACGTCGGCCTCTTCGTCCGCCGCGCGGGCGCCGTTTTCGTCCATCATCACGGTGCCTTCACCTTCGATGTCGAACTTGGCCGTGCCGTCAAAATCGCTGCCGGCCAGCTTTTCGTTCAGCACCACTACCGCTTCGTTCACAATATCGCTCATCGCTCGCCCTTTTTTGGCATTTGGCCCCGCTACGTCTGGAATTGCGGCGGCAGCCTGTTACATTCAGTTTTGTTATGCGCATCATACCCGTCAACCTCAAACATACCGTTGCGGCAGTTGGTAGCTTTGTGTTGCTTGCGGGCATGGCCGTGGCCGAGAAGGCCCCGCCCGAGCTGATGCAAAAGCTGCGCGAGGCCCCGGCGGAGGAGGCCCCCAGAATCGCCCATGAGATCGAGGCGCATTGGCAGCGCTCCGGTTCGGCTGCGATGGATTTGCTGCTGACGCGGGGGCGGGAGGCGATGGCGGATGGCGATGCACGTCTGGCGATCGAGCATTTGACCGCGCTGACCGATCACGCCCCCGGTTTCGCCGAAGGGTTCCATGCCCGGGCGCAGGCCTATTATGGGGCCGACCTCTATGGCCCCGCGCTGGATGATCTGGAGCGGACGCTGGCGCTGAACCCCGACAATTACAACGCGATCTTCGGCCTTGCCGTGATGATACAGGAGTTCGGAGATCTGGGCCGTGCGGCCGCACTTTACCGCAAGACGCTCGCCCTCAACCCGCATCACGAAGACGCCCGCGCGGCCCTTGAAGGGCTGCGCCGGGACGGCATCGGGCGCGAGCTTTAATTCAAGGATAGACAGGTGGCAGGCAACAAGCGCGTCGTGGCCGTTCTCGGCCCGACAAATACCGGCAAGACGACCTATGCAATCGAACGGATGCTGGCCCATCGGACCGGGGTGATCGGCCTGCCGCTGCGGCTTTTGGCGCGTGAGGTCTATGACCGGATCGTCAAGGCACGCGGCCCCTCGGTGGTGGCGCTGGTCACGGGCGAAGAGCGGATCGTGCCGCCGCGCACGCAGTATTGGGTCTGCACTGTTGAGGCGATGCCGCAGGAGATGGGCGCGGATTTCGTGGCCATCGACGAGATCCAGCTTTGCGCCGATCCCGAGCGTGGCCATGTCTTTACCGACCGTCTGCTGCGCGCGCGGGGCCTGCATGAGACGCTGTTCATGGGGGCCGACACCATGCGCGGCACCATCGCGGCGCTGGTGCCGGGGGTCGATTTCATGCGCCGCGACCGGATGAGCGAATTGATCTATGCAGGTCAGAAAAAGATAAGCCGGATGAAGCCTCGTAGCGCAATCGTCGGCTTTTCGGTTGAGAATGTATATACCATCGCCGAGCTCATCCGTCGCCAAAAGGGCGGTGCGGCGGTGGTTATGGGGGCTCTCTCACCACGCACGCGCAATGCGCAGGTGGCGATGTATCAGAACGGAGAGGTCGACTATCTGGTTGCCACCGATGCCATTGGCATGGGGTTGAACCTCGACGTTGATCATGTGGCCTTCTCGGCGCTCAGTAAGTTTGACGGGCGGCGGATGCGACCCTTGGCCCCGAATGAACTGGCGCAGATCGCGGGCCGGGCAGGGCGTGGTTTCAAATCCGGCACCTTTGGCACCACCGGGGACGCGCCCGCGCTGGACGATCACGTTGCCCGCGCGATCATGGATCACAACTTTACCCCGCAGAACAAGATCAACTGGCGCAACCACGCTTTGCAATTCGGCAGCATTGATCGTTTGATCAAGACCTTGGAAATGCCGCCCGAAGACGAGCGGCTGGTCAGGGCGCGGGAATCTGACGATCTGAGGGCACTCAAGGCGCTGGCGCAGGTGGATGAGGTGTTTGCCCGGGCCACGGATGGCGCTTCCGTGCGGCTCCTGTGGGATGTCTGCCGGATTCCCGATTTCCGCGGCATCAGCCATGCGGAACATGCGGGGCTCTTGGAGACCATTTTCAACGATCTGCACCAGCGCGGATATATCCCCGATGATTGGCTCGCACGACAAATCAAACGAATTGATCGAACCGATGGCGACATTGATGCGTTGTCCAAACGACTCGCGTTTATTCGCACATGGACCTACGTTGCGCAGCGCAAGGGCTGGACAAAGGACGAAAGCCATTGGCGCGACACGACGCGTGTCGTAGAAGACCGCTTGTCGGACGCTCTGCACGAGCGTTTGACTCAAAGATTTGTAGATCGGCGCACAAGTGTATTGCTGCGCCGGCTTGGACAGAAGGAAGCCATGGTGGCCGATGTAAACGAGACCGGTGAAGTCACCGTTGAAGGTGAATTTGTAGGCAAGCTGGACGGGTTCCGCTTTCGGGTGGACAAGGGCGCGGGTGCGGCTGAAGACAAAACGGTGAAGACCGCCGCATTGCAGGCCTTGGCTCCGCAGTTCCATTTGCGCGCCGACCGGTTCTACAACGCCCCGGACACCGAGATTGATTTCACCGAACAGGGCGGCCTCATGTGGGGCAGCGCTGCGGTGGGTAAACTGACCGCTGGCAGCGACGCGCTGAAGCCGCAGGTCGAAGTCTTTGTCGACGATATCGCCGGGCCTGAAGTGGCCGAGAAGGTGAAACGCCGCCTCCAGCACTTCATCGACCGCAAGGTCGCGGCCCTGTTCGAGCCGCTTTTGGGGCTGAGCAAGGATGATACGCTGACCGGTCTGGCCCGTGGCTTTGCTTTCCAACTGGTTGAGAATTTCGGCATTCTGCCCCGCGCCCAAGTGGCCGAGGATGTGAAGGCGCTGGATCAAGACGCCCGCGGTGCGCTGCGCAAACATGGCATCCGTTTTGGACAGTTCACCATCTTCATGCCGCTGATGCTCAAACCCGCGCCGACACGTCTGCGTCTGGTGCTCTGGTCGCTGGCCAAAGGGCTGAACGAATTCCCTGAATCCCCCCCGCCCGGTCTGGTGACCATCCCAGTCGAAGCCGAAGCGCCCGCCGGGGCCGACACCATGTCGGGCTACCGCAACGCCGGCAAACGCGCGATCCGCATCGACATGCTGGAACGTCTCGCCGATATGCTGCGGGCCGAAGATTCGCGCGGCGGGTTCGAGGCCAAGCCGGACATGCTGTCGATCACCGGCATGACGCTTGAGCAATTCGCCGACCTGATGGAGGGTCTGGGCTACAAGGCCGAGAAGGATGAGCGG
Source organism: Sulfitobacter sp. 1A12779 (assembly GCF_043557315.1). Taxonomy (NCBI): domain Bacteria; kingdom Pseudomonadati; phylum Pseudomonadota; class Alphaproteobacteria; order Rhodobacterales; family Roseobacteraceae; genus Sulfitobacter; species Sulfitobacter sp. 1A12779. The sequence continues at coordinate 104,249 of NZ_JBIFFU010000011.1, forward strand.
ACCAAGGTGAAACCCGTCGATGTGGTGATGCCCAAAGACGGCAGCCATGACGCGATGGACCCCTCCGCCGATACCGTGGTGCCCGAGAAGCTCGATAGCGATCTGCCCGGTGACGATGCAGCCGACAAGCCGATCATGGATGTCGCCGCCGAGGAACCTGCGGGCGGTATCATCGAAACCCCTTCGGATGAGACCAACCCCGACGACCGCCCTGCGGATGTGGCGCAGATGCCCGACGATGGCATCGCCCCCATGGCCGATGTGGCCTCCGAAGAGCCTGAGGTCGACACCAACATCCCCGAAGTCCCAGTGGAAGAGATCCCACAGGGCACTGCGCCCGACGCCGATGTCGCCGGACCGGAGATGGAGACCTATTATATCTTCACATGGGCCCGCAGCCCGCGCGGCAATGGCGGTGGCAACCGTCGCGGCGGGGATCGCAACCAAGGGCAGGGCAAGCCGCGTAGCAAACCTGCCAAGGGCAAGGGGCGCAAGCCCGGTGGTGACAAAGGCGGCAAGTCGCAGAACTTCTCTGCCCGTCCCCCGCGTAAGGAAAAGCAGATCGACCCTGACAACCCCTTTGCCGCCGCGCTGATGGGGCTGAAGGACGACAAGTAAGTGGAGGCGGGCGCGAAACTGCGGCTGGACAAGTGGCTGTGGCACGCCCGCTTTTTCAAGACCCGTTCGCTCGCTGCCGCGCAGGTGGCGGGCGGCGCGGTTCGGATCAACGGCACGCCGACGCAGAAACGCGCCAGCAACGTCGGCCCCGGCGATGTGCTGACCTTTTCGCAAGGTGACCATGTGCGGGTGATCCGCATCGAGGCGATCGGCCATCGCCGCGGCCCGGCCCCCGAAGCGCAGACGCTCTACACCGATCTGTCCCCGCCGCAGCCCAAATCAAAGGACAGACAGCCCGAAAATCCCGGTTTTGAGGGAAAGGGCCGCCCGACCAAGCGCGACCGCAGGCAGCTTGATCTTTCTAAGGCGCGCCACCTTGAATGATCCCGCGCCCCGGTTTAGCTAGTCCCTCACATATCCAGCCAGAGTTTCCGCATGACCTATATCGTGAATGACGCCTGCATCGCTTGCAAATACACCGACTGCGTCGAAGTGTGCCCGGTGGACTGCTTTTATGAAGGCGAGAACATGCTGGTGATCCACCCCGATGAATGCATCGATTGCGGCGTTTGCGAGCCCGAGTGCCCCGCCGATGCGATCCGTCCGGACACCGAGCCGGATATGGAAAAATGGGTTGAGTTCAACCGTAAGTATTCCGAACTTTGGCCCGTCATCATCACCAAGAAAGACCCGCTTCCCGAAGCGGAAGAGATGGATGGCAAAGAGGGCAAGATGGAGCTCTTCTCGGAAAAACCGGGCGAGGGCGGCTAAGGCACTGCGATTCGCGCTTTGTTGCGCCTCTGTGACCTCAACTCTGCGTGTTAACCCGCTGAATTGACCGGGAAACCGCCGATGGCGGCTTGGGGGCGCTTCCGAAAGGCGTGATTCTGTGCTATAGTGTCTTCAAGCTGTAACACACGAGCCTGATAATGTTTCGACCCTGCTGCCAAGGTTGACCTCACATTTCTAACTCAAACGCACCCGAACGCAGACCGCTCAGGCTGCGCTTCGCATGCGTTTTACGTGCTGTTCAGGTGTCTGAGTTAATGGCGGGGCTTCCCCCGCGCGCCAAGGAGCGATCTATATGACCAAATCGAAAAAGCTTGATTTCCGCCCCAATGAATTCGTCGTCTACCCTGCGCATGGCGTCGGGCAGATCGTCTCGATTGAGGAGCAGGAAGTTGCCGGCATCGCGCTGGAGCTCTTCGTGATTTCCTTTGAAAAAGACAAGATGACCCTGCGGGTGCCGACCCATAAGGCGACCGAAATCGGCATGCGCGCCCTGTCGACGCCCGATGTGATCAACCACGCGATGAAGACCCTCAAGGGCAAGGCCAAGGTCAAGCGCGCCATGTGGTCCCGCCGCGCGCAGGAGTATGAGCAAAAGATCAACTCCGGCGATCTTATCGCCATTGCCGAGGTCGTGCGCGACCTGCACCGCACTGACGACCAGCGCGAGCAGAGCTATTCCGAGCGTCAGCTTTACGAAGCAGCGCTTGAGCGCCTGACCCGCGAAGTGGCCGCTGTATCGGGGGGCGATGAACTCGCCGCCGCAAAGCAGGTTGGCGACGTGCTGGAAAGCCGTGTGGCCGCTTAAGCGGTGCACAATTTAAGATAAGGCCGCGTCCCTTCCGGGGGCGCGGTTTTTTTATGGAATGGCCTGCCAGCCGTAGGCCATCATCTGGCAACCGGTCAGCAGGGCGATCTCGGTCACCTGTTGGGTCGCACCCAAGACATCGCCGGTCTGTCCGCCGATCTTGCGTTTGGCGATATGGCGGACCACCAGCGCCGCAAGCAGCGCCAACAGGGCCAAGCGCCATGCGGAATAATCCGGCGCCAGAACGATCACGACCACGCCGATCAGCACCGTCACCGCCGTCGCCAATTCACCGGGGCGGCCCGTGCGGTCAGACAGCCCATCGCGGCGGGCGGTGGGCAGGCTGTCCATCACCCAGACCATCGCCGCCCGCGACCCGCAGGAGGCGACGACCAGCGCCCAGATCAGTGCCTCATCCGTGATCAATTCGCTGATGAGATACCAACGCAGCAAAAGCGACAGCACCAGCGCCACGACGCCATAGGTGCCGATCACGCTGTCTTTCATGATTTTCAGGCGCTTTTCGCGGGTCCAGCCGCCCCAGAATCCATCGGCGCAATCGGCAAGGCCGTCTTCATGCATCGCCCCGCTCAGCATTACCAGCGTCAGCAGCACGAAGGCGGCCACCAATGGGGGCGTCGCCCCCATGCGTGTCAGCGCCACGCCGACGGCCCCGGCAATCAGCGCCAACGCGATTCCCACCAAGGGATAGGCCCAAGCGCTCCGGGCCGGGGGGCGGTGCGGCTCGGTCGGGAAATGGAAATGCGGAAGGGGCAGGCGGGTCAGCAGGGCAAAGGCCACGGCGATGTCGCGGGGCCGGAAGGCCTGCCTCAGGGCGGTGATGTCGGGAATGGCCATTATTTCGCCCCTTCGGCACTTTTCAGCGCCGACAGGCTAAGGCTAGAAACGATTGAATATCAATCCGCAAAGGGCCGCATATGAACACGTCTTTCGCCAGTCTTACCGAATTTCGCAGCCTGCTGCGTGCGATGCCCGCCTGCGACGACGCGGCGATGGCAGAGGCGCGGGCCCATGACGCCATGTTGACCAAACCCCCCGGCGCGCTTGGCCGGTTGGAGGACCTCGCGGTCTGGTATCGGGGCTGGCGCGGCGGGGCGCGGGCCGAGATCGTCGCGCCCCAGATCATCGTGTTTGCAGGCAACCACGGGGTCGCCGCGCGGGGCGTCTCGGCCTTCCCGGCAGAGGTGACGGCGCAGATGGTGTCGAACTTCGAACAGGGCGGGGCGGCGATCAATCAGATTGCACGGGTCAATGGGGCGAGCCTCGACGTGGTGCCGCTGTCCTTGGACAGGCCCACCCAAGATTTCACCGTCGCGCCCGCGATGGCGGAAGACGAATTCACCGAGGCGCTGCGGGCGGGCTGGGAGGCGGTGAATCCCGAGGCCGATCTGCTTGTCGTGGGTGAGATGGGCATCGCCAACACCACCTCGGCGGCGGCACTTGCCACGGCGCTTCTGGGCGGCGGGGCGGAGTTCTGGACCGGGCGCGGCACCGGGGTGGATGACGCGGGCCTGTCGCTGAAGACCGAGGTCGTGGCCGAGGGGGTCGCCCTGCATGCGGACAAGGGGGATGGGCTAGAGCAGCTGCGCCGCCTCGGGGGGCGGGAACTGGCCGCGATGGCCGGAGCTTTGGCGCGGGCGCGGGCCTTGCGCATCCCGGTGATCCTTGACGGTTTCATCTGCTGTGCCGCCGCGCTCAGCCTCGCGCGCACGGCACCCGGCGCGCTGGATCACTGCGTCGCGGGGCATCTCAGCGCGGAAAGCGGTCACCGGCGGCTCTTGGGCGCGTTGGACAAGGAGCCGCTGCTGGAGTTGAACCTGCGTCTGGGGGAGGGCTCAGGCGCGGGCTTGGCGATTGGCATCCTCAAGACCGCGCTTGCTTGTCACGCGGGCATGGCCACCTTTGCCGAAGCAGGCGTCAGCGACGCATAGGGCGGCGCGGGTGGCCCCCAAAAGGGGCTGCCCGGTTCAGGCGCTTTCCTTGCCCTTGTCCTCGCCGAGGTTGAGAAAGGCGGTCTCCAAATCCTTCTGCAACTCCTTCGCGCGGGCCACATAGGCGGCGTTTTGCGAGGGCGGCACATCGGGCCGCCAAAGCGCCGCCAATTCGCGGACCGAGACCCGGTCATGGGCGTAGAAAAGCTTTTGCGCCTCATTCGCCTCGAAATCCGAAAGCCCCATGTTTTCCAATACATAGCGCCCGGCGCGCAGCGAGCTGTCGAACATTTCGCGCACGATGTCATTCGACCCGGCCTGATAGTGGCGGTAGACCTCCTCGCGGTCGCGCGCGCGGCTGACGATATGCAGGTTCGGGTTCTCTTTGCGCGCGTAGGAGATCAGAGAGACCGCCGATTTCGGATCATCAAGGGCCACCACCAAGACGCTGGCGTCTTGCAGCCCCGCTTTGCGCAGGATGTCGGGCCGGGTCGGATCGCCCAGAAACCCCTTGAAGCCAAAGCGCCGCATGACGGCGATGGTCTCGGGGTTATGGTCCAGCACGACGGTTTGAAAACCGCTGGCTTGGACCATCCGGTTCACCATCTGGCCAAAGCGCCCGACGCCCGCGATGATCACCGGACCGCTGCTGTCGATCTCATCGGCGATGACGGGGCCGCCGTCGTCAAGGCGTCGGCTGATCAGGTCGTGCAGGATGAAAAGCAGCGGCGTGATCAGCATGGTTAGGGCCACGACCAGCAAAAGCGTCTCGCCAATCGGGTCGGGCATGACGCCGGTGGCGAGGGAAAAGCTGACCAGCACGAAGCCAAATTCCCCGGCCTGCGCCAGCGCCAGCGTGAAAAGCCAACCGTCGCGGCCTTTGAGGCGGAAGAGGCGGCCCAGCACCATCAGGATCAGCGCTTTGACTATGATGACCAACAGCGCCATGCAGATCAGGATCAGCGGTTTTTCGAACAGCAGGACAAAGTTGATGCCCGCCCCCACGGTGATGAAAAACAGCCCCAACAGCAGCCCCTTGAAGGGTTCGAGGTCGGTCTCCAACTCATGGCGAAACTCGCTGCTGGCCAGCACCACGCCCGCCAGAAAGGCGCCGAGCGCGGGCGACAGGCCGACCACGGTCATCAGCGAAGAGATCCCCACCACGATCAGCAACGCCAGTGCCGTGTACATCTCGCGCAGCTTGGCGAGGTGGATGTAGCGGAACACCGGACGGGTCAGGTAGATCCCCACGAGGATGATCGCGGCGACCGCTCCGATGGTGACCAGCGTAACGCCCCAGCCCGGCAGGCTTTGCACGAAGGTCTGCGCGGCATGGGCGACCTCTCCGGCGTGGCTGCCCTCGGCCCCGTGATGGGCATTCTCCACCGCCTGCGGGTCGAGCGAGATTGACCCATCGGGCAAAAGCCCGCCCGGAATGCCCGTGGCGAGCAACGGCAGGAAGGCGAGGATGGGGATCACCGCGATATCCTGCGTCAGCAGGACAGAGAAGACGGAGCGCCCGCCTTGGGTTCGCATCAGCCCTTTTTCCGATAGGGTTTGCAACACGATGGCCGTCGAAGACAGCGCCAGTGTTAGCCCGATTGCCAGTGCCACGCGCCACGGCTGGTCGTAAGCCATGGCGATGGCCATGAGCGCCGCTGTCGACAGCAGCACTTGCAAGCCCCCCAATCCCAGCAGACGGTGGCGCATGTCCCAGAGCGCGCGCGGCTCCAACTCCAACCCGATCAGGAAGAGCATCATCACAACGCCGAATTCCGCGAAATGCTGCACGTCTTTCGTCTCGGACCCGACGAGGCCCAGCACCGGCCCGATCAGAATGCCCGCCGCCAGATAGCCCAGCACCGACCCCAGCCCCAATCGCGCGGCGATGGGCACGGCAATCACCGCGGCGGCCAGATAGACGGAGGCTTGGAACAGGAAACCTTCCATTGCGGTCCTCTTTCAGCGTCAGGTGGGCAGCGGCCCGTCCTGTTTCAGTTGATCCATGACAATCTGGCTATGCACCCGGCTCACGGCCTGATGGGGCAGAAGAACGTCGTGAATGAGCCTGTTCAGGCTCGGCAGATCGTCACAATAGACCCTCAGGAGGTAGTCCGCATCCCCCGTCATCGTCCAAGCGCTCACAATCTCGGGACGGGTGGCCATGAGCCGGGCAAAGCTCGCCGAATGTTCCGGCCCGTGGGTGCCCAGATGGACCTGCACGAAGCCCTGCACGTTCAGCCCCATGCGCACCGGATCGAGCCGCGCGTGATAGCCGCGAATGTAGCCTTCCGCCTCCAACCGCTGACGCCTGCGCCCGGCTTGGCTGGGGGAGAGGTTCAGCTCTTGCCCCAACTCCTGCGCCGTGAGGTGGGCGTTCTTTTGCAGCGCCGTTAGCAGCCGCCTGTCGATCTCGTCCAACATGATGCGCGAACTCCGCATGGTTTGAAGGTAGTATGCGTCACTTCCGCGATATTGACCAGTTGAATGCTGCGATACGCGCAATTCGCGCGGCGGTTGCGGCGTAGACTGGGGCAAATCCAAAAGCAGAGGAGACTGACATGGGCCCTTTCCCGCATGACGCCCCGAAATCGCAGATCACGGCAGAGAACCCCGCCGGCACCGATGGTTTCGAGTTTGTCGAATTTGCCAGCCCCGACCCGCAGGCGCTGCGCGATGTCTTCACCAAAATGGGCTATGCCCATGTCGCCAACCACAAGACCAAGAAGATCGAGCTTTGGCAGCAGGGCGACATCACCTACGTCTTGAACCACGACCCCGAGAGCTTTGCCGCGCGTTTTGTCGAAGAGCACGGCCCCTGCGCCCCCTCCATGGGCTGGCGCGTGGTGGATGCGCAAAAGGCGCTGGAGCACGCGGTGGCCAATGGTGCCGAGGAATATAAGGGCGACGGCAAGGTGCTCGACGTGCCCGCGATCATGGGCATCGGCGGCTCGCTGATCTACTTCGTTGACCAGTATTACGACACCTCGCCCTATAACTGGGAATACGACTGGATCGCCACATCCAAGCCCGAGGGCGTGGGGTTCTACTACCTCGACCACCTGACGCACAACGTGCACAAGGGCAATATGGACGTCTGGTTTAAGTTCTACGGCGACCTGTTCAACTTCCGCGAAATCCGCTTTTTCGACATTGAGGGCAAATACACGGGCCTTACCAGCCGGGCGCTGACCTCGCCCTGCGGACGCATCCGCATCCCGATCAATGAGGACCGGGGCGAGACCGGGCAGATCGTGGCCTATCTCAAGAAATACAACGGTGAGGGCATCCAGCATATCGCCGTTGGTGCGCGTAACATCTATGACGCCACCGATGCGATTGCCGACAATGGGCTGAAGTTCATGCCCGGCCCGCCCGAGACCTATTACAAGATGTCGAAAGAGCGGGTGACCGGCCACGAAGAGCCGCTGGACCGCATGCAGAAACACGGCATCCTGATCGACGGCGAAGGCGTGGTCGACGGGGGCGAGACGCGCATCCTCTTGCAGATATTCTCGAAAACCGTGATCGGGCCGATCTTCTTTGAGTTCATCGAACGCAAGGGGGACGACGGTTTTGGGGAGGGCAACTTCAAAGCGCTCTTTGAATCGATCGAGCAAGAGCAGATCGACAATGGTGAGCTTGAGGCCACCTAGTCGCAAGTACATCGGGGGGGAGGGAAAAAGGGGCGCTGCGGCGTCCCTTTTTTTGTGGTGTGACCTAGTTCGGCATCTTCAGCACGACATTCCGACCCCGGCGCACATAGCGCAACTCGCTGTCCCCGATGGCCGAGACGCGACCGCCGTCGATCCGGTCGCCGACCTCAACCTTTTGATAGCGCCCGTTGCTGAGCCGGACCAGAGCGCGGCGGTTCGAGGGCTTGCCATAGACGCCGATCAGATTGACGTCGCGCAGGTTGATCGCATTCTTCACCGTGGCCTGTTTCGCCACGGAGGTTTTCGATGGAAAGCGGGGTTGGACCGCTTTGGGCGCGACACTCGCGACCTGCGCAGGCGCAGCCCGGCGGGCGGCGCGTTTCACGATCCGGTCGAAATTGCGGGGCCGCGTATCGGGGCGGCGCGACTGGGTTGTGGCCTGTTTCGTCGCGTTCTGGATTGCGGGCGGCGTGGCGAGGGCGGCGGCGACCGCGCCACTGGTATCGATGGGGGCGACCTCGGGCTCAGGCGTGGCGGCGGCGAGCGCTTCCTGAGCGATTTCTTGAACGGATTTGGGCCGCAGTTGCGGGCGCAGATCGGCCAGTTCGGACCGTGTCAGCCCGCCAAGCTGGGCGCGTTCGGTCGTCTCTGCCAAATCGTCGGGGCGCGGACGGGGGCGGACCTCGGCCAAGGCGCTGTCGACCTCGGGCTCCGCCGGATCGGCGTCGGGCCGGATCAGAGTGGCGGGGGGCTGCACGGCGGGGCGTCCGAGGTAGACCAGATGGCCATCGGGGCTGAGCGCCCCCTGCGCCGTGGGTTTGACCAAGCCGCGCGCGTCCAGCGCAAAGCGTGTGCCCGCCGCCGCCGGAGAGCTGACTGCGCCGGGGGCGATGTCGGTGCTGAACCCATCGGCGGGCGGCAGGGCCACGGCGTCTGTCGTGCTGCTGATCGGGTCGATGCTGGTGAGGTAGAGATCGTCGATATCAATCGCCGCCGCCGGGGCCGGGGGCACGTCCGGGGCGCGGGCCCAGATGCCGGTGGTGGCATATTTGGCGTCGATCTCGGCCTCGGTCATCTCTGACAGGGGGCGCGGCTCAGGGTCGCGCAGCGCGTCGAGCACGGCACCGTCTTCATCAGTCAGACCGGCGTCCAAGGCGGCGGTTTCGATTGCGTCAGGCTCTGCCGGTTCGGGGGGCAGCACGGCGATGTCATTTTCGATCTCAGGGGTTTCTGCAGGGGCCAAGGCTTCGGCTGTGCTGCGCGGGCTGCGGTCGCCAAAGAGCCGCGAAAGCGCGCTGCCCTCGTCGAGGAAGATTGAGGCCCAAGCCGCGACACCGGCCAAGAAGACCAAAAGCGCCGCCGTCAGGATCAGGCCAAGGAAACGCGGCTTGCCACCGACTTCGTTCCGGCGGCGCGCGCCGAAAACGGTCATCCGCTCGGCCTCTGTTGACGGGGTGGCCGCGGCGGGGCTGGCAGGGGCGGTCCGGCGGTCTTTCGACGCTTTCGGTTTGCGGCGGCTGAGGAAGGTGCCGGTCGAGGTGGTCGCCTCGGGCGTCAGCGAGCTGCTGTCGGGCTGGGGGGCTGCAGCCTCTGTCGCGGCGGCGGCGGCGGTTGCCGGTTCGACGGGCATCTGCGGCGCAAGCGGGGCCGCGGCGGGCGATGGCGCGCCGACGGGCAGGGAGGCTGTGCTGGGGGCGGGCGCGGGCGTCGGTTCCGCTTTGGCGGCAGGCGGGGGCGGGGGTGCCTCCCGGCTCGCGCCGCCAAGGCTGGGCGCGTTTTCTGACCCGCCACGGCGGCTTGCGAAACCGGCGGCAGGGGCGCTGCGCGAGGGCGGTGCGGTGAAATCAACCTTGCGCGAAGGCTCGGGCTGCGGCGCGGTCTGCGTGCTGGCCGCCGCCGCGAGGGGGGCTGCGGATGCCGCAACGCTGCCCGCGGGGGCGGGCTGCGCGTCCGCCTTCGTCTCTGCCGGTTCCTCGCTTGGCGCGGCGGTCTCCAACGCGGGCAGGTTCTCCGCCAACGGCGGTGGGGTTTCCTCTGGAGTGGGGGGCAGTTCGGCCTCTGCCGGGTCTTCTGTCGCCTCCGTTTCCGCCGCAGCGTCCAAGGCGGGCAGGTCTTCGTCCAAGGGCGGTGGCGTGTCTTTGGGGGTCGGCTCCAACGCGGGGGAGGCTTCTGAAACGTCCTCGGTCGAGCCCAAATCCGGCAGGTCTTCCTCTAACGGCGGCGGGGTCTCCTCCGGCGTCGGGGCAAGTTCAGGCTCGGCGATGGGGGTCGTCTCATCCGTGTCCACGACCGGCCCTTCGGGCGCGTTCATCACGCCGGAAATCACGATGGGGGCCGTCTCAGGCTCCACGGTTTCGCCGGGTTCCAGCAGGTCTGACGCGGCTTTCGTCATGCCGAAATGCGGCGCGCCCTCGAAGCGCTCACTGGCCGGGGCGGCGGCAAAGCTGACCGGGTGGAAACGATGCTCCACCGCGAAGGCCTCGGCTTCGTCCAAAGTCTCACGGGCCACGGCGGCCACTTGGCTCTGCCCGCCATCGGCATGCACGTCAAACACCAGATCGGAAACCAGATAGGGCGTGGCCCCCTCCAGCGCCTCTGCCGCTGCCGCACGGCGGGCGGCGGGGGCCATATTCGGTGTGTCGAGGGTGAGGTATTTGATCTGCGCGTCGGGGATCAACAGCAGGCTGCGCAGCCCGCCCGGCTCCAACGCCGTGGCGGTTTTGCGCAAGACCGCCAGTTCCGCCGCCAGATCGGCACTGTCGAGCGCCACTTCACCAACAAGCTGCCATCCGCCCGATGTGCGGTGGAGCAAACGAATGCCGTCGAACGACAGGGAGAGGGTAAAATTCGGCTTCATCGCGGTCGACTTTAGCATGGGGTCGGGCGCACTTACAGACGCGCCGCAGTCATCGCGAAGGATAGAGCAGGAGTTCGCCCAAGGGAAGGGTGCGCACCGTGCGGGTGCTTGTCAGAACCGGGCCGCGATGGGCAAATGGCGGCGCATTGATGCACGGAAAGGAACGAACATGCGACTGATGAATTGGGTGGCGCTGGCGTGGATGGCGGGGGCCGGATTGGTCTCGGCCCAGCAGGGACCGGAAGAGGGGATTATCGTCACCGGCCAAGGCAGCATCGCCGCCGCGCCTGACATGGCAACGATCACCCTGGGCGTGACTGAAGAGGCGGAAACCGCCAAGGCCGCGATGGACGGGGTGAATGCCGCCGTAAGCGCGATCCTGACCCAGCTCGATGCGCAGGGCGTCGCGGCGAAGGACCGTCAGACCAGCCGTTTCTACCTGCGCCCGCTGCATGACCGCCGCGCGAATGAGAACGGCCAGCCGCCGCGCATCACCGGCTATCAGGCGGGCAACTCGGTGACGGTCAAAGTGCGGGATCTGGACCGCTTGGGCGCGATGATGGATGCGGTGATCGACGAAGGCGCGAATGATTTCAACGGGTTGGACTTCGGTCTTCAAGACCCGAAAGATGCGCTGGCCGAGGCGCGCAAAGCCGCCGTTGCGGATGCCACCGAACGCGCGCGGCAGTTGGCCGAGGCGGCAGGGGTGAAGCTCGGCACGCTGATCCGCATGACCGAAAACTCCCACGCGCAGCCTAAGATGTTCGAGACCGCTCGCATGGGGATGGCGATGGACAGCGCCGTGGCCGAAGGCGAGGTCGAGGTGCAGGCGCAGGTCTCCATGACCTTTGCGATTGCCCCGGGGCAGTAAGCTGCCGCAGATGGAAAACCCCCGCCGAGGCGATCGGCGGGGGAAGGTGGTTTAGTTGGTCGCCTTGGTCAGTGCCTGATCCAGATCGGCGATCAGATCGTCGGCGTCCTCCGTCCCGATGGAGATGCGCACGACACCCGGACCGGCCCCCGCCGCTTCCTGCTGCTCTGCCGTCAGCTGTCGGTGGGTGGTGGAGGCCGAGTGAATGATCAGCGAGCGCGTATCGCCCAGGTTCGCCACATGGCTAAAGATCTCAAGGCTGTTGACCAGTTTCACACAGGCGTCATAGCCGCCCTTGACCGCAAAGGTGAAAAGCCCGCCCGCGCCTTTGGGGCAGACCTTTTGCATCCGCTCGTGATAGGGCGAGGATTTCAGCCCGGCATAGGTAACATAGTCAACCCGGTCGTCCTGTTCGAGCCATTCGGCCACCTTCACCGCGTTTTGCACATGCCGCTCCATGCGCAGCGACAGGGTCTCGATCCCCATAAGCGTGTAATGCGCCGCCTGTGGGTTCATCGTCATCCCCAGATCGCGCAGCCCGATGGCGATGCCGTGGAAGGTAAAGGCCATGGGGCCGAAGGTCTCGTGGAACTTCATGCCGTGATAGGCTTCCTCAGGCTGGCTGAGGGAGGGGAATTTGTCATTCGCGGACCAATCGAACTTGCCCGAATCCACCACGCAGCCGCCCATAACGGTGCCATTGCCGGTGAGGTATTTGGTGGTGGAATGCACCACCAGCGTCGCGCCATGCTCAATCGGGCGGCAGAGGTAGGGGGTGGCGCTGGTGTTGTCGATGATCAGCGGAATGCCCGCCGCATCGGCCACATCCGCAATAGCGCGCACATCCATGATATAGCCGCCGGGGTTTGCAATAGCCTCACCAAAGACCGCGCGGGTGTCGTCGTCAATCGCATCGGCCACGGCCTGCGGATCGTCGAAGTCGACAAACTTGCAGGACCAGCCGAAGCGCTTGATCGTATGGCTGAACTGGGTGACCGTGCCGCCGTAGAGACGGGTGGAAGCGACGATATTCTTGCCCGGCCCCATCAGCGGGAACAGCGCCATGATCTGCGCCGCGTGGCCCGATGAGCAGCAGACCGCGCCGACACCGCCTTCGAGCGTGGCGATACGCTCTTGCAGGACAGCGTTGGTCGGGTTGGTCAGGCGCGAATAGATATAGCCGACTTCCTCAAGGTTGAACAAAGCCGCCGCGTGATCGGCATCGCGAAAGACATAGGCCGTGGTCTGATAGATCGGCGTCTGCCGCGCGCCGGTGGCCGGGTCGGGCGTGGCGCCTGCGTGAATCTGCAACGTGTCAAATTGATGTTTGGGGCTGTCGGCCATTGGTCTGTCCTCTCAGAAAATGGTTCTCGCGCAGCCTAGGCGCAAAGACCCGTCCAGACAACGGGGCAGGCGGGGCTCAGCGCATCCAGAAACCGTTTGATTTGATCCGGTTGCGGATCGCCTGTTCCCGTCGGGGCAGGTTGTCTTGATCGAAAAGCGCGCGCACCTTGGCCCCGCGGCCCTGATAGACCATCCGCTTGATCGCATCGCGCTGCTTGAGCAGCTTTTTCATTCGGTTGGGGGCGGTGATGGCCTCTAGCACCTCGATCGCATGATCGCTCTCTCGCGCGTAGAGCAGGGGCAGAAATCGATAGTGGCAGGAGACCGTGCCATCCAACAGGCCAGCGGGCAGGGTGCCCCGCCCGCCGCCAAGGGCGTGGATCACCAGTGGCAACACGATTTGGTCGAGCCAAGGGTCAAAGCTCTGCGCGCAAAGCTCAACCGGAGGATCGTCGCGCACAGCGAGTGCGTAGCGCAGAAAGAGATCACCGAATTCCCGCGGACAGCGGTAGTAGAAGTACCCGGCGTTAAAATAGAGATAACGCCGCCAATATTCATCCGGTTGGCTCAGGTCGAGGCTGCTGGCAAAGTCGAGGCCGAACTTGTCGTAAAGCGACTTCCACAATGCGCTATAGCCCGGCCCGTATAGCTGCGGCTTGGGCCATGTGCCCTCGCGTTTGAGAGAGGCCGAGGGGCGGTTGAAATCAAACGGCACCGCCGACAGATCACCGGTGATCAGCGTATCGGTGTCAAAGAAAACAAAGGGTTCGCCCGCGGGCAGGGCGCTGAGCATCTCGATCTTATTACCATTGGGGTAGGCGCTGCCGAAATGCTGATTGTCAAAGGGGACGAACTCCGCCCCAAGCTCGCTCAGCGCCGCGCGCAGCGCGCTGTCGGTGATGCGCGGATCACGATCCCATAGCGGGCCGGGCTGCGGCTCGGCGATCAGCAAACGACCTTGGAACTCCGGGCAGGAATGGCGGAGGGAGGCGGCGAAAAGCAACGCCTCATAGGCCAGCCGCCCCTCTTGGCCCACGATGACGACGTTGAAAATTTGCGGGATACGCGAATTGCGTGTCATACTTAACTGCGGCCTTTGGTTTTCGGCCAGTATAGGGGCAGGGCTCTGTCGGCAAAAGCCAGCAATTTGAGCGGCCTGCGAAAGGGGTTCGAATGTTCGATTTTGTCTTTGCCGTGATCGCGATCAGCTTGGGCGGCCCCTCTGTACCTTCGGATCGGGTCGGCCGACCGGATGCGCCGATGACGGTGCAGGCTCCGGCACGTCCTGCGGCCCCCGCCAGCCCGGCGGCGCCCCCGGCACCCGCGGCCCCGCCGCCTACATTCTACATGGATGCCGTGCCCCCCGGCTTGGTCGCCGAAGACCAGACGCCCACGGGCCGTTTCACCACCGCCGCAGAGGTGCGTCCGATCCTGAACGCCACCCGCGGCAATTGGATCGCCGTGCGGGAGTATGATGGGCGAGACTTCCTCTATGTGACCCACCTGTGGAGCTGGCGCTGCGGGCTGGCCGCCATGGCAATCGCGGTGAACGACGCACCGATGCGGAATCTGCCGATGCCGCCCTGTCACGATTCATTGCCGACGCCGAATGCGATTCTGGAGGGGGATCCGCAGCCTTACCTGACGTTTGATATCGGGGCGGTTCAAAGGGTTCGGGTTCAACTGGTTTACGACGATCTGGGAATGGCGCTTGAGGGGTTTTTGCGGAGCGATGTGCTGATCCCTTGATAGCCCTCGGGCGCGGCGTTGATCGGTCGCCACGAGCGCGCCTTGACTGCGCATACGAACTATCGCGAGGGGGGGGAAAGTGGTGGGCGACCCTGGAATGGAACCAGGCGTTCCTTTCGGTCAGTTTTTTTAGGTACGCATTTCAGCACCTTGAGTGCGTATGCGTAGGCTCGTTAAATCGCCTTTGTATCGAATTTGGGCAGTTTTGTATCGAACTAGGGCCTCTAACATGTATCTTGTCAAAGAATATCGGTCACGGAAGTTTTGAACAGGACTCGGCGAATCATGCTTGTTTAGTGGTCCTGATATGGAGGAAGGAACTGAGCGATAGAGCCAGATGACCTGTAGTAGGAACCGAGAACGCGGCACATCATATCCCACACTCGTATGCCGCTTTTCGAGTCTATACTCTGCCGTAGTGAGCATTGAGTCCCGCAAGAACGATCTGCCGGTCGCCCTCAGACATTTGATCTAAGCTCTGAACGCAAAAAGACGCGAATGCATTGCGTTTTAGGTTTGTTATAACCTCAATCAACGCATCTCCTTTCGGTTTGTTTGGGCGAACATAGCCAACATCCAGCGGGGCCTCAACGCGGGCACCTGCGAGGATTTCAAGGTGGTTGCTAATGCCGATGGGGGACACTTGTTCGGCTGTTCTGAAACGGTGGCGGATTTGTTCTCGCAGTTCTGTCTCACGGTTCTCATAATAGCGTTCAAAGGTCGAGCGACGCATCGGATGAGGTTGATGTTCGGCGACCAGATAGGCCTTACGATGCCCAACAAGATGAGCCGCATCTCGCTGCGCGGCACTGTAACCGGGACGAGTGTCCCGCCATTTAGATTTCAGCCATTGCGTGAGAGAGTTCGGGAACCGGCGGTAATTTCCCCGAATGATTGGAATGCCCTGATCAAAATAATCCTCAGCGTTCATCTTGCGGCCTACGAATATATCGTCATTCAGATAGAGAAAATGTTCTGCCAGGTCCGGGATGCGGTAGATCACCGTTTCAATTGATCTGGACGAAAAAACCGGCAGCAGATCAGCATGTTCCTTGAAGGCGTCGCGATGATCGATAATCCTGACGTTCGAATGTACGGTCAAGAGTGTGTCCAGCACTGTTGGATGCTGTTCGTCGGTGATCACGTAGATTCGCCGTATGAAGGGACAGAACTTTAGAAGGGACTGAACCGCAAATCTTATTTCGCCCGAACTTGCGAAACGAGTGGACTGGGCAGAGCTTTCTGGGGTCGTATCAGCGAGATAGGTCGCGCGCTTTCTTCTATGGGCTGGGTCATCTCCATCAACCCAAGTGATTACCGCGTCTATCATAAATATGTGCCTTCAACCTGGGGTGCCAATTGTAGGGATTTTGTGCCAAAAGCTATCAGCGAGGCAGTATGGACGCAATGCAGCTGCAACCCGACGTTGAACGCTTTTGGGGCTGTGGTTATTCGCCGGCTTCGGATGTTATACCGCATCAAAAGGTTGCTAGGGATGTCATGCCGCAATGAAGACCGCCGGAATTTTTAACGACACTTCCGTATCAGGCCACTATGGCTGCACCGCCGTCATGAAGACCTTGACCGCGGAGCTCCAAAAACGGAGCGTGAAGCCCGTCTATCTATGGCCGGTCGCGGAGGATTGGCAGCCGCACGAAAGATTACTAGAAGACTACAGGCCTGATGTTATCGTTGTGAACGGTGAAGGTACACTTCATCATTCGCGAGATCGGAAGCGAACCCGTGATCTGATTGCCGTTGTGCACCACGCCAAAAAAATGGGGGTGCCGGCCCATCTTGTGAACGCTTCCATCACCGCGTTGGATGAAGCAGCCCTGCATGCCATTGCGGCGTTTGACAGCATCTATGTGCGTGAAAGTGAAAGTAAGAACTTTCTGGCTGTACATGGTATTGAAGCGCGCGTAGTACCGGATTTGTCCCTTGGTCTTTCGCAGCCTGTTCAGGACGAGACGCGAACTGGTGTGATCGTAACAGACAGTGTTTACGGCGATACTACCCGATCACTGGAGGCCTTCGCCGCCGCCGGAGATTTCGATTTCGTCAAGATGAAGCCGCGCCCGCCTGTTGCCATACGTCTAAAGGCAAAGATATTGAAAAAGCTCCGAAAGTCGCCTGAAGAGACGATATGGCGCGCTCGAAGTGACGCCGAGGGTTTTGCCCGTCTTCTCGCACGGAAAGAATTGGTTATGACAGGGCGGTTCCACAGCGTGTTGTTGTCTATTCTAACGAATACACCCTTTGTCGCGCTTCCGTCGAATACCCGAAAGATCGAGGCTGTTTTGAACGATGTGTTCGCATGCCAATCCCGCATGATTTCAGTTGACGATCTGTCTGCGCCGAAATTCTTGGCTCATATCAGCAAAGGCTTCCCATTCTCTCGACAAGAGAAAGACGCGCTCGCTCGTTATCGGCATCTGGCAGAGAGGGGGCGGCACGATATGTTCGATTTGATCGCTGAAAGCTGCCTGCCATGAAACACTTTCTGCGCAAAATCGATCTGGCTCAGAGGCGTCTGCGTTACCGCATCGCGTCAATCCCTTGGGCACCGTGGTACCCGGCAGTTCTGGAGACCAAAAGCTTCAAGGATAAGCGTATAATCATCATCGGACCTGCCGAAACGGTACTAGATGACCTGTCCGGCAGCGTCGTGGATGATTACGATGTCGTAGTGCGGCTGAACAATGGCATCACATTGGCAGAGACCCGGCCAGAGATTTTGGGGAAGCGAACTGACCTGCTGATCCATAACTTAAGAGAGACAGGTGCACGCAGCGCCGGTTCGATCCCGGGAGCCTATCTGAACGCCAAGAACGTGGGCCTATTGGTATTTCCACATTGGCACAGTTCGCGGCAGCGGAAGATGTTCCGCGCAAAAGAGACGGCCTTGAAGAACGAGCACGGGCCTGAAATTAAAGTTTTGCCGCCGTCAATCATCAGTGGTCTCAAGCGCGCGTTGGATGATCGCTCTCCGACGATTGGCATATCTGCTTGCGTATTTTTCCTAAGCAGCCAAGCGGCGGAAGTGGCTATTCACGGTTTCACATTCTTTGAGACGGCTTATGCCCCCAGCTACAACCCAATGGTCCAGAGTGCGGAAGATGCTAAGAGATGGGTTCACCAGCTGGGAGCTCATGATCCGATGACCGAAAAGGTCTTTCTCCAAGCATGCTTATCTCGTACCGAAGTTAAGCGAGTGACCTTAGGGGGCAATGTGCGAAAGTTTTTGTACGCAGAAGCGTAATTCATATTCTTGAAGCACTAGCAATGCAGGTAGACAAAGGTCTATCGTTGTTTTACTATTTCGAAGTGTGCCTTCTCTGAGAGAATGTTGCTTACCGGGTTATGCAACGAGAACCGAGCGTTACCTAAAGATGCTAAGATAATGCAAAAGAAAACCCGAGAAGCCAACCTTGCATTGAAATTTGTATCGTAAACTTTTAATAGCAGAATTCTGATCCAGATACTTAAAGAAATTTTTGAAGTATCTCTGAATTCTTTGTCTATTTTCAAATTTATCTGACACTATTTGAGCTACCCCCGGAAATTCGGACGCTGACATAAGCTACGATTTGCAGTCTGCTGATCTTCGACGAGAAGGAGATCAGAGATGTCAAAACGGAAACAGCACG
>NZ_JBIFFU010000069.1:0-1835 GCF_043557315.1 Sulfitobacter sp. 1A12779
GTGGCGGACAAGGTCTTTACGCGGGATCTGTTTGGCGGGGATTGACGAGGAGAAGCCCTCCGGCCAGACCAGTCGTCCCGCACCTCTTGCCCCCTGCGTTTCACGCACCAAGGACCCCCAGCCCAGTGAGCCAAACCTCGTCCATGGAGAGCTATGCGGGAATTTGGGTGATGGCGTGATTTGAAAGGCGGCGTACTGTGGCGGGTGTCGAAGCCAGCCAGAACCTCACGAGGAGCAATACGCCTATGAAGAACGATACAACGATCCTGCCCTTTCGCCAATCGGAATCGATAGCGGACCCTTTGACCGAGCTTGCGCGTGAAGGCGCACGACGGATGCTGGCAGAAGCGCTGAAGGCCGAAGCCGATGCGTTTGTGGCCAGTTTTACCGATGAGCAGCTTGAGGATGGCCGCCAACGGATTGTGCGGCATGGATTTGGCCCAGAACGGAAAATCCAGACTGGGATTGGTGCTCTGGATGTCCAGCGGCCCAAAGTGCGCGATCGGATGGCGACATCCGATCCGGCAGAGAAGATCCGCTTTACGTCGAACATCTTGCCCAAATGGGCGCGCCGTTCGGTGAGCTTGGATGCCTTGCTGCCGGTATTGTATCTGAAAGGCATTTCAACAGGGGACTTCCAGGAAGCGCTCTCGGCCATTATGGGGCCCGACGCACCGAACCTGTCGCCGAGCGTCATATCGCGACTGACGGCAGGATGGCAGGTGCAATACGACGCCTGGGCACGACGTGATCTGTCTGCCCGTCACTATGTCTACGTGTGGGCAGATGGTGTCTATCTTCAGGCCCGGATGGAAGAAAATGCCGAGTGTATGTTGGTAATTATCGGTGCGACCCCTGAAGGCAAAAAGGAACTGGTCGGCTTTCAGGTCGGCCTGCGGGAAAGCGCGCAAAGCTGGCATGAGTTACTGACTGACATCAAAGGTCGCGGTCTGTCTGTCCCACCAGAAATCGCCGTTGGTGACGGCGCTATGGGTTTTTGGAACGCACTGGACAAGGCGTTTCCAGGCACAAAGCACCAAAGGTGTTGGGTGCATAAGATCAAGAATGTCCTGAGCTACTTTCCCAAGCAAATGGCGCCAGCAGTAAAATCGGATCTGGACGACATTCAGCATGCTGCCACACGCGCAGAGGCTGAGGCGGCACTGGCGATTTTCACTGAGAAATATGGCATCAAATACCCCAAGGGTGTCGCTTGCCTGATCAAGGACAAAGAGGCGATGCTGGCTTTCTTTGACTTTCCGGCCGAACATTGGGGCCATCTGCGCACCTCAAACCCGATCGAAAGCGTGTTCGCCACTGTTCGGCACCGCACAGTGCGCACCAAGGGAGCGCTGTCGCAAAAGACCGCAAAACTGATGGTCTTCAGCCTTATTCAGGCGGCTTCAAAAAAATGGCTGCGTCTCAAAGGCAGAAATCAGTTGCCAAAAGTCATCGAAGGAATCAAATTCAAAGACGGTATCGAAGAGACCAACGATACCGAAAACCGCGCCGCCTGACGATGCGCGTCACCCAAATTCAAGCATAGCTCGGTCTTCGGTGCCATCGGTTTTGTCGCCGTCGTCGCGGCGATCCTGCTGTGGGGTCCGGGCGGATCCGACATGGGCTTTTCGTCCATCATGAAGCTGATGAAATGGAACGCGCTGCTCACGCTGCCGATGTTCATCTTCATGGGCTACGTCATGTCAGAAAGCCGCCTGGCCGAGGATCTATACAAGATGTTCTACGTCTGGTTTGGCCCCCTGCCCGGCGGTCTGGCCATCGGGACGATCATGCTGATGGTGATGATTTCGGCGATGAATGGCCTGT
The DNA here is from genome assembly GCF_043557315.1 of Sulfitobacter sp. 1A12779. Taxonomy (NCBI): domain Bacteria; kingdom Pseudomonadati; phylum Pseudomonadota; class Alphaproteobacteria; order Rhodobacterales; family Roseobacteraceae; genus Sulfitobacter; species Sulfitobacter sp. 1A12779. Next base: position 1,828 of record NZ_JBIFFU010000069.1, read on the forward strand.
CCGTGGCC
>NZ_JBIFFU010000070.1:0-1790 GCF_043557315.1 Sulfitobacter sp. 1A12779
TGTCCAAGGGCTTCCACCGGTTCAAACGCTATGCTCGGCGCATGTTGAATGCTCTGGATATGACATGCGCCAGTGTGGCCCAGCCATTGATCACGGCAGCGCAGATTATCCGTGACAAACAGGATATCCCGGCCACATCGCTGACCTTTTTACAACCACGTTCGAAATGGCGACCGCAATTCCGCGCGCCCGATATTGATCAAGAGCGGCTGTGGGTTGTCGCCGTCCTGTGCCACCTGCGCGATGCGTTCCGTTCTGGCGATATCTGGCTTCCGCATTCGCGGCGTCATGCCGACATGAAGCAAGCCCTTGTGTCCATCGATGCCGCCCGCGCCATGGGGCTTTCAATGCCACTGGAACCAGAGATCTGGATGGCTGATCGAAAGCGCCGCTTGGAAGAGGGGCTGAAACGGCTGGCCAAGGCGGTGCGCTCCAAAACCTTGCCGAGTGGAGTCATTGAAGACGGCGTTTTGCGCGTGAGCCGTCTTGACGCCGATGTGCCGGAGGAGGCCGGTGATCTCGTCCTCGATCTTTACCGTCGTCTGCCGGAGACGCGGATCACCGATATTCTCACAGAGGTCGACAAAGACACCGGCTTCACCGAAGCCTTCACGCATCTGCACACCGGTGCCCCATGCCGTGACAAGATTGGCTTGCTGAACGTGCTCCTGGCGGAGGGTCTCAATCTAGGCCTGAGCAAAATGGCAAATGCCACCAACACTCATGACTTCATACAGCTTTCCCGTTTGTCACGGTGGCATGTCGAAAGCGAGGGAATGGCCCGCGCCCTGGCCATGGTGATTGATGCGCAGACCCACCTGCCAATGACCAAATTCTGGGGTGTAGGGAAAACGGCTTCCAGTGATGGGCAGTTTTTCCCAACGACGCGGCAGGGCGAGGCAATGAACCTCATCAACGCAAAATACGGCAACGAGCCGGGCATAAAGGCCTACACCCACGTCTCTGACCAGTATGCGCCATTCGCCACTCAGGTCATTCCCGCCACGGTGAGCGAGGCACCTTATATCCTCGACGGCTTGCTGATGAACGAGGCGGGACGGAAGATAAAAGAGCAGTATGCCGACACCGGCGGCTTCACCGATCTCGTCTTCGCCGCCACGTCCCTGCTCGGGTACCACTTCCATCCCCGCATTCGCGACCTGTCCTCCAAGAGGTTGCATGTGTTTGACCTCCGCGCTGTTCCCAAAGAGCTGAAAGGGTTAACCGGGGACAAAATTCGGGAAGCGAAGATCGTCGAAAACTGGCCGGATGTTTTGCGCTGTATCGCAACAATGCTGTCGGGCCGGATGCAGCCAAGTCACCTCCTCAAGAAATTGGCCGCGCGCCCGAGGCAACATGATCTGGCGTTGGCCTTGCGGGAGATCGGCCGGGTCGAACGCACATTGTTCATCATCGAATGGCTGCTCGACACCGACATGCAGCGCCGCGCCCATATCGGCTTGAACAAGGGAGAGGCACATCACGCCCTGAAAGGTGCTCTTCGGATCGGGCGTCAGGGAGAAATCCGCGACCGTACCACGGAAGGACAACACTTCCGCATCGCTGGCCTCAATCTGCTGACCGCCATCATCATTTATTGGAATTCCAAACAGCTCGGAAACGCTGTGGCAAGGCGACAGCGGGCAGGATTGGATTGCCCACCCGAACTCCTCGCCCACATATCGCCGCTTGGGTGGGCCCATATCATCCTAACAGGCGAATATCGTTGGCGGAAAATAGAAGCGCAAAATCCTTAAAGGGGTTTTCTGCACTCAGCCCCACTCGACCCC
>NZ_JBIFFU010000012.1:0-100671 GCF_043557315.1 Sulfitobacter sp. 1A12779
AATACGAGTGCGTTTACCTGCATGCTTGGGAGACAGGATCAGAGACGAAGGCAGCCATCCGGAAATGGATGAGCTTCTACAACCACCAGCGCCCGCATTCAGCCCTGGGCGGCCAGCCTCCGGCGCTGGTCTACTGGCAAAGAAATGATATCAACCAACCCGATCAGCAGGTGCAACGAGTAGCTTAATTTACGCCAGATCCTGTCCAAGAGATGGGGAGTAGCTCATATGCAGAACATATTTTTTAGATGTCCGCTTCCTGGAAGCTGCACTGCAGCGGCGCGATGCCATGCGAACGGCTGGTAAGGGCCGTTTGACCTCGTGACTTTCATCCTTGGCAGTCATGCGGGATACGGTGAGCTCAACAGGCGAGGGCTTACACCTACCGTTCGATGTCATGCAGGCGCGTTTTAATCGCACATTTCCCCTATTTTCTTTTTGGGGGGCTACACTCTCGAGAGGGAGCACACCACGTTTTTGGGACAAGTAATAAATCAGTTAATTCCAACGTAACTTCAATCAGTCACGCTGGCCGAAAATGCACGTAGCACAAGCGCTCCATTGGCCGCTTGATCCAGAAGCATGCGGGTGCCGCGAGGCAACCCGGCAAGCAACCTGCGACCGCAGCGGCACACGCGCCAGCGTGTCCGCATCGGCAACCCAGGCCGCTCGGTCATGGTAAGTTGGAGTTCAAAGCTTGCTCTGTCAAAGTAATTTGTTTTCCGCCGCAGTTAGAACGAGCGCCACCGCGCGCGTGGTCGTCTCCCGTCAGTGGCCGGGAATTCGAAGGCCGCCAAGATCAGCCTTCTTTGACAGACGAAAAGGGGATGGCGTCTCGGATGCACGTTAAGGCTTCTACTCAAGTGAATGCCAACATCCCTGGGGAATGATCAAATCCCAGCAACGCGCTGCTTCCGCAGAGATGTGAGTTTTTGAACGTCCAGATCATCTGGAATTTGTGCCTTCTCCTTTCTCTTCGCTCACCGTGCGGTCATCGATGGCATCTCCATGCCCGTCTGTCATACAGAGGAAATGGCATGGTTGCGGTTAGACGGGAGCCTTTTTTGACCGAAACCTGAAAAACTTCAACATACCGTCCTCGGGACTTCTCTGGACCTCCTGCGCCCTGGGGACCGGCCAGCCTCGCTGCACGTCGTCAGCTTAAACCGGGATGGTATGGTTCGAGACCTTCGGCGGCGGAATTTCAGAAAGAACGAAGTTTTTTCTTCGTGCTGCGGATGATTGACCAATCTCCATTTCAAGAAGCAGAAGCGAACCGGTCATAACGCAGACTCATTCTCTTGGGCCACGGACAGCCTTGATGCTGCCACGAACGGCAGACGCGCAATAAATAGGAGGATTATCATGCTGCGCACGCTCCCCACGAAGACCCTATCCACAGAACCCCAGATTGCCATCGTCCGTACATTTTTCACCGAGCACGGAACCGCCCTGTGTAATGCCGCGGGCCTGATCGCCGACGAGGCTGGAACAGCCCGCGTTCTGCGCCTAATGTCGATGCTGCGCGAGGCACCCCGTCTTGATCGCACCATGCGGCGCAGGTTGGTCGATCTCCATCGCCTCCTTTCTCTGGACCCTGTCATTGAGGCTAACGAACCCGATTTTTCGACCAGGGCCTTCCTTTATCCAGCCAGCCAGGAAGTCGAAAACCTCTGCCTGCTCACGGACCGGCTTTATGATCTCTTGATCGCCATCAGCGATCTGGATGGGAAGTGGGAAAAACAGGCGCTCTACCTCCCGCTGCAGAAAGCCGCCTGACATGCAAAACCGGCCGCGTAATGCGCGCGGCCGGTGAAACTTTTTTGGAGCCGCAGCGCAGGATGCCCGAGCGGACAGGAGCATCTTCTATGCGGCACCATGAACAATAAAATGCCCTGCACGGCAGATTTCTTCGTCTCTCAAAAGAACGACCAATGTTCTCTTCACCAGCACCAGCACCAGCCACCGAAACCAACTGAAAGGCACATGCCGCCAGAGATCTCCCGAACGCAGCGATGATGACGCCGATGAATAGGCACGCCAGCACCGTTCACGCATGCAAGGGAGACAGACATGCTCAAGACCAACACTACGAATATCGGCCAAGCCCGCTTTGATGCGGTCGCCGCGACCCAAAAACATCTGCGCCGAAATGGCGCCAGTCTGTGCGATCTGCTCGACGCGCTCGACGATCCGGCGGGTTTCGAAGCGCTGTGCCGTCTGCATAGCGCCTTCAGCCATCCTTTCCCGGACGCGGATGCTGTCGAAGACGCGGTGCACGACATCACCCGCTTCCTTGCGGATCAGTCGCCATCCTCGCTCGACCGCATTGGGTTGGATCGCAACTTCGCTGCATCCGACATGGCGCGGTGGCATGGCGCTCGGATCAGCGAAATCCACAGGAAGTTTCGCCATGCCCGATGATCTGCGCTGCGTTTTGCAGATCATCAAGGAAAAGCGTCTGAGGGATTACCCTGACACGTTTGGCCCAGAGCAAGATATTTGCGATATCACGCTCTGGCTGAACCAAAAGTTTACCGTATCAAAGGCGCGCCTTCTGGTTGATCGGCTGTACACCCAACGGGGCCGCAAAATCGTTAGCCTTTCGGTCACTGGAATGGCCTCACAATCCTTGTCGATGACTCCGATCGCCGTGGAAGCATTTCTGGCTTTGGGGTATTCGATCCAGGAGCCGAGCGGAGATAGCTATCGATGCCCCTCGTGTTTTGGGCATCACTCAAAGCATGAAGCGATCCAGGCCTACGCGCGTATTCAGAGTGCGTTGCGACGCTGGCGACCCCCATAGGAAATCGCAGGCACCTCGGAAAAGGACGGCGAAAGCCGCCCTTTTTCCTGTCGGGTTCGGCACACCGCCAACTTACGCCTTCCGATCAGTTCTCTGGAAACCATGTCCTGTCTCCATCTGCCTCAGGCGCGAAACGCTCTCATGTAGCGCGTCAAAATTACCCAACATGCGCCGCCTTGGGGAATAGATGACCCGGAGTTCCGACTACCAACACCGTGGATCGGAAATACTGTAGGAAAAGAACCCACGTTGTCACGCGGGCAGCGAGGCTATGGGCGTCATAAAACAGAAACTGACAACGAAAATCGGCCCGCCTCCCGGAAGGGAAGCGGGCCGAACTTTTGCTCATGTCGGAGAACTCAGGGGAGACCTGCCAGCAGGACTGTCACGGCAGCATTTTCGCACCAAACAGGCTTGGATACGCGTTCTCAAGAAACCCAGTGATTTCAATCCTTAACGGACTCTTGGCAACACAAGTCCCGACCTTTGGCAGGCGAATTCACGGGTTTTGGCATAACTACGCCCGTAAAAACACCGACACTACTCCACCCAAACCCTGAGTCTAATTAAGAATAACCTCAGATCGAGCAGGTCATGCAGCCTTAGAACGACAAGAAGTCCGCACCATTACCGAGCTACTACATATAGCGCAACTGCGCTCAGGACGCTCAGCATCTTGAAAAAGGGAGAGGTCCGCGAAATCTATGCCCCGATTCCGAGATAACTCTATCCCGATTTACAACACCCTCAGTGCGTCCACGCCCCACGGCGGCCGGTCGCGAAATTCTCGCCATAGCCGCCGGGGCGGACGTTGGGCTTGCGCTTGTTGGGCAGTTGCACCTGCGCGTCGATGCCATGATCGCGGGCGTATTCTTCGGCGGCTTCGCGGGTGTCGAACTGCAAGCGCACTTGGCTTTGCGTATCATCGGAAGATGTCCAGCCCATCAGCGGATCGACCCTGCGCGCTTCCGCGGGCGAAAACTCAAGCAGCCAGACACGGGTTTTTGCCGTGCCGGAGGACATCGCTGTACGGGCGGGTTGGTAGATACGTGCGCGCATTTCGGGACTCTCGCTTCAATAACCTCGGGCTTTATCTAATATTCCGTGCCAAGGGGCAAGGGAATGCAGCCCCGCGCAAATAAACCCTACCATGCTGCGGTGCAGAGACTACATCAAGACCACCCCATTGGAGTGTTCCATATGACCCCCTTCGCCCTCTTCGCCCTGCAGAGCCAGATCGCCGCCCTCGCGGTGGAAACCCAGATCGTGATGTCGCTGCGCCTCTTGGGCATGGCAGGCGCGCTGCCCGCCCGCCCCGGTGAGAACAACCGCATGGTGGCCGAGAAAGGCCCGGCCATGGTCAAAGCCTTCACCGCCGGGACGCAGGCCATGATGCTGGGCAAACGCCCCGATCAGATCATGGACGCCTCGCTCGCCCCTCTGGCCCGCAAGGTGCGACAGAATCGCAAACGGCTGATGAAGTAGCGGCAAAAGCGCCCTTCGCGGCCCCCTGCCCCTTGAACCCCGCGTGAAAGAGGGCACCTATGGGAAGCTTGACGAAGGATACCCGCGATGCCCTATGCCCATTCCGACAAGACCGAGGGGATGCCGATGCTGGCAAACCCCGCACCAGACGTGCGCAACCGCCCCAAGCTGGAGGGCGGCCATAAGTTCAAACTGGTCACCGAATTCGACCCGGCGGGCGACCAGCCCACGGCGATCAAGGAACTGACCGAAGGGGTGAACTCGGGCGAGCGCGATCAGGTGCTTCTGGGCGCCACCGGGACGGGCAAGACCTTCACCATGGCCAAGGTCATCGAAGAGACGCAGCGCCCCGCCATCATCCTCGCGCCCAACAAGACGCTGGCGGCGCAGCTTTACGGCGAGTTCAAGGGCTTCTTCCCCGACAACGCCGTGGAATATTTCGTCTCCTACTACGACTACTACCAGCCCGAGGCCTATGTCGCGCGCTCCGACACCTTCATCGAGAAAGAGAGCCAGATCAACGAGCAGATCGACCGGATGCGCCACTCCGCCACCCGCGCGCTTTTGGAGCGTGACGACGTGATAATCGTGGCCTCGGTCTCCTGCATCTACGGCATCGGTAGCGTCGAGACCTATGGCGCGATGACCCAAGACCTGAAAGCGGGCAGCATGTACGACCAGCGCAAGGTCATCGCCGATCTGGTGGCCCAGCAGTACAAGCGCAACGACGCGGCCTTCCAGCGCGGCTCTTTCCGCGTACGCGGCGACAGTCTGGAGATCTTCCCCGCGCACCTCGACGACCGCGCCTGGCGGCTGTCGTTCTTTGGCGAGGAATTGGAAAGCATCACCGAGTTCGACCCGCTCACCGGTGAGAAGACCGATACCTTCGACCAGATCCGCGTCTACGCCAACAGCCACTATGTGACGCCGAAGCCGACGATGCAGCAGGCCATTCAGGGTATAAAGAAGGAGCTGCGCACCCGGCTCGACCAGCTTGTCGCCGACGGCAAGCTGCTGGAGGCGCAGCGGCTGGAGCAGCGCACCAATTTCGATATCGAGATGCTGGAGGCCACCGGCGTCTGCAACGGGATCGAGAACTACTCGCGCTATCTGACGGGGCGCGCCCCGGGCGAGCCGCCCCCCACCCTCTTCGAGTTCATCCCCGACAATGCCATCGTCTTCGCCGATGAAAGCCACGTCTCGGTGCCGCAGATCGGCGGCATGTACAAGGGCGACTACCGGCGCAAGTTCACGCTGGCCGAACACGGCTTCCGCCTGCCGTCCTGCATGGACAACCGACCGCTCAAGTTCGAGGAATGGGACGCCATGCGCCCGCAATCGGTCTTTGTCTCCGCCACCCCGGCGGCATGGGAGATCGAGCAATCGGGCGGTGTCTTCACAGAACAGGTCATCCGCCCCACCGGCCTTTTGGACCCCAAGGTCGAGATCAGGCCCGTGGAGATGCAGGTCGACGATCTGCTTGATGAGGTGCGCAAAGTGGCCGCCGACGGTTACCGCACGCTTTGCACCGTGCTGACCAAGCGCATGGCCGAAGACCTCACCGAATACATGCACGAACAGGGCATCCGCGTGCGCTACATGCACTCCGACATCGACACGATCGAGCGGATCGAGATCCTGCGCGACCTGCGCCTCGGCGCCTTCGACGTGCTGATCGGGATCAACCTTTTGCGCGAGGGGCTCGACATTCCCGAATGCGGGTTGGTGGCCATCCTCGATGCCGACAAGGAGGGTTTCTTGCGCTCGGAAACCTCACTCATCCAGACCATCGGCCGCGCCGCGCGGAACGCCGAAGGCCGGGTGATCATGTATGCCGACCGCATCACCGGCTCGATGGAGCGCGCAATGGGCGAGACCGAGCGCCGCCGCGCCAAGCAGATCGCCTATAACGAGGAACACGGCATCACCCCCGCCACGGTGAAGAAGAACGTCGAAGACATCCTCGCCGGGCTCTACAAGGGCGACGTGGACATGAACCGCGTCACCGCCAAGGTCGACAAGCCGATGGCGGGCGGCAACCTGCAAGCCGTGCTCGACGGGCTGCGCGCCGATATGCGCAAGGCAGCCGAGAACCTAGAGTTCGAAGAGGCCGCACGCCTGCGTGACGAGGTCAAACGGCTGGAGGCCGTGGACCTTGCCGTCGCCGATGATCCGATGGCGCGTCAACAGGCGGTCGACCGCGCCGTCGATGCCGCGCAACAAGCCTCGGGCCGCAGCACATCTGGCCGCGGCGGAATGCGCGGCGGCAATGTAAAACGCCGTAAACGCTAAAGAAAAAGGGCCGCCCTACTCGGGGTGGCCCTTACACAATCCAGCACCAAACCGCCGCAGCTACCGTCGCAGCGCCGCCACCAAGGCCAACACCAGCGCAGCACCGATCGCAGCGACGACCAGCAGCAAAAGCAAGCCCCCCGCGGCCACCACCGTCACGCCCAGCGCGGCAAGGATGAAGGGCAGCGCCACGGCGCCGACGACCCCTAAAACAAGGTAAAGAATACGATTCCGGCCCGCCACGGCCCCGGCAATGGCCCCGGCGGCAAGCCCGACCACCACGAGCGCGATCAGCGCCACCGCGCCAAGTGTATCAAAAAAGGCTTCCATCGAAGGGTTCTCCTAAATCAAATGAAGGGTACGAATGGCACGCCGCATGCCCCAAGGGTCAGCAGCAGGCCGAGGGCAATCATCCGGCGCATCGAGGTTCCTTTCCAATCACGGCCAAACCAGCCGCACTCTCATCAGACCCGATCCGCTGCGCGAAAACAATGGGCTGCGCAGACTATCGCCGCAGCGAAAGGGAGGCGTCATCGCCTCCCCTAACCACTCCGAGCGCCTATCAAATCCAGTAATAAGGCACGCCGTAGTGATCGAACGTCCGCTCTTGCCACGCGCGGTCGCTGTGCCACTGCTCGGTCCGTTCCGGCGCGCCTTTGACCGTTGCCTCGTCGATGTTGGTCATGAAACCATCGCGCGAGGGGTCATAGTTCAGCGCGTTCCACGGCACCGGATAATGCTCTTCCCCGAGCCCCAGAAAGCCGCCAAAGCCCATCACGGCATAGGCGACCTTGCCGGATTTCTTGTCGATCATCAGGTGGTCGATATGGCCGATTTCGGTTCCATCTGCGCCGAAAACGGCGGTGCCGTTCACGTTGTCCGAAGAAACCAGCGATGCGGGTGCTGTCGTGTCAGTCATGGCTTGTTCCTCTCATGATTGCTGTACCAACAAAACCCAAGGCAGGCGGCGCCGGTTCCCGCAATACGGGCAGACTGGCGGGGATCGGCTTAGCCCCGGCGCGGCGTGGTCCGGGAACAATTGCGCGCGCCCTTGAGTTGATCACTCAATAGACACGCACGCATTCGAGAGGGATCAAACAATGGAATATGGACTTTTAGGGCTCATCATCCTCATCGCCGACATCTACGCCATCTATCAGGTCGTCACCTCCAACGCCTCGGGCGCGGCCAAGATCGCTTGGGTCTTGGGCATCATCATCCTGCCGGTGCTGGGCTTCATCGTCTGGCTCATCGCAGGCCCCCGCGGCAACAAGGCCCACGTCTGAGCCCACGTCGGGCGACCCTGACATTGCAACTGCGAAACCCGGTGCCCTCGGCGCCGGGTTTTCACCTTCCCGGCTAGCAACGATTTGTTAACCGCCATTAACCAAGATCGCAGCAGGAGCCTGCCATGCGATCTGCCCTATGCCTTACCCTGCTGGCCTGCCAGTTGAGCCCTACCGCCGCCCACGCCGGGCCGTGGCTGCGCGAGGAAGGCACGACCTTTATCTCAAGCTCCTTCTCGGTGACTTACTTCTACGACCTCTCCCAAAGCACCTATATCGAATACGGGCTGCGCGAGCGGCTCACCCTCGGCTTCGACCTCAACACCGCACAAAGCCGTTTTGGCCTGCAAAGCGGCCATGCCACCGTCTTCCTGCGCTTCCCCTTGGGAGAGCCGAGCGAGACGGGCCGCTGGGCCTATGACATTGGCGCCGGGGCAAGCTGGTCGGGGGACTTCATATCCCCCCACCTTAGGGCCGGGCTGTCTTGGGGCCGCGGCTTTACCTTAGGCGAACGGAATGGCTGGCTGACCGTCGATGCCTCCGCAAGGTGGGAGTTCGGCTTTTCGCAAGAGGTCATCAAGATCGACAGCACCGTGGGCCTCGACTTCACCCCCGTGACCACCGGAATGGCGCAGGTCTTTCTGACCTACACCGGGGGTGAGACCTATGCCAAATTCGCCCCCTCCATCGTTCTGTCGCCCAGCTTCACGAAATACCGCCTGCAATTGGGCAGCGAAATCCCCTTCGACGCGCCGGAAAATTCGGCCCTCACCCTCAGCCTCTGGCGGGAGTTCTAAGACAAATGGCCCCGCCGATCTCCGGCAGGGCCGCTTCATAGCTCAGCGCAGCGCCATTATCAGCGGTTGTCCATCCGCACCATGACAGAGACCTTGCCCTTCACCGGCGTCGGCCAGACTACATGCAACTGATCCCGGTCCGGCCCTTCGGCGTGTTTCACATAAGGCATGTCGAACTGCGCCACGTTGTTGCCGTTGCGGATCGCCCCATGGGCCACCACCGCATCGCTGTTGAGCGCTTGCCCCTCGAACGGCAAATGCCCGGCGGTATCGATCACCCAAGTCTCTGACGGGGTAGACTGGGTGAACTCGATCTCGGCCATATTCTCGACCTGCGTGGTCACCGCATGGAAGGAATTGCCCTTCATCACCACGTTCTTGCATCGCGACAGGTTAAGATCGGCAAAGGTCGTATCCACCCGCTCGGCCCGGTCGATGCTGCCGTTAAGACTGCGGAACCGGTTGCCGGTGATGGTCACCCCGCTCAGGAAATGCCCCGCACCATGCGGTTTTACCACGATATAGCTGAACCACGGGGCCACCTCCCCGGACAGAAAGATATTGTCGCTGATGCTGAGCGCGCTGAACGAATAGCCCGTGGTGAAGGCCGGGGTCGGGTCCTGCTCATTCGTCCATTCGATAAAGCAATTGTCGACGTAATTCCCGGTCACCACCGCGCTGGTATGGGCCGAAGCAAGGATCAGCCCCGCCGAGCGCACACCGTTGTCGACCGCATCCCCCTGAAAAAAGTGATTGCCCGTCACGATGCTGTTGCCCCCCGCCAGTAGCGCGAAATGACGGAACTTGGTGGCACGGCAGTCGCGCAGCTTCACGTCGTTGGCGTTGGTGTTAAGCGCGATGGAGGTCCGGTTCGGCACCGTCAGCGCATCCTCCGCCGACAGGAACTGGCAGCGGTCAATCAACATGCCCTGACAGCCCCCGCCGATAGAGGTGACGCCGCGGTCTTTCGGGCGGCTGACGAAACAGTCGCGCAGGTGAAAGATCAGCCCCGAGGCGCGAGGTTGATCGCGCTGCAGCGGTTGTTGCACTGGAACTCGATATCATCGAGCACGAATTTCGACAGCGAGGCGAAGCCGCTGAAATCCACCATGTATTGGAACTTGCGGAAAGTGAAATTCTGCGTCCCCTCCGCATCGTAAAGCGGCGCGTTGAGCGTGATCTCCTGCGTGGCAACATTCTTGGACCGCACATAGATCTCGCGCCCCACCCCGGCCCCTTCGACCAGCGCGCCCACCGGCACATTGGCGATATTGGTCACATTGGTCAGCTTGCGCGCGTCCGAGGCCGCGTAGCGCGCCTGCGACGTCACCACCACCGTGTCCCAAGCGCTGCTCGACGCGGCCTCAAGCTGGCCGTTGCGGATCACCCGACGGGTGGCATAGCTGGTCTTGTCCGGCACCGCCGCCTGCATGTCGAGCGGCCCGGTCACATTCACCTTGCGCCCCCCCATATCGAGCGAGTCGTGATCCGCGTTGTTCAAGAGCGCCTGAAAGGCTTTCAGAAAAGCAGTCTCTTCATTCTCGAAGGCTTCGATATAGCTGGGCAGGTCGAAATTGCGGCGCAGCAGCAGCACCGCCCCCACCGGCATGGTCACATGGCCCTCGAATTTGACCGGCGTGTCAAAGGTCACATCCCCGTTGAGCAGGTAGTTCCCCGCGGGCACCAGCACCGTGCGCCCCGCCGCCGCGGCATTTGCCGCCTCGAAGGCGACGGTGTCGTCGCTCACCCCGTTGCCCACGGCACCAAAGTCGCGCACATCGACCTGCGCCAACATGTCCCGCAGAAAGACCGAGGTGACATCCTCGATCACGATATCGTCGATCCGAACCACGCCGCCCGTCGGCCCGGTCAGGTCCAGCCCGAAATGCCCATAGACGGCCCCGGTGCCCCAGACCATATCGACCCCGCCGCGGTCGCCGCTGCCGATGATCGCGCTGACCTCGACCACCTCGCCATAGGCCGTCAGCGTGACCGCCGGCCCGGCCTCCGTCACGCCGCTCACCCGGCCCCCGCCAGCCTGCGCCGGATAGCCCGCGATCCGCACCGTCGGCAGGTTGCCACTCACCGCCTTCACCCGCGCCGTGACCCGCAGATAGCAGCCCGGCAGCAGCGGGGTCTGCCCCATGTAGCGCAGCCGCTGCGTGGCCTGCGTCTTCAGCAGTTCCAACGCCCCGCCAAAGTCCTGATCCGCGGGAACAAAGGCGGCATTGGCCGCGTGCTCATAGGTGTACGACCCCGGCGTGCCATCGCCGCTCGACCAGACATCCAGCCCCGCCGCAAAGGGGGTGGGCATCAACACCACGCCATCGGTAATCGCCTTGTTCATCGCTTTTCCTTTCCCCGGTCCGCACCTCCCACCGGGGCGCGCCGCTCAACTGCTCAGGCTCGGCGAGGGCCGAACCGCGAGGTCAGGGAAGTATCAACGATGTATTAACCCGCATTTGCCCCGCCGCGCGGGGGCGGCGCAACAATGGTCAGACATTGGCCCCCGGCGCGTCGAGGATTTGCACCGCGCCGATGCGCCAGCCCGCCTCCGTCCGCTCCATCAGATAGCCCAGCAGATGCGTGAACCCTTGAGGATCAACCACCTGCACCACCTGATAAAAACGCGCCCCATCCGCGCGCCGGTCGAGGAACCGCACCTCCGCCGGGTTCTGCACCATCGGGTAGCCATTGCTCACCATGCTGCGGAAATTCTCAGGGGTTTGGAAAAAGCGCCGCAAATTCGGCGTGGCGAATTCTAATGCGGCGGCGAAATCATTCGCGCGAAAAGCGTCGAACTGGCGGTTGATCGTCTCTTCGATCTCGGCCTGCTGCGCCATCGCGCCAAAGCTCAGGAGGGCCGATAGCACCAGCCCTCCGAAAAACGTGAACATCCCTTTGCGCATTGCCTTTCCCCCTTGCCCTTGCTGAATGATCTAAGTCACGCAAGGGCAGAGGCAAAAGTTTCACGCGCCGGTCAGCTTGCCCGCAAGCGCGTCGTCGATCAGCGCGACGGTCTCTACCACGCCATAAAGCGCGATGAAGCCGCCAAACCGCGGCCCCTGATCGGCGCCCAGCAGCACTTGGTACAGCGCCTTGAACCAGTCGCGCAGCGGGTCGAAACGCTCCTTGCCGACGGCAAAGACCATGCTTTGCAGCGCCTCGGCATCCAGCCCGCCGTCCCAGACCTTGAGCCGGTCGCGCAGGTCTTCCAACGCCTCGCGCTCCAGATCGGTGGGCGCGCGGAACACCTTCGTGGGTTTCACGAAGTCATTGAAATAGCGCACCGCGTGGCCCGCCGCCGCATCCATGCCGGGGTTGGTCTCGGGCGTGGCCTCGGGCGCGTAGCGCTGGATGAAGCCCCAAAGCTGCGACTTGTCCTCGGCGCTCGACACGGAGGCGAGGTTCAAGAGCATCGAGAAAGGCACCACCATGTCCGACTTCGGCACGTCGCCGCCGTGGATGTGCCAGACGGGATTGTTAAGCTGCGCTTTCACGTCCTGCGTCTCATAGGCGCGCAGCTGCTGGTGGTATTCATCGACCGCCTTGGGGATCACGTCGAAATACATGCGCTTGGCCGTCTTGGGCTTGAGGAACATGAAATACGACAGGCTTTCGGTGCTGGCATAGGTCAACCACTGGTCGATCGAAATGCCGTTGCCCGAGGACTTGGAAATCTTCTGCCCGTTCTCGTCGAGGAACAGCTCATAGCTGAAATGCTCGGGCTTCTTGCCGCCGAGGATCTCGCAGATGCGGTCGTAGATCGCCGTGTTGGTGGCGTGTTCCTTGCCGTACATCTCGAAGTCAACGTCGAGCGCGGCCCAGCGGGCGCCGAAGTCCGGCTTCCACTGCAGTTTCACATTGCCACCGGTGACCGGCAGGGTCATCTCGTTTCCGTCCTCGTCGTCGAAGGTGATCGTGCCGTCCTTGGCGTTGACCTCCTTCATCGGCACATACATCACACGGCCCGTTTCGGGGTGGATCGGCAGGAAGATTGAATAGGTCTGCGCGCGCTCTTCACGTAGCGATTTCAGCATCACCGCCATGATCTCGTCATACTTCTCGCAAGCGCGCAGCAGCACTTCGTCGAACTGGCCCGAGCGGTAGAATTCGCGCGCGGAATAGAATTCGTACTCGAAGCCGAAGGTGTCGAGGAACCGGCGCAGCATGGCGTTGTTGTGATGACCAAAACTCTCATGCGTGCCGAAAGGGTCTGGCACGGAGGTCAGCGGCTTGTGCATATGCTCTTCCAGCATCTCCCGCTGCGGCACGTTGCCCGGCACCTTGCGCATGCCGTCGAGGTCGTCCGAAAAACACACCAGCTTGGTCGGGATGTCGCTGATCTCTTCAAAGGCGCGCTTGATCATCGTGGTGCGCAGCACTTCGCCGAAGGTGCCAATATGCGGCAGGCCCGAGGGGCCATAGCCCGTCTCGAACAGCACATAGCCCTTCTCGGGCGGCTTCTTGGCATAACGTTTGAGCACCCGGCGCGCTTCTTCAAAGGGCCATGCTTTGCTGCTAAGTGCCGCGTCTCGGGTCTCGGACATGTCAGATCATCCATCTTTTGGCGTCCCTGCGCCCAATGCGCACGGGGTCGCCCGTTCCTATTGCTTCACTCCTTGAGGGTCAATATTCTGCACCGCAACATACCTGTGCAAAGGATACCGCGATGCCCGACACATCTTCCCTCTCGCTCAGCGCCCAAGACAGCCTTGTCGCGCTGATGATCGCGGTCTCGGCCTCGGATGAGGACATCCGCACCGCCGAACTGGTCAAAATCGAATCCGCGCTGAACCTGCTGCCGGTCTTCTCGGGCTATGACAATGATCGCGTCTCGACGATTGGCAAAACGGTCTTTGACCTGTTCGAACAGGAGGACGGGTTGGATGCCCTCTTTGGCCTGATCCGCGAGGCCCTGCCGGAGCGTTTGCATGAAACGGCCTATGCGCTGGCCTGCGACGTGGCCGCCGCGGATGGCACGCTGGACGAGGCCGAGCTGCGGCTGCTCGAAGAAATCCGTTATGAGCTTAACATCGACCGGCTCCACGCCGCCGCGATCGAACGCGGCGCGCGGGCGCGGCACCTGACCTGAGCGCGGGTTAGGACTCTTCCAGCGCGACTTCCGGCTCGGCCCCGACCTCGGTTTCGGCATCAGGGTCGGGCGCCGCTGGCGTGTCGGGCGCGGCTTCGCCCTCCGGCTCGGGCTTCACGGCGACGTTATACAACAGGCCCCACCGCTCCAACAGCCCGCGTTGCACACGTTTGGCCCGCGCGTTCCAAGCCCGCGCCCCCGGAGGACGCTCTCGCTCGGCCCGGCTGATCTTGGCCCGTTCCTCGATATTCGCGGTCAGGATCGTAAAGGCCAGCACCCGGTCCTCGGGCGTGGTCAAGAACCCGGCCAGCGCCGAGACGAAGTTCAGCGTGCCGGTCTTCGCATCGATCTCAATCGGATTGTCGCGCTCGGGGCGGCCCCGATCATCGCGCAGATAGACCGGTTTCAGGATTGGCCGCAGCCCCGTGCCATGAATGCGCGCCAGCCCCCCGGCCATGTCATGCACGGTCATCTTGCTGTCATCGCCAAGCCCCGAATGGTCAATCATCGCCGGGTTTTCCATGCCCAGTTCCTCAATCGCCCATTTGTTCATCTCGGCGGCAGAGGCCCGCAGGCTCGGCACCGCACCCAACCGTTTGGCGCTGGCAGCCATGCCGACCATCTCGGCGGTGAGGTTGGTGGAGTATTTCAGCATGTCCTTGAGGATGGGCCGTAGCTTGGTGCTGCGGTGGGTGACGAGGGTCTCGCCCTCTGGCAGCGTGTCGATCAGATCCGCATCGCCCAGTTTGATGCCATGGCTCCGGGCGATGGTGGCAAAGATGTCGCCCGCATAGACACCGGGCCGCCGGATCGGCAGCCAACGCGCCCCGCCCGAGCCCAAGGCCCCCTCCGCGACCGTCCAAACATCGCGCTCAGGCCGGTTCTCGTAGGTATAAACCGGCCCACTGCGATCCACGACTTCCATCGTGGCTACCCGCACGGCGGGGGCATAGCGCGCCGCGCGGCCCTCCATCGTCACGTCATAGCCGTCGCCGCTGCGCTTCCACTCGAAATGCACGCGGTTGTAGTTCAGCGCGATGCCAGAGACGCCGGGGTTGTAGCCGACATGGTCGGGCTGTTCGGGGTCAATCGCAAAGGTCGCGGGCAGCGCGCCCTCATAGACCTTGAAACCGCCCTTCACGCCGATGATGCCCGCCTCTTTCAGGTCTTCGGCCATCTGCCCCAGATTGTCACTGTCGAGGGTCGGATCCCCTCCGCCCACGAGGATCAGATCGCCCTGCACCTCACCATCGACGACACCGCCGGTCGCCAAAAGGCGCGTCTCGAACACATGGTCCGGCCCCAGTTGATCCAGCGCATAGAGCGCGGTGATCGCCTTGATGCTGCTAGCGGGCGGGATGCCATCGGTGGCGTTGGACGCCTCCAGCCAGATGCCGGTGTCGACATCGACCACGGCAAAGGCCACCGTGCCGGTGATCCCGCTTTCGGCGATAATCTCGGACACATTGGGAATGGCCTGTTTATACAGGTCGGCATCGCGCCCCACGGGGCGCAACGAAGTGGTCGGCGGCTCGGCCCAAGCAGAGGCCGCCGTTAGTGCAGCGGCAGCCGTCCCAAGGAAAATGCGGCGCGTGAAACGTCGTGAAAAACTCTGGCTCATGGGCTTGATATAAACCCCAAGCGGCGTTCGGCCACAACCGGTCTGACGAGGGTGGAGCTTTCGCGGTTGCACAAAACCGCCGACCTGCTAACCCAACGTCATGCAACGCGCTATTCCGATCATGTTCATCGCCATGTCACTGATCCCCGCAGGGGACAGCGCGGGTAAAATCCTGACCTCTGGCATGGGGGTCGCGCCGGTCTTCGTGGCATGGTCGCGCTTTGCCATCGGGGCGCTGATGGTGCTGCCGTTCCTGCCCCGTGGCACATGGGGGCTGATGCGCGATTGGCGGCTCTGGCTGCGGGCGGGTACCTTGGCCTTGGGGATCACCTGCATTCAAACCGCGCTCAGGACCGAGGCGATTGCCAATGTCTTTGCCGCCTTCTTTATCGGGCCGATGATCAGCTACCTGCTGGCCGCGATCTTTCTGCGCGAGCGCATCAGCCTGCTGCGCAGCGCGTTGATCCTGCTGGGTTTTTGCGGCGTGCTGCTGGTGGTGCGCCCGGGGCTGGGCGGTGGCACGGGCGGGCCGGGGCTGCTCTTTGCCGTGGCGGCGGGGCTGTTCTACGGCGTCTTTCTCACGATGTCGCGCTGGCTGTCTGACCTCGCCCCGCCCCTTGCGCTGACCTTTACCCAACTGGCGATGAGCGCGGTGATGCTGCTGCCTCTGGGTCTGATGAACCTACCCGCAGCAACCCTGCCCGTCGCGGGGCTGGCCACCGCGAGCGCGCTGTTTTCGATGCTGGGCAATCTGCTGCTGCTCTATGCCTACCGCCGGGAGCCTGCCACGCGGCTGGCGCCGCTGGTCTATTTCCAACTGATCGCGGCGGTGCTGCTGGGGTTGTTCCTGTTCAGCACCCTGCCCGATGCGCTGACTTGGGCGGGGCTTGCGGTGATCATCACCGCGGGCATCACCTCGGCCCGGCTACGCTGAACGCCAGCCCCCCGCCGCGCGCAATGCGGTGGAAGAGACATCGACCATCGGCACATTCACGAAACACCACGCCGGCGCCGTGGCCCGGCCCAGCAACTGGCTGTTCCGCCCTGCGATCCGGTAGGGCGCATAAAGCGCCGCCGCCCGGCTCATCCGGGCCGAGATACGCTGCCCGGGCCGCGCCAGCACGCCCACCGGCACCGTCTCCATGATCTGCCGCCAGTCTTGCCAGAGGTGGAACTGCGCAAGGTTGTCGGCCCCCATCAGCCAGACGAACCGCACGCCGGGATAGTGCCGCCGCAGCGCCGCCAGCGTCTGAGCGGTGTAGCGCGTGCCAAGCTGCGCCTCGATCCCCGTGATCTCGACCCTGGGGTGATCCATTACCGTCCGCGCCCGCGCCATGCGTTGCGCCATGGGCGCCGGGCCATGCTCTTTCAACGGGTTGCCGGGGCTCAGCAGCCACCAGACCCGATCCAGCCCGAACCGTTTCAACGCCTCGCGCGTGATATGCGCATGGCCCTCATGCGCCGGGTCAAAGGACCCGCCCAACAGGCCCACGACCTGCCCTTTGGTGGCGAATGGCATGGTATTGCGCAAGAAAATAGCCCCCGATCCGAAATCAGGGGCCAAAGGAGGGGCATTGCAGCCCTTTGTCAATGCGAAGCCCTTACTTGTGCTTCACGATCTCGCCCGAACGCAGCCGCGCGACATAGCTGTTCAACTCACGCTTCACGATCGGCATCAGGAAGTAGAGGGCGATGATGTTCACGATCGCCATGGAGAAGAGCATCGCATCACTGAAGTCGATCACCGGCCCAAGGCTCGCCGCCGCGCCGATCACGATGAAGAGGCAGAAGATCACCTTAAAGGTCAACTCCTTCGCCGCCCCCTCGCCAAAGAGATAGGTCCATGCCTTGAGCCCGTAGTAGGACCAGCTAATCATGGTCGAGAAGGCAAAGAGCACAACCGCCACCATCAGCAGGATCGGGAACCACGAGAAGGCCCGCGCATAGGCCGCCGAGGTCAGGGCCACGCCACTCACGTCGCCTTCTGTCGCGATCCGGCCCGCCTCGGCGTTCCAGATGTAGAGACCGGTTTCCGGGTCTTGGTTGAGCACGCCGCTGATCACGATGACCAGCGCGGTCATGGTGCAGATCACCACCGTGTCGATGAAGGGCTCCAAAAGCGCGACATAGCCTTCGGTCACCGGCTCCTTGGTGCGCACCGCAGAGTGGGCGATGGCGGCCGAACCGATGCCCGCCTCGTTGGAGAAGGCCGCGCGGCGGAAGCCTTGGATCAGCGCGCCGGTAAAGCCGCCGACCACGCCAAGGCCGGTGAAGGCGCCCATGAAGATCTGGCCAAAGGCCCAGCCGATCATATCCCAGTTGATGATCAGGATCAGGATCGAGACCAGCACATAGAAGATGCCCATGAAAGGCACGATCTTTTCAGTCACCCGCGCGATGGATTTCAAACCGCCCGCGATCACCGCGAAGGTCACGCCCGCAAGAACAACCCCGGTGATCCAGCCCGGATAGTCACCCAAGACACCTGCAAGCTGGGCATGGGCTTGGTTGGCTTGGAACATATTGCCGCCGCCAAGCGCGCCGAGGATGGTGAAGATCGAAAAAAGCACCGCCATGAAGCCCCCCAGCGGCAGGCCCCGCTCGGAGAAGCCTTTGACGATGTAATACATCGGCCCGCCCGAGACATGGCCGTCGGGGAATTCATTGCGGTATTTCACACCAAGCGTACATTCGGTGAACTTGGTCGCCATGCCGAACAGGCCCGCGATCACCATCCAAAAGGTCGCCCCCGGCCCGCCGATGCTGACCGCCACCGCGACGCCCGCGATGTTGCCCAGACCCACGGTGCCCGACAGCGCCGTCGCCAGCGCCTGAAAGTGGCTCACCTCGCCCGCGTCGTCGGGATCGGAGTAATCCCCCTTCACAAGCTGGATCGAATGCCAGAACCCTTTGAGCTGGATGGCCCCGAAATAGACGGTGAAGACCACCGCCCCCACGACCAGCCAAAGCGCGATCCAAGAGAAATTCGTCCCCGGCAGCGGGGCAAAGATGAAGGACACATACCAACCGGTGTAATCGGCAAAGATCTGGTTGATACGTTGGTCGATGCCCGCAGCCTCTTGCGCGGCGGCAAGGCCCGGCAGCAATGACGCAAAGGCCGCCATCGCAAAGGTCAGTAACTTGTTCATGGCGTTTCCTTTCAGGGAATGATCGTGACCGGCACGCTGGAGCCTGCGACCAAACGGCCCGTCACCCCACCAAAGAGCCGCTTGAGGCCCCGCTCACCAACCCGCCCGACGACGATCTGAACCGCGCCGCGCTTCTTGGCCACCGCTTCGAGGATATCGGCCACGTCGCCATGCCGCACGAGTCCCTCGACCTCGACACCGGCGGCCTTGGCCTCGGCCACGGCAGGGTCGAGCACCACGTCATGGGCGCGCTGCAACTCCTGCTCGCGCCGCTTGTGACGCTGCTCGTTCTCTTCCTTGGTCTGAAAGGTGAAAGGCGACCATTCGATCACAAAGCAAACGGTGATCGAACAATCCCCGATCTGTTTGGCCTGTGACTGGGCAAACGCCAAGGCTCGCGCGCCTGCCTCCGACCCGTCCAGACCCACAACGATGGTGGATTTTGTCATGAGTATTTCCCTGTTGTTGCGCTGAAACCGGCGCACCGCGAACGGTGAGAACCGCCTTCAACCTCCCTACTCTGCGGTAGGCGTTTTTTACCGTCCAACCGGAGATTGAATAAATTCTAGCGCGAAAACGGCAGAAAAGTCGACCGAATTTCACTGATCGACTGCGCGGATCGCCTGCCAAACCCTTGCAAAACCATCCAATAGCCTGCCCAGCCATGCCGCCTGCGCGCGCCACGGGCGCGCCACGCAAAGCGCCGCCGGGCAAGGTGCCTGCGCGGTACAGAGTGTTTGATATTGCCCCGCCCGGGCGATATTGCACTGCAAACCCCAAAACGCGTTGCAAGGATTCTCCAATGGCCGCCTATCAATACGTCTATCACATGTCCGGCGTCTCCAAGACCTATCCCGGGGGCAAGAAGACATTCGAAAACATCCACCTGAACTTCCTCCCCGGCGTGAAGATCGGTGTCGTCGGCGTCAACGGCGCGGGTAAATCCACCCTGCTCAAGATCATGGCCGGGCTAGACAAGGATTTCTCGGGCGAGGCATGGGCCGCCGAGGGCGCCAAGGTGGGCTACCTGCCGCAGGAGCCGAAACTCGACCCCGAAAAAACCGTCCGCGAAAACGTGATGGAGGGCGTGGCCGAGAAGAAGGCCATCCTCGACCGTTACAACGAACTGGCGATGAACTACTCGGATGAGACCGCCGAGGAGATGGCCAAGCTGCAAGACGACATCGACGCGCAGAACCTCTGGGACCTCGACAGCCAGATCGATGTCAGCATGGAAGCGCTGCGCTGCCCGCCAGACGACGCGATGCCGGAAAACCTCTCGGGCGGTGAGGCGCGCCGCGTGGCGCTTTGCAAGCTGCTGCTAGAAGCGCCCGACATGCTGCTGCTCGATGAACCGACCAACCACCTCGACGCCGAAACCATCGCCTGGCTGCAGCAGCACCTGATCGACTACAAGGGCACCATCCTCTGCGTCACCCACGACCGTTACTTCCTCGACGACATCACCGGCTGGATCCTCGAACTCGACCGCGGCCGCGGCATTCCTTACGAGGGCAACTACTCAGACTGGCTGGAGCAAAAGGCCAAGCGGCTGGCGCAGGAAGCCCGCGAGGACAAATCCAAGCAAAAGACGCTGGAGCGCGAACTCGAATGGATGCGCCAAGGCGCCAAGGCCCGTCAGGCGAAATCCAAGGCCCGTATCGCGGCCTATAACGAGATGGCAGAACAATCTGAGCGCGAAAAGCTTTCCCGCGCCCAGATCGTCATCCCCAACGGTCCGCGCCTCGGCAACAAGGTGATCGAGGTCGAGGGCCTGAAGAAGCACATGGGCGACAAGCAGTTGATCGACGGGCTCGACTTCTCGCTGCCGCCGGGTGGCATCGTGGGTGTGATCGGCCCCAACGGCGCGGGTAAATCAACGCTCTTCAAAATGCTGACCGGGCATGAGAAACCCGACGAGGGCAGCATCGAATACGGCGACACGGTTGAGCTGTCCTACGTCGACCAGAGCCGCGACGACCTGAACCCCGAGGACACCGTCTGGCAGGCGATCTCGGGCGGGGCGGAACTGATCAAGCTCGGCGACGCCGAGGTGAACTCCCGCGCCTATTGCTCGTCCTTCAACTTCAAGGGCGGCGACCAGCAGAAAAAAGTGGGCCTCCTGTCGGGCGGTGAGCGCAACCGCGTGCACATGGCGCGGCTGCTGAAAGAGGGCGGCAACGTGCTGCTGCTCGATGAACCGACCAACGATCTGGACGTCGAAACCCTCCGCGCGCTCGAAGATGCGCTGGTGGATTTCGCCGGCTGCGCCGTGGTCATCTCGCACGACCGTTTCTTCCTCGACCGGATTTGTACGCATATTCTGGCCTTCGAGGGCGAGGCGCATGTGGAATGGTTCGAGGGCAACTTCGAGGACTACGAAGAAGACAAGAAGCGCCGTCTGGGTGCCGATGCGCTGGAGCCGAAGCGCCTGAAGCACAAGAAGTTCGCGCGGTAAGCACTGCGAATGAGCGATCTAAAGGGCGTCGGATTTCCGGCGCCCTTTTTCTTTTGCGCAACGCCGCAACAGCCCCGCCCGGTGGCACACCGGGCATCGCGATCCCTCCCCACGGAGGGCGATTTTGCAATGCTGCAACAGCTTGCCAGACCTACACATCTTGCAGCGGCCCGCCAAACAGCGCGGTAGCGGATCGCCCCCCCAGGGAGGGCGATGCCCTTACCGCTTATCTCCAACGCAAAAACCCGCCCGCAATGCGGACGGGTCTATCCCTTCAAAGGCTCCTGCCCTCAGCGTTCGTCGTCGATCGCCGTCTCCAGCTGGGCAAAGAGGTTATCCTCATCATGCCGCGCCAGACCATGGAGCGGATCCCAGCTTTGCAGATATTCGCGCAGCTTATTGCTGGCCGACAGACCCGACCAGAGGCGCTGCT
The DNA here is from genome assembly GCF_043557315.1 of Sulfitobacter sp. 1A12779. Taxonomy (NCBI): domain Bacteria; kingdom Pseudomonadati; phylum Pseudomonadota; class Alphaproteobacteria; order Rhodobacterales; family Roseobacteraceae; genus Sulfitobacter; species Sulfitobacter sp. 1A12779. Next base: position 21,423 of record NZ_JBIFFU010000012.1, read on the forward strand.
CGGTCACCGAATGCACCTGCAAGGACGGGGCAAGCCCGCCATTCATGCCCTTGCCGTCCCAGTTCTTCTCCAGATGCTCGCGCATCCGCTCGGCCATAGAGGCCGTGTTCAACCGCGCGCGGCTCATCACCACGCCGATGAAACGCCCGCTGCCCGCATAGGCCAGATGAAACCGCATGCCCTCCAGCGAATGTACCGAAGCGCGGGCCACCTGCTCCATCTGGCGGCGGAAGGCCGGCGCCTTGACCGCGCGATAGATGCCGCGCGCCCCCTCGACCGAGATCGAAAACAGGCTCATCGAGAAACAGCCGCTCGGCAGGCGCAGCAGGTAATTCTCAAGCGCGGAGACGTTGCTACAGGCCGACACATCGAGGTCGAAATCCTCGTCAAAGCGGATCTGCATCATCTGCGTCAACTCGACCAGCGTATGCTGCGCCTCGCGCTCGCGCAGCAGAGACGCGTTGAGCATGCTGGCGGCATTGATACGCGCGCTGAGTTCGACACCATCCAACGGTTTGCAAAGGAAATCCGTGGCACCCGCGTCAAAGGCCCGCTGCATCATCGCAGGCTCTTTGCTGGCGGTGATCATGATGATCGGCACGGCGCGGTAAAAGGGCACATCGCGGATCATCTCACACAGGCTAATCCCGTTGATGCCCGGCATCATGATATCAAGCAGGAAGGAATCGAAGGGCCGGTTCGACTCCTGCATGATCTCCAGCGCTTCTTCCGAGCTTTCGCAGCAGGTCAGCTCGTAATTGTCATTCTCGGTCAGGCAACCTGTGAGCAGATCAAGGATGACCGGGTCATCGTCTACGGCAAGGATACGCATCATGTCTCGTTACTCCACATGGGGGGCGCTGGCAGGCGCACTTGGGGCTTTCTGGCAAAAAACCACCTGCGCCGGGCAGTAATGAGACCGGTTTGCGGCAAACTCGGGACGGTGAGATTTGGCGCGTTTCCCGTAAAATATGGGGATCACGAAACTTCGTGGCGGGAATTTGCCGAAATTCGCGCTGCTGAACCCGCCGAAACCCGCCAAAATGCGATGCCCCTTGAACGAATCCCCCCCGAGTGCAATATAGACGGTGCAGACGTTATCTTTTTCGACCCACTGTCTCCCTCATACGGCGCTCAGTCTATCGATCCAGACCAACCACGCCGGGCCATCGCACCAACGCGGATGGCATCAATATGGAGACTACGGATATGGCCACTGGCACCGTAAAATGGTTCAACACAACTAAAGGCTTCGGCTTCATCGCACCCGACGGCGGCAGCAAAGACGTTTTCGTGCACATTTCCGCTGTTGAGCGCGCTGGCCTGACCGGCCTGGCCGACAACCAGAAAGTGACCTTCGACATCGAAGCTGGCCGTGACGGCCGTGAATCCGCGACCAACCTCGCGCTGGCCTAAGGCCCGGGGGCTTCGGCCCTGATGCAAGAATTCGAACCGACCTGCTGACACCGGCAGGTCGGTTTTTTTATGTCCAGCCTTGCTAAAATGGCCTTCCATGGCAAAATGCGGGCGAAACGCATTATTTGATGGAGCCTGCCATGCGCCGCCGTACCTTTTTGACCAGCACCGTGGCCGCAGCCGCCCTTCCCCTGATGGCGCAGGCCCGCACCGCCGCCTATGACCCCGCCCCGCAGATGGTCCCGGTCAAGGCACAATATGCGCCCGGCCAATTGCTGATCCTGCCGCGCAGCCATTACCTCTATTTCGTGACGTCGCCGGGCCAAGCGATGCGCTATGGCGTGGGCGTCGGCAAAGCGGGGCTGGAGTTCACCGGCACCGCGACCATCGACGTGAAAAAGGAATGGCCAACATGGCGGCCAACCAATGAGATGATCGAACGCGACCCACAGGCCTACAAACGTTTCATCGGCAACACCGACGCCCAGCCCGGCGGCCCCGGCAACCCCTTGGGCGCGCGGGCGCTCTATCTGTTCCAGAACGGGCGGGACACCTATTTCCGCATTCACGGCACCACGCAGCCGAACTCCATCGGGCGATCCGTGTCGAACGGCTGTATCCGGATGCTGAACGAGCATGTGATCGACCTGTACCAGCGGGTGCCGATTGGGACGAAGGTCACGGTGCTCTAAGGCCCCTTTCGACAACACCCGGCCCGGAATCAAGCCGCAGGCGCCGGGCCATCGCCTGCCCGCCCGGACGGGTAGGCGATTTGGTGAGGCTGGGTGCGACCTTGCGAAGGCGCATCACGGCTGAGCCATAAAGCGGCACGAGGCTCCGTCGGATCGCCGACCCGCGTGCAGGCGCTGGCCCTTCCCACCAAGAAAAAGGGCCAGCGCAGCGCCGGCCCCTCCCCTCATCATAGACGCCAAAGCTTACTGAAGCGCCTTATCCGTCACATCATGGGTCCAAGCGCCCTCTGGCGCCTTGGTGATCATGCCACCTTCCATGGTGATCACCGCACTGCGGTCGAAGGCCGCCTCGTCCAGCCGTCCATCGCTGCCCTCGGTCAGCTTGGCGATCTCGCCCATCATGCGGGTCTGGTGCTTCTCGGTCTGGGCGCCGGTCTGGTCATTTTCCAGCACGATCTCGGCGGCTTCCTCGACATTCTCCTCGGCGTATTTCCAGCCTTTCATAGAGGCCCGGACGAAACGCGCCAGTTTGTCGACCATCTCGGGGTCTTCGAGGTTCTCCTCGGTGGTATAAAGACCGTCCTCCAGCGTGGAGATGCCCTCTTCCTCATATTTGAAGACCACCAAATCCTCGGGTGTCAGACCTGCGTCGATCACCTGCCAATATTCATTGTAGGTCATGGTGGTGGCGCATTCGACCTGCTTTTGCAGCAGGGGGTCGACGTTGAAGTTGATCTTCTGGATCGTCACCCCACCGTCGGAGCCATCGGTGGGATAGCCCAGCTTGCCCATCCAGCTCATCAGCGGAATTTCATTGCCGAAGAACCATGTGCCCAGCGTGTGGCCGGGGAAATCCTCGGGGCTTTCGATGCCATGCTCTTTCAGACAGGTCAGCATCAGGCCGGATTTCGCGAAAGGTTGTGCGATGTTCACAATCGGCGCGCCCTTTTCCCGCGCGGCCAGCGCCGAAGGCAACCAATCCACCATCACGTCGGCCCCACCGCCCAAAAGCACCTGCACCGGCGCGATGTCCGGGCCGCCGGGCTTGATCGTCACGTCCAGCCCCTCTTCTTCGTAGAACCCCTTGTCCTTGGCCACATAGTAGCCCGCGAACTGGGCCTGCGTGACCCATTTGAGCTGTAGCGTCAGGTCGTCGGCGGCCTGCGCCACGCCCCCCCAGAGGCCCAAGGCGGCCCCCGCGGCGATCTTCGTGATGGTTTTCATTTTTATCTCCCTGTTGGTTGGTCGTCTCTAGTTCCTTTGGCTGGGGTGCCAGAAGGTCACCCGTCCTTCGATAAGGGCCATGATACCATAGAACGCCGATCCGGCTATTGCCGCGACAACAATCTCGGCCCAGACCAGATCAAGCGCAAGCTGACCCACCGAGGTGGAGATGCGAAAGCCCATCCCCAGCACCGGAGAGCCGAAGAATTCAGCAACGATGGCGCCAATGAGGGCAAGGGTGGTGCCGATCTTCAACCCGTTGAAGACAAAGGGCATCGCCGCGGGCAGCCGCAGCTTAAGAAGCGTCCGCCAATAGCCCGCCGCATAGGTGCGCATCAGGTCGCGCTGCATGGCGTCGCTGGCCTGCAGCCCCTGCACCGTGTTCACCAGCATTGGGAAGAACACCATGACCACGACAATCGCCGCCTTGGACTGCCAGCCGAAGCCGAACCACATCACCATGATCGGCGCCATGCCGATGATCGGCAGCGCAGCCACGAAGTTGCCCACCGGCAGAAGGCCGCGTTGCAAGAACGGAAAGCGGTCAATCGCCAGCGCCGTCAGGAAGGCCGCGCCGCAGCCGATGATATAGCCGCTCAGCGCCCCCTTGATGACGGTCTGCACGAAGTCGATCCACAGGATATCGAGCGACGTGGCCATGCGCGCCGCGATCACCGAAGGCGCGGGCAGAAGCACTTGGTTGATCTCGAACCCGCGCACCACGCCCTCCCAAACGGCGATCAGCGTGATGCCAAAGACCAGCGGTGCCGCCAGCGACGCGCCGCGCGAAGGCCGCTGCCGCGCCAGCCAGACGTTGAGCGACAGGCCCGCGACCCATGCGACGATGGCAAAAACAATCCAGCCCATCATGCCATCCCCATCCGTTTCAAGGTCAGCCGCTGCACCAGTCCGATAAGCCCCACCATGGCCGCCGCAAGGGCTGCGGCCATGAGAAGCGCGCTCCAGATCTGCACGGTCTGGCCGTAGTAGCTGCCCGCCAGCAAGCGCGCGCCAAGGCCCGCGACAGCCCCCGTCGGCATCTCGCCCACGATGGCCCCGACCAGCGAGGCCGCGACGCCGACCTTCAGCGAGGTAAAGAAATAGGGCATTGAGGACGGCAGCCGCAGTTTCCAGAAGGTCTGCCAGCCGCTCGCGTTCCATGTCCGCATCTGGTCAAGCTGCATCTGGTCGGGGCTGCGCAGCCCCTTCACCATGCCCACGACGACGGGGAAGAACGACAGATACATGCTGATGATCGCCTTGGGCAGCAGGCCCGAAAGCCCCACGGCATTCAAGACCACGATGATCATCGGTGCGATGGCGAGGATCGGAATCGTCTGGCTCGCGATCACCCAAGGCATCACGCTCATGTCCATCGTGCGGTTGAAGACGATGCCCACGGCGAGAAACGTGCCAAGCGCGGTGCCCATGACGAAGCCCAGAAAGGTCGCGCTGAAGGTGACCCATGTGTGATAGATCAGCGAGCGTTTCGAGGTGACCTTCTTCTCCACCGTGGTCTTCCACAGTTCCGCGCCAACCTGATGCGGCGCCGGCAGTTTCGGTTTCTCCTGCGACCAGGTGTCGGCCACCAATTCCGAGAATGTCAGCGTTTTGTCGGCCCGTGCCGCCACATCCCGCGCCCATTGCGCGTTGAGTGCTACGGCCGCGCCATACCAGACGACGATCAACAGACCCACGACCGTGAGAACGGGGATAATGTTACGCATCAATCGTCCCCATGCCCGGCGCGCAGCCCCTCGCGCACGCGGTGCGCGATCTCGAGGAATTCCGGCGTCTCGCGAATCTCCAAAGGCCGTTCGCGCGGCAGCGGACTTTCGATCACGTCGGCGATCCGTCCGGGACGCGGGCTCATCACCACGATCTTGGTCGACAGATACACCGCCTCGGGGATCGAATGGGTGACGAAGGCAATGGTCTTTTCGGTGCGCGCCCAAAGCTTCAAGAGCTGCTCGTTGAGGTGGTCGCGCACGATCTCGTCCAGCGCGCCGAAGGGTTCGTCCATCAGCAGGATGTCGGCATCGAAGGACAGCGCCCGCGCGATGGAGGCACGCTGCTGCATCCCGCCCGACAATTGCCAGGGAAACTTCTTCTCGAACCCCGAAAGCTCCACGAGGTCGAGCACCCGTTGCACCCGCTGGTTTTGCTCAGCCCGGGGCACGCCCATGATCTCAAGCGGCAGACGGATGTTGCCGCCGATGGTGCGCCATGGGTAGAGCCCCGCCGCCTGAAAGACGTAGCCATAGGCCCGCGATTTACGCGCTTCCTCGGGCGAGACACCGTTGATGGTCACGCTGCCGCCCGTGGGCTGCTCGAGGTCGGCCATGACCCTCAGAAAGGTCGTCTTGCCGCAGCCCGAGGGGCCGATGAAGCTGACGAAATCCCCTTTATGGATCTCGAGGTTCACGTCTTTCAACGCGTGGACCGGCCCGTCATTGGTTTGAAAGGTCAGGTCAAGATTGCTGGCGCTGATCACGCTCTGGCTGTCATTCACGTATTTTACTTCCCTGTTGGTCGGCCGCTTTTAGCGCGGCACTTTACCCGGTTGTCGTGGCGGTTCTACATCGCTCAGATCCCCGCCGGGATGTTCAGCGGATCGCGCTTGATCATCTTGGGGCTGTTGAGTTCCTTCCATTTGCTGAGGGCGACGTTGGCGCTCGGGAAGGCCGGGCGCGGCACGAAGCGGCCACGACCGGGCTGCGGCTGGCTGTTCTGACCCCAAGCCCAGATCACCTCGCCACGGCTTAGGGTATAGCGGCTCTGCGCCTTGACTTCGAAGCCCTCAAAGACGTTGTAATCCAGCACCGAATGATGGTTCGCGGGGCTGATCGTCTTGGTGATCTTCGGATCCCAAACCACGATATCGGCATCCGCCCCTTCAACGATCGCGCCCTTCTGCGGGTAGATATTGAGGATCTTGGCGATATTGGTCGATGTGGCGGCGACGAATTCATTGGGCGTGAGCCGCCCCGTCTCCACCCCTTCGGTCCAGAGCACGGCCAGACGTTCTTCCAGCCCGTTCGAGCCGTTGGGAATGATGCGGAAATCATCGCGGCCCGCACGTTTCTGCTCAGTGCTGAAGGCGGCATGGTCGGTCGCCACCACCTGTAGGCTGCCCGATTGCAACCCGGCCCAAAGACTGTCCTGATGATCCTTCGAGCGGAAGGGCGGCGACATGACGCGGCGCGCGGCATGATCCCAATCGGTGTTGAAATACTCAGACTCGTCCAGCGTTAGGAACTGGATCAGCGGCTCGCCGTAAACCCGCATCCCCTTCTGCCGCGCACGCCGGATCGCCTCATGGGTCTGCTCGCAAGACACATGCACGATATAAAGCGGCACGCCCGCCGTGTCGGCGATGGTGATGGCGCGGTTCGCAGCCTCGCCCTCAAGCTCGGGCGGGCGGGAATAGGCATGGCCCTCCGGCCCGGTGATGCCTTGGTCGAAATACTTCTGCTGCAACTCGGCCACCAGATCGCCGTTCTCGGCATGGACCATCGGCAGCGCGCCGAGTTCTGCACAGCGTTTGAAGGAGGCGAACATCTCGTCGTCCTCGATCATCAGAGCCCCCTTGTAGGCCATGAAATGTTTGAAGCTGTTCACCCCCATGTCGACCGCGTCTTTCATCTCGTTAAAGACGGTCTCGTCCCAGCCGGTGACGGCCATGTGATAGCCGATGTCCGAGCAGATCTGCGGCGCCGACTTGCGGTGCCATTCGTTGATCGCGTTCTTGATGCTGCCATCGGCGCCCGGCAGGCAGAAGTCGACCACCATCGTGGTGCCGCCCACCGCCGCCGCCCATGTGCCGGACTCAAAGGTCTCAGCCGCCGTGGTGCCCATGAAGGGCATCTCCAGATGCGTATGCGGATCGATCCCGCCGGGGATCACATAGGCGCCTTCCGCGTCGATGTATTCGTCACCCGTAAGGTCCTCGCCGATGCGCTTGATCTTCTCTCCCTCGATCAGCACGTCGGCTTTCCACGTCCGGTCCGCCGTGCAGACCATGCCACCCTTGATTACCTTGCTCATCTTTCTCTCCCCATCTTTCTGGCTGTTCACATCGGGGGGCCGGGGCAGCACCCCCGACCTCCGCCCGCGTGTTCAGCCCTCTATTTCTGCCGTCTCCAGCACCGCATGGAGCAGCACATCCGCCCCCGCCTTGGCCCAATCCTTGGTGATCTCTTCGGCCTCATTGTGGCTTAGACCATCAACACAGGGGCACATCACCATCGCCGTGGGGGCCACGCGGTTGATCCAGCAGGCATCGTGGCCCGCGCCAGAGATCAGGTTCATATGGCTGTAGCCCAGCCGTTCGGCGGCGTTGCGCACAGCCGTCACGCAACCCTCGTCAAAGGCCACGGGATCAAAGCCGCCGACCTTTTCAAATTCGATCTGCACATCCATATCGTCGGCGATCTTTTGACCCTCTTCGCGCAGACGGGCCTCCATATCCTCGATGACCGACAGTTCGGGCGACCGGAAATCGACGGTAAAGACCGTCTTGCCGGGGATCACATTGCGCGAGTTCGGATAGACCTCGATATGGCCCGCCGCGCCGACCGCATGAGGCGCGTGGCTGAGCGCGATCTCGTTCACCTTCTCCAACACCCGCGCCATGCCCAGCCCCGCGTCCCGGCGCATCGGCATGGGGGTGGAGCCTGTGTGGCTGTCCTTGCCGGTGATCGTCACCTGCGTCCAGCTCAGGCCCTGCCCGTGGGTGACGACGCCGATGTCCTTGCCCTCTGCCTCGAGGATCGGGCCCTGTTCGATGTGCAACTCGAAGAAGGCATGCATCTTGCGCGCGCCGACTTCCTCCTCGCCGCGCCAGCCGATGCGCTGCAACTCGTCGCCAAAGCTTTTGCCCTCAGCATCGGTGCGCGCATAAGCCCAGTCTTGCGTGTGGATGCCAGCAAAAACCCCCGACGACAGCATCGCGGGGGCGTAACGGGTGCCTTCTTCGTTGGTGAAGTTGGTCACAACGATCGGGTGTTTGGTCTTGATGCCCAGATCGTTCATTGTGCGGATGATCTCCAACCCGCCGAGCACGCCAAGGATGCCATCGTATTTCCCGCCCGTCGGCTGGGTGTCGAGGTGGCTGCCCACATAGACCGGCAGCGCATCGGGGTCAGTGCCATCCCGCTGGGCGAACATATTGCCCATCTGGTCGAGCCCCATGGTGCAGCCCGCCGCTTCGCACCACTTTTGGAACAGCGCGCGGCCCTCCGCGTCTTCGTCCGTCAGCGTCTGGCGGTTGTTGCCCCCCGCCACGCCGGGGCCGATCTTGGCCATTTCCATCAAGGAATCCCACAGACGGTCGGGATCAATCTTGAGGTTCTCTCCGGGCGCGGGCATAGGTCACTCCTCTGTCATCGGCTTGGGCTGTGTTGTTTTTTTACCATTTGGTAAATCCACGATTGCGATTAGGTTAGGCTCTGTCAAGAACTGGTTTGAAACAACCCACCGCCGATCCGGCAAACGCCTTTTTTAGCAGCACCAAGGATCATTGCCTTGCCCGAAAGCAACGCCAAGAAACCCAGCCGCATCCAGCAGCGCAACCGCCGGGTGATTCTGGATGCCGCGCTCGAAGTCTTTTCCAAACACGGCTACCGGGGTGCCACGCTGGATCAGATCGCCGCCGAGGCTGGGCTGAGCAAACCGAATATTCTCTATTACTTCAATGGCAAAGAAGACATTCACGTCACTTTGCTGTCGCAGCTGATGGAAACATGGCTCGACCCGCTGGTGGAACTGGACCCCGAAGGCGACCCCCGGCGCGAGATTTTGGACTATGTCGAACGCAAGCTGACCATGTCGCGCGAATTGCCGCGCGAGAGCCGTCTTTTCGCCAATGAAATCCTGCAAGGCGCCCCGCGGATCAAGCCGGAATTGCACAGCCATCTCAAACCCCTGTTTGATGAGAAATGCGCCGTGATCGCGGGCTGGGTGGCGGCGGGCAAACTGCCCGCGCTGGACCCGCAACACCTGATCTTCTCAATCTGGGCGACGACCCAGCACTACGCGGATTTCGAGGCGCAGGCGCAAATCCTGCTCGGCCCCGAGACCGACCCCCGCCCCCGCGCGCAGGCCCATCTTCGGGCGATGTTCGGCGCGCTTTTGGACCAGCCCGCGCCAGCGCCAAACGGTTAACCATAACGGCCAGTGGCGCCCTGCGTTTAATCCCCCGTTAACACATGAGACCCCAGTCTACCCGCGGGTGCGGGCTCCTTCCAAGGTAAAGGGGCAGTGATGAATGTAGGCGATATAAAGGGCGCAGGGGCTGCGCGGGATGCGAAGGGCGCAAATCCGGCAGCGTCCGATGAACCAGAGGGCGCGCCGCCCGTCACCCGCGAAGAGATGGCCCGGGATGCGGCAATGGCGCTGATCGTGGCGCGGCGGGAGGTGGCAGAGATACCGCCCCCCGCTGCCGATACCGCCACCCCGCCACGCAGAAAATCTTGAACGCGGGGCGCGGCGGGTCTTGTCTTACTCCGCCGGTTCGACCGCGTGGACGGAGGGGTTATTGGGGTGCGTGGTCCAATTGGCATAATCCGGCGTCACCGTCTTGCCCGTGCGCAGGTCGGTGGTGCCCGCCGCCAGTTCCTCCATCGAGATGCAGTCTTCGACCGGGCAGACATTGACGCAGAGGTTACAAGCTACGCATTCCTCTTCGATCACGGTAAAGGTGCGGTCTTCGGACATGGCGATGGCTTGGTGGCTGGTGTCCTCGCAAGCCGCAAAGCAACGACCGCAGGAGATGCAGAGATCTTGGTCGATCTTCGCCTTGGCGACGTAGTTCAGGTTCAACTGGTTCCAGTCGGTCACGTTCGGCACCGCGCGGCCCACCAGTTGGTCGACCGAGGTCAGCCCCTTCTCGTCCATATACTCCGACAGGCCCGAGATCATCTCTTGCACAACCTTGAAGCCATAGGTCATCGCCGCCGTACAGACCTGCACATTGCCTGCGCCAAGGGCAAGGAACTCCGCCGCGTCGCGCCATGTGGTGACGCCGCCGATGCCGCTGATCGGCAGACCGTGGGTCTCAGGGTTGCGGGCAATCTCGGCCACCATGTTGAGCGCGATGGGTTTGACCGCCGGGCCGCAATAGCCGCCGTGGGTGCCCTTGCCGTCGATCGTGGGCTCAGGCGCGAAGAGGTCCAGATCGACCGAGGTGATCGAGTTGATCGTATTGATCAGGCTCACCGCATCCGCGCCGCCGCGCTTGGCGGCCTCGGCAGGGTAGATCACGTTGGTGATGTTGGGCGTCAGCTTCACGATCACCGGCATGCGGGTGTACATCTTGCACCAGCGGGTGACCATCTCGATGTATTCCGGCACCTGCCCCACGGCAGAGCCCATGCCGCGCTCAGCCATGCCATGCGGGCAGCCGAAGTTCAGCTCGATCCCATCGGCGCCGGTCTCTTCCACATGCGGCAGAATGGCTTTCCACGCCTCCTCCTCACAAGGCACCATGATCGAGGCGATGAGCGCGCGGTCGGGGTAGTCGCGTTTCACCGCCTTCATCTCGCGCAGGTTCACTTCCAGCGGGCGGTCGGTGATGAGCTCGATGTTGTTGAGCCCGAGAAGCCGCCGGTCCGCGCCCCAGATCGCGCCGTAGCGCGGGCCATTGACGTTGACCACCGGCGGCCCTTCGGAGCCAAGGGTCTTCCAGACCACCCCGCCCCAGCCCGCCTCATAGGCGCGGCGCACGTTGTATTCCTTGTCCGTCGGCGGGGCGGAGGCCAGCCAGAACGGGTTGGGGGATTTGATCCCGATGAAATCGCTTCTCAGATCAGCCATGTTATGTCTCCCTTTCGGCGCGGCCTCAGCCCGCCGCCCCCATCAATGTGGTGTGAATGTCCATCGCCGCGTCGCGGCCCTCGGCCACGGCGGTCACCGTCAGGTCATCGCCGCCGCTGGCGCAGTCGCCCCCGGCCCAAACGCCTTCCAGACTGGTACGCCCGGTGCCGTCGACTTTGATCTTGCGCCCGTCGAGTTCGGGCAGCCCCTCGCCCAACAGCGTCTGACCGATGGCCTTGAACACCTGATCCGCTTGGAGGCGCAGGGTCTGGCCGGTGCCCTTCATCGCCTCATCGACATATTCAAACTCGATCTCGCGCACCGATCCATTGCCATGCACGGCAATCGGCACCGCATGGGTCACGATCCGCACCCCCTTGGAGGCGGCGAGGTCTTGCTCGAAGACACTTGCATTCATCCGGTCGCGCCCGCGGCGATAGACCAGCGTCACATTCAACGCGCCCAGCAGCTTCGCCTGCACCGCCGCGTCCACCGCCGTCATCCCGCCACCGATCACCACCACATCGCGGCCAATCGGCACGCCGGAGATATCGCTGGCCTGCCGCAGTTCGGCGATGAAATCGACCGCATTGGCAACCCCGGCCTTATCCTCGCCCTCGGCCCCGAGGGCATTGACGCCGACCAGCCCCATGCCGAGGAACACCGCATCGTAATCGGCTTTCAGTTCATCAAGGGTGACATCCCGGCCCACGGCAACCTCATGCCGGAAGGTGATCCCGCCGATCTGCATCAGCCAATCCACCTCGGCCTGCGCGAAGCCGTTCGGGGTCTTATAGGCCGCGATGCCATATTCGTTCAGCCCGCCGGGCTTGGGCCGCGCGTCGATGATCTCAACATCATGGCCCAGCATCGCCAGACGGTGCGCGCAGGACAGACCCGCAGGCCCCGCGCCCACCACTGCGATACGCTTGCCCGTGGCTGCGGCCCGTTCAAACGGATGCACGCCCTGCGCCATCAAATGATCCGTCGCATAGCGCTGCAACTGGCCGATCAACACCGGCTTGCCCTCGGCCACCTCGCGCACACAGACCTCTTCGCAAAGCGTTTCTGTCGGGCAGACCCGGGCGCACATGCCGCCGAGGATGTTCTGGCTCAGGATCGTCTTGGCCGCCGAATCGGGCGTGCCGGTGGCGATCTGCCGGATGAACAGCGGAATGTCGATGTCGGTTGGGCAGGCCGTCATGCAGGGCGCGTCGTGGCAAAAGTAACAGCGGTCCGCCGCGACCAGCGCCTCATGTTCGTCCAAGGGCGGGTGAAGATCCGAAAACCCCTCGGCATAGCTCTGCGGTTCTAACCGCCCCTGAACGATCCCCGGCTCAAACACATCTCGTGCCATATCAAAATCCCTGTCGTTTTCTTGGTGTTTTGAAAACGCTCTCATGGAATCATTTTTTTATCAACTGGTAAATTTTTGAAAGACGCGCCTTCCGAAAAATCCCGAGATGCCTGCCAGTTTTGTAACAGGCAGGTGATATTTCATGGGCGCTTCCTTGCTTGCGGCCCCTCGCCCCGTAAAAATCCTTGATTTTAAAAATAGAGATTCCAATATCACAACTGCGACGCGAAGACTTTTCGACCCGGCTGCCCTAAGGCTCCAGCGATCACGAATTCGACCGAGCCGCGCTGCCGCATGTTGCGGGCAGATCAAAGAGAGGGAGACACGGGGCATGGCTACTGGCACCGTAAAATGGTTCAACACGACAAAAGGCTATGGCTTCATCGCACCGGATGCGGGCGGCAAAGACATCTTTGTCCATATTTCCGCAGTGGAGCGTGCAGGCCTGACCGGGCTGGCCGACAACCAAAAGGTCAGCTTTGACGTCGAAGCGGGCCGCGATGGCCGCGAAAGCGCGAGCAACATCGCGCTGGCCTGAATGGGCCACATCACGAGGATCGAAACGGACGCTGCGGCGTCCGTTTTTGTTAGCGGCGCTCGGCGGCGCGGGCGGCAAGCTCTGCCACCGCAGGGCCGATGTCTTCCACGATTAGCGCCACGCCTTCGGCATTGGGGTGGATGCCGTCGCCTTGGAAATAGCGCTGCACCGTCTCGCTCCGCGCGCTGGCGGCATTCTTCTCCTCGGCCAGCAGGCCGGTAAAGAAGTCCGGGTAGAACAGCGTGCCGTAAGCCTCGGCCAGATCGGGGTAGAGCCCTTCGAACTCCGCCTTATAGCCTGCCCCGTAGTTGCCCGGCGCGCTCATGCCGACCAAGAGCACCTCCACCTCCGCCTTTTCCGCAGCCGCAAGGATGCCGTCGATGTTGCCGCGCGCCTGCGCCGGGTCCAGCCCGCGCAGCATGTCGTTGCCCCCCAGCGTCACGATCATCGCGTCGACCTCAGGCGTCAGGGTCCAGTCGACCCGCGCCAGCCCGCCAGCGGTGGTATCGCCCGACACGCCCGCGTTGAGGATCTTGACCTCGACCCCCTCGGCATCCAGCCAGCCTTGCAATTGCGGCACGAACCCCTCCTCGGCGGGCAGCCCGTAGCCTTGGGTCAGGCTGTCGCCGAGGGCTGCGATCACCACCTCCTCGGCCTGCGCCGCGCTGCCTAAAATAAAGGCAAAACAGATCAATACCTTGCGCATCCTTCGCGGACCTCCATATCCATCACGTATCCCAAGCCAAAGGCGACCCGATGAGCGACCCTGTCTATGACCTTCAAGATGTCACGCTGAGCCTCAAGGGCAATGCCGGCCCCGTCGATATTCTGCGCGGCATTTCGTTGCAGGTCCAGCAAGGGGAGAGCATCGCGCTGACCGGCGCTTCCGGGTCGGGCAAATCCTCGCTTCTGATGGTCATGGGCGGGCTGGAGCGCGCCACCGGCGGCAAGGTCACCGCCCTCGGCCATGACCTGAGCGCGCTGCGCGAAGACGGGTTGGCCCGATTCCGGCAGGGGCGCATGGGGATCGTCTTTCAGTCTTTCCACCTCATCCCCACCATGACCGCGCTTGAGAATGTCGCCACCCCGCTTGAGCTTTCCGGTGCCGATGACGCCTTCGACCGCGCCCGGGCCGAGCTTGAGGCCGTGGGGCTGGGCCACCGGATCAACCAATATCCCGCGCAGATGTCGGGCGGCGAGCAACAGCGCGTGGCACTGGCGCGCGCCGCAGCACCCCGCCCCGCGATCCTTTTGGCGGATGAGCCGACAGGCAGTCTCGACAGCCGCAATGGGGCCGCGATCATGGACCTGCTGTTTGAACTGCGCGACCGCCATGGCGCGACGCTGGTGTTGGTCACCCATGCCGATGATCTGGCGCAGCGCTGCGACCGGGTGGTGGAACTTCGCGACGGGCGCCTCGCATGAGCCTGCGCCTTGCCGCCCGTTTCGCCCGCCGGGAAATGCGCGGCGGGTTGCGCGGCTTTAGCCTGCTGCTGGCCTGTCTTGCGCTTGGCGTGGCCGCGCTGGCCGCTGTCGGGACCGTCCGCGCGGCGATCGAAGCCGGGTTAGAGGCCGAGGGCGCGGCCCTTCTGGGCGGCGATGCCGAGCTTGATTTCACCTACCGTTTCGCCACCCCCGAAGAGCGCGACTGGATGGCCGAACGCGCCACGCGCGTCTCCGAGATCGTCGAGTTTCGCTCCATGGCCGTCACCGGCGCGGGCGAGACCTCTGAACGCGCGCTCACGCAGGTGAAGGCGGTCGATGACCTCTATCCGCTGATCGGCGAGATGGTTCTGGACCCCGCCCTGCCGTTGGAAGATGCCCTTTCGCCCGAGGCCACTGCCCTGCCCGGCGCGGTGATGGAACGGGCACTGGCGGATCGGCTGGCCCTCTCCCCCGGGGACACTTTCGCGCTTGGCGAGGCGGAGTTCACCCTGACCGCGCTAATCAAACGCGAACCGGATTCCGCCGCCAGCGGCTTTTCCCTTGGGCCCCGCACACTGGTCAAACGCGCGGCGCTCGAAGGCTCCGGCCTGCTTGCCCCCGGCACGCTTTTCAACAGCAAATACCGTCTCGAATTGCCCCAGGGCACCGCCCTCGCCCCGCTCGAAGCCGAGGCCAAGGCGCGTTTTGCCGATGCCGGGATGCGCTGGACCGACGCCCGCAACGGCGCGCCGGGCGTGGCGCGTTTCGTCGAACGGCTGAGCGCCTTTCTGGTGCTTGTCGGGCTTTCGGGCCTCGCCGTCGGCGGGGTCGGCGTGGCGGCAGCGGTGCGGGCCTATCTGCAACGCAAGACCGCCGTCATCGCCACCTTCCGCGCCATGGGGGCATCCCGCGCGACGATCTTTCAGACCTATTTCATCCAAGTCGGCATTCTGGCCATGGTCGGGGTCGCCCTTGGCCTGCTGATCGGGGCGGGGCTGCCCTTGCTGCTTGCGCCGCTGATCGAGGCAAGCCTGCCCCTGCCCGCGCGTTTCACCATCTACCCCGCCCCATTGATTGAGGCCGCACTCTACGGGCTGCTGACCGCCGCCCTCTTCACCCTCTGGCCGCTCGCGCGCAGCGCCGATGTCCGCGCCGCGACCCTATTCCGCGACGACTGGCAACGGCAATCACCTTGGCCCGCTGCGCCCTACCTTGTCGCGATGGCGCTGCTGCTCGCCACTCTGCTTGCGCTGGCGGGTTGGTTCAACGGCTCGTGGTCGCTCACGCTTTGGACGCTGGGCGGCTTGGCCGTGACGCTGGTGGTGCTGGCGCTGGCGGCGGCGCTCTTGCGTCTGCTGGCCCGTGCTGCGGCCCGCCGGGCGCGGGGCCATCCGCGCCTGCGGTGGGCGCTGGCGGCCATCGGCGGCCCCGGCGAAGGGGCGACGGCGGTGGTGCTGGCGCTTGGCCTCGGCCTCTCGGTGCTGGCTGCCGTGGGGCAGATCGACGGCAACCTGCGCCGGGCAATCTCGGGCAACTTGCCTGATGTGGCGCCCTCCTACTTTTTCGTCGACATCCAGAAAGACCAGATGCCCGGCTATACCGCGCGGCTTGAGGGCGATCCGGCCGTATCGCGCATCGAAAGCGCCCCGATGCTGCGCGGCGTGATCACCCAGATCAACGAACGCCCCGCGCGTGAGGTCGCGGGCGATCACTGGGTCGTGCGCGGCGACCGCGGGGTGACCTATGCCGCGCAGCCGGGCGAAGACACGCGGATCACGGCGGGGGAATGGTGGGCGCAGGATTACAGCGGCGATCCGCAGATCAGCTTTGCCGCCGAAGAGGCCGCAGAGATCGGGCTGGAACTGGGAGATACGCTCAGTGTCAACATCCTTGGCCGCGACATCACCGGCACGATCACCAGCTTTCGCGAGGTCGATTTCTCGACCGCCGGGATCGGTTTCGTGCTGACGATGAACCCCGCCGCCCTTGCAGGCGCGCCGCATAGTTTCATCTCGACCGTCTATGCCGAACCCGAGGCGGAGGCCGCGATCCTGCGCGATCTTGCCAGCGAATACCCCAACATCACCGCCATCCGCGTGCGCGATGCGATCGACCGGGTCGCGGCGGTGCTGGCCGGGCTCGCCTCGGCCATTTCCTTTGGCGCCTTGGCCACGCTGGCGACGGGGTTCATGGTGCTGATCGGGGCCGCCGCCGCAGGCACCGGCGCGCGCAGCTATGAGGCGGCGCTGCTAAAAACCATGGGCGCCTCGCGTCGCGCCATCGCCACCAGCTTTGTGCTGCGCGCCGCGCTGCTCGGCCTTTTTGCCGGAGCGGTGGCGCTGCTGGCCGGGATCACTGGCGGCTGGGCGGTGAGCCATTTTGTTATGGAGACTGATTTCGCCGTGGTCTGGCCCAATGCGCTGCTGATCATCGCGGGCGGGGTATTGGCCACGGTGCTGGCCGGTCTGGGCTTTGCGCTGAAGGCGCTGAACGCGCGGCCCGCAGATATGCTAAGGGCGCAGGAGTGATCCCGCGCCCTTAGGTGGTTTCTGGATCTGAACCTTACTCCGCCGCTTCGGCGTAATCCTCCAGCGGCGGACAGGTGCAGATCAGGTTCCGGTCGCCATGCACGTTGTCGACGCGGTTGACCGGGGGCCAGTACTTGTCGACGCGGAAGGCACCGGGCGGGAAGCAGCCCTGCTCGCGGCTGTAGGGCCGGTCGCCCCATTCCACCACCAGATCCTCCACCGTGTGCGGCGCGTTCTTGAGCGGGTTGTTAGCGCGGTCCATGCGGCCTTCCTCGATCTCGCGGATCTCCTCGCGGATCGCCAGCATCGTATCGCAGAAACGGTCCAGCTCGGCCTTGGTCTCGGACTCCGTCGGCTCCACCATAAGCGTGCCCGCCACCGGCCAAGACATCGTCGGCGCGTGGAAGCCGCAGTCGACCAGACGCTTGGCGACATCCTCGTTGGTGATCCCCGCCGTCTCCTCATAGGGGCGCACGTCGATGATACATTCATGCGCCACCCGGCCCGACGGGCCTTTGTAGAGCACGTCGTAAGCCCCTTCGAGCCGCTTGGCGATGTAGTTGGCGTTCAGGATCGCGGCGCGGGTCGCCTGCGTCAGACCGTCCCCGCCCATCATCAGGCAGTAGGACCAAGAGATCGGCAACAGCGAAGGCGAGCCATAGGGCGCGGCAGAGACAGCGGCGCCTTCCTCGTTCGGGTGGCCCGGCAGATGCGCGATCAGGTGCGATTTCACGCCAATCGGGCCCATGCCGGGGCCGCCGCCGCCATGCGGAATGCAGAAGGTCTTGTGCAGGTTCAGGTGGCTCACGTCGCCGCCCAGATCACCGGGGCGGGACAGGCCCACCATGGCGTTCATGTTGGCCCCGTCGATATAGACCTGACCGCCGTGGTCATGGGTGATCTTGGTGACCTCATGCACGGTCTCTTCAAACACGCCGTGGGTCGAGGGGTAGGTGATCATGCAACCGGCGAGGTTCTCGCTGTGCTGTTCGGCCTTGGCGCGGAAATCATCGAGGTCGATGTCACCGTTGGCGGCGGTCTTGATCACCACGACCTTCCAGCCCACCATCTGGGCCGAGGCCGGGTTGGTGCCATGCGCGCTCATCGGGATGAGGCAGATGTTGCGGTGCCCCTCGCCCTTGGCGCGGTGATAGGCGGCGATGGTCAGAAGGCCCGCGTATTCGCCCTGCGCGCCGGAGTTCGGCTGCATGGAAATCGCGTCATAGCCGGTGATCTCGCACAGCTTGTCCGAGAGATCGTCGATCATCTCGCGGTAGCCAAGCGCCTGATCGGCGGGCACGAAGGGGTGGATGAGCGAGAACTCGCGCCATGTCACCGGCATCATCTCGGCAGCCGAGTTCAGCTTCATGGTGCAGGAGCCGAGCGGAATCATCGCCCGGTCGAGCGCCAGATCACGGTCCGCGAGGCGGCGCATGTAGCGCATCATCTCGGTCTCGGCCCGGTTCATGTGGAAGATCGGATGCGTGAGGTAATCGCTGGTGCGCAGCAGCCCCTCGGGCAGACGGTACTCGGGCGTGAAATCGTCATCCGCCTGACGGATGCCGAAGGCGCGCCAAACCGCTTCGATCGTGTCAGGGCGGGTGCGCTCGTCGAGCGTAATGCCGACGCGGGTCTCGCCCACGCGGCGCAGGTTGATGCCCTCGTCCACGGCGGATTTCATCACCGCGGCCTGCAGCGGGCCGACCTCGACGGTGATCGTGTCGAAATAGGCATCGGGCTGCACCTCGAAGCCCGCGGCCTCTAGCCCCTTGGCCAGACGCACGGTCTTGCGGTGGATGCGCTGCGCGATGGCCTTGAGGCCTTCCGGCCCGTGGAACACGGCATACATCGAAGCCATCACGGCCAGCAGCGCCTGCGCGGTGCAGACGTTCGACGTGGCCTTCTCACGGCGAATATGCTGCTCGCGGGTCTGCAGCGACAGGCGGTAGGCGCGGTTGCCATGGGCGTCGATGGAAACCCCGACGATCCGCCCCGGCATGGCACGCTTCATGGAATCCTTACAGGCCATGTAAGCGGCATGTGGGCCGCCATAGCCCTCGGGCACGCCGAACCGTTGCGTGCTGCCGACGGCGATGTCCGCGCCCATGGCGCCCGGCTCTTTCAGCAGGGTCAGCGACAGCGGGTCGGCGGTGACGATGCCCACGGCCTTGACCTCGTGCAGCGCCGCCATGTGATCGGTGAAGTCGCGCACATGGCCGTAGGTGCCGGGATACTGGAAGATCGCACCAAAGACCTTCTCGGCCTCCATCTCCTCGGGTTCGCCGACGATGACCTCGATGCCCAGAGGCTCGGCCCGGGTCTTCATCACCGCGATGTTCTGCGGGTGGCAGTTCACGTCGATAAAGAACCCCTTGGCCTTCGATTTCGAACTGCGCTGCGCCATGGTCATCGCCTCGGCGCAGGCCGTGGCCTCATCGAGCAGCGAGGCGTTGGCGATCTCCAGCCCGGTGAGGTCGCTCACCATGGTCTGGAAATTGAGCAGCGCTTCCAAACGGCCCTGCGAGATCTCGGGCTGGTAGGGCGTGTAGGCGGTGTACCACGCCGGGTTCTCAAGGATATTGCGCTGGATCGCCGGGGGCGTGACGGTGCCGTGGTAGCCTTGGCCGATCAGGCTGGTGAGCACCTTGTTCTTGCCCGCCACGCGGCGCATGTGCTCAAGCACTTCGCGCTCGCTCATCGCCTTGCCGAAATCCAGCGGCTCTTTCGCGCGGATCGCTTTCGGCAGCGTGTCGTCGATCAGCGCATCAAGGCTCTCGGCGCCCACGGTATCGAGCATCTGAGACATCTCGGAAGGGGACGGGCCAATGTGACGCCGATTGGCGAAATCATAGGGCAGATAATCGGTGGGCTTGAAGCTCATGTCGGGTTCCTCGTCACGGCGCGGCAGGGCGCCCCCTGTTTGTGGCGCGCCGCCCATGGGGCGACGCAGGTGATCAGCATCGCCGGTCCCCCGGCGCGCGCGGCGGTTTAGCCGATGAATTTCTGATAGGCGGCTTCGTCCATGAAGTCGTCCATCTGGCTGGCGTCAGAGACCTTCATCTTGAAGAACCACGCCTCGCCCTGCGGGTCGTCGTTGACCATGCTGGGGTTGTCGGTGAGCGCAGAGTTCACTTCCGTGATCTCGCCATCGATGGGCGCGAGGATGTCCGACGCCGCCTTCACGGATTCGATCACGACGACCTCGTCATCCTTGCTGACGGTGGTGCCTTCCTCGGGCAGTTCGACAAAGACGACATCGCCCAGCTGCTCGGCGGCGTGATTGGTGATGCCCACGACCACTTCGTCACCCTCGACGCGCAGCCATTCATGCTCTTCGGTAAATTTCATAATGGAGTTCCCTGTGTAGATTCAGCGTTTGAAGTTCGCCGCGACGAACGGCATTTTCGTGACAGTCAGTGGCAAGCGCTTGCCGCGCACCTCGCCCCAAAGCGCGGTGTCGACCTTTGCATGCTCGGCGCTGACATATCCCATGGCAACCGGGCCGCCAACCGTCGGACCAAAGCCGCCCGAGGTCACGCGGCCAACCTTATTGCCACCCTCGGCGGCATCATAAATGGCGACCCCTTCGCGCATCGGCGCGCGCCCCTCGGGCAGCAACCCCACGCGCTTGCGCGGCGCGCCGTCGGCCAATTGTTGCAAGATCACGCCCGCGCCCGGGAAGCCGCCCGCGCGGTCGCCATCCTCGCGCCGCACCTTCTGGATGGCCCAGTTCAGCGCCGCCTCGACCGGCGTGGTGGTGGTGTCGATGTCGTGGCCATAAAGGCAAAGCCCGCCTTCCAGCCGCAGGCTGTCCCGCGCGCCAAGGCCGATCGGTTCGACCTCCTCCATCGCCAAAAGCTTCTGCGCCAGCGCCACCGCGTCACCATTGGCGACGGAAATCTCGTAGCCGTCCTCCCCGGTGTAACCCGACCGCGACAGGGTGACGGTGATCCCATCAAGATCGACGTCCCGCGCCACATCCATGAATTTCATATCCGCCACCGAGGGCTGCAACCGCGCCAGTGCGGCCTCGGCTTGCGGCCCCTGCAACGCCAGCAGCGCGCGGTCGTCCAGCACCTCGACCTCGCAGGTCTCCGACAGGTTCGCGCGCATCAGGGCGATGTCGTCGTCCTTGCAGCCCGCGTTGACCACGACGAAGAGTTGATCGCCGAGGTTCGCGAGCATCAGATCGTCGAGAATACCGCCATTGGGATCAGTAAACATGGCATAGCGCTGGCGCATCTCCCCAAGGCCCAGCACATCGACCGGCACGAGCTGCTCCATCGCCAAGGCCGCATCCTCATAGCTGCCAGACTTCGCCCGGACGACGACCTGCCCCATGTGGCTCACGTCGAAAAGCCCGGCGGCGGCACGGGTGTGCAGATGTTCCTTCATCACGCCAAGAGGGTATTGCACGGGCATGGAATAGCCCGCGAAGGGCACCATCTTGGCCCCCAATTCCACATGCAAATCATGCAATGCCGTCTGCTTGAGATCGCTCATCCGGTTCGCCTTTCCTGTCGCTTCCGGATGACCTTTTGACCATGCCGGCACCTTGGCGCCGCAAATGCTGCGCCTGATGCCCCCTCTGTCCTTCCGCCTGAGATCGTTATCCCTTCGGCGTGCGCATCCGCGCCCCTCTCCAGAGTCTTGGTCACATCACGGTCCTGGGGCCTGAGAGTTTCCGGGGCGGTTGCTCCTTCGGCATCGGTGTTAACCGATTCTCCCGTGACGATTGGGCCTTTCGTATGCTGGGGCATACCTCTGCGTCAAGCATGCTTGTGAGCCGATGCAACACATGTTTTGGTGCGCGCGACAAATACAGGACCTTTCGCGCATGACCCCCTACTTTTTCGGCTACGGCAGCCTCGTGAACCGCAACACCCATAGCTACCCCGACGCCCGCCCGGCGCAGCTCGACGGTTGGCGCCGCCAATGGGTCCGCACCGAAGGCCGCGATATCGTCTATCTTTCCGTGGTGCAGCACCCCGCCACCCGCATCGACGGGCTGATCGCCGCCGTGCCGGGCGCGGATTGGGCGGCGCTGGACAAACGCGAATACAGCTACGAACGCCACGCCTCAGGCGGCGCGGTGGTGCATGACCTGACCCCCGCCCCCGACATCGCCCATTACGCCATCCCCGCCGACATCGCGGTGACCCACGGCGATCACGTCATCCTGCTCAGCTATCTCGATGTGGTGGTCCAAGGCTTCCTGCGCGAATTCGGCACCGAGGGCGCGGCACGCTTTTTCGACACGACCGACGGCTGGGACACGCCCATCCTCGACGACCGCGCAGCCCCGCTCTACCCGCGCCACCAAACGCTGACAGAGGCGGAAACCGCCGTGGTCGACCACCACATGGACCGCCTGTCAGTGCAGATCAAAGAACGCGCCGAAACAACCTTCGCCGCAAGGAACTTCTAAGGGCCAAAACACGCCCCCCCCAAAACTTCCTTCATCCTTTCTCAAATACCCTCGGGGGTCCGGGGGCAGCGCCCCCGGGAAGTCGCCCCAAGCGCTCCCGCCCGCCAATCAGCCGTGCGCCCTCACCACCTGCAACAGCGGCATCACCTGCGCCATCTCCGGCCCATGCTCCTGACCCGTCAGCGCCAGACGCAGTGGCCGGAACAGCCCGCGCCCCTTGCGGCCCGTGGCTTCCTTCACCGCTGCGGTCCAACTGGACCAAGTGGTCTCATCGAAAGGCATTTCGGGCAGCAGCAGCATGGCCTGCGCCACGAATTCGCGGTCTTCCTCGGCAATCACCGGCTCTGCCCCGTCGCGGAACATGGCCCACCAGGGGCCGAGGTCTTTCAGGGTCGAGATATTCTCGCGCGTCACGGCCCAGAACTGCGCGGCCTTGCCTTCCGGCACGCCAAGCGCTGTGATGTCGTCTTTCACGGCTACCAGCGGCAATTGCTGCAAGTAGCGCCCAGTCAGCGGG
This sequence comes from Sulfitobacter sp. 1A12779, assembly GCF_043557315.1. Taxonomy (NCBI): domain Bacteria; kingdom Pseudomonadati; phylum Pseudomonadota; class Alphaproteobacteria; order Rhodobacterales; family Roseobacteraceae; genus Sulfitobacter; species Sulfitobacter sp. 1A12779. The sequence goes on from NZ_JBIFFU010000012.1 coordinate 44,363, forward strand.
AAGAGGTCAGCCACGTCGAATTTCGTCGGGGCCGAGCCAAAGCGGTTGATGTCGAAGCCGTCGATCAGCTCTGCCATATCCGTGCGCAGTTCCACCGGATCGGAGGACCCGAGCCGCGCCATCAGGCTCAGAAGCGCGAAGGGCTGTACCCCCTGCTCGCGCAGATCGCGCAGCGCCAATGTGCCCAAACGCTTGCTCAACGCCTCGCCCTGCGGGCCGGTCAACAGCGAGTGATGCGCGAAGGAGGGGACAGCACCCTGCCCGAGCGCTTCCATGATCTGGATCTGCGTAGCGGTGTTGGTCACATGGTCCGAGCCGCGCACCACATGGGTCACGCCCATCTCGGTGTCGTCCACAACGCTCGCCAATGTATAAAGGATCTGCCCGTCGCCACGGATGAGCACCGGGTCACTGACCGAGGCCGCGTCGATGGAGATATCGCCAAGGATGCCGTCATCCCATTCGATCCGCGCGTGATCCAGCTTGAAGCGCCAGACCCCATCGCCGCGTTCGGCCCGCAGGGCGGCTTTCTCTTCGTCCGACAGGTTCAGTGCGGCGCGGTCATAGACCGGCGGCTTGCCCATGTTGAGCTGTTTCTTGCGCTTAAGGTCCAGCTCTGTCGGCGTCTCGAAAGCCTCGTAGAAACGGCCCTTGGCGCGCAGGTCATCGGCGGCGGCGTGATAGCGGTCCAGCCGCTCGGACTGACGCTCGACCCGGTCCCACTCAAGACCCAGCCATTCGAGGTCTTGCTTGATGCCGTCGACATATTCTTCCTTGCTGCGCTCGGGATCGGTGTCATCAATGCGCAGGATGAAAGTGCCGCCCGCCTTGCGCGCGATGAGGTAGTTCATCAGCGCGGTGCGCAGGTTGCCCACATGGATATAGCCAGTGGGGGACGGGGCGAAACGGGTGATTGTGGGGTTGGACATCTGGCGTACTCCTGTTGCGCGCGGGCTTGCCACAGGGCGCGGGCGTTGTCCAGCAAAGGCGGGGGTCAGCCCCCGTCTGCTGCGGTGCCGGTCTGCGCGGGCGTGGCCTCTGACGTATCCGCGCCGGTGCTGTCGTCGGGCGCGGGTGTTTCGGTGGCCGCTTCCTCACCGCCAGCCTCTTCCGAAGCCGCCTCCGCCGCCTCCGAGGTTTCGGCCTCGCCAGCCTCATCACTCAGCGCGCCATTCTCCCATTCGCCCGAGGCTTCCTCGCCGCTGGCATAGCGCATGGTGCCACTGCCCTGCCGCTTGCCCGCTTTGAAGGTGCCCTCATAAACATCGCCATTGGCATAGGTCGCAACACCCTGCCCTTCGATCTCACCCTCTGTCCACTCGCCCTCATAGACGAAACCGCTGGCCATGGTGATCTTGCCCTGACCGTGGCGCTGGCCGTTCCTGAAGGCCCCCTCGTAAACGGTGCCATCGGGATAGGTCGCTTTGCCCTGCCCGTGGCGCTGGCCGTCTTGCCAGCCGCCCTCATAGCGGTAGCCATCGGCATAGGTCATCACCCCTTGGCCGTGGTTACGGGCGTCCTTGAACGCGCCTTCATAGACCACGCCGTTGGTATAGGTGGCGATGCCCTCGCCCTCGATCACCCCGGCGACCCATTCGCCCTCATAGGTGGAGCCATCGGGATAGGTGATTTTGCCCGTGCCATCGGCCAGATCATTGCGGAAGGTGCCGACATAGACCGACCCGTCGGGATAGGTCACCTGCCCCTCGCCTTCGATCTGCCCGGCCACCCAAGAGCCAGTGTAGACATAGCCATCGGTGCCGGTGAAGGTGCCCTGCCCGTCGCGGCGGTCATCCTTGAAATCGCCCTCATAGGTGTCACCGTTTTCATAGGTGACCTTGCCCTTGCCCTCACGGCGGCCCGCGACCAGCGTGCCTTCGTAGACGTCGCCGTTGGGTTGGGTCAGCGTGCCGGTGCCGTCGATCTGGCCGTCTTTCCACTTGCCCACATAGACCAGCCCGTCCGGCATGGTCAGCGTGCCTTCGCCGCTGCGCTTGCCGGCTTCGATCTCCCCTTCATAGACCGCGCCATCGGGGTAGGTGATCGTGCCAACGCCCTGTTTGACGCCATCGACCCAATCGCCCTTGTATTCATAGCCACCGGGGCTTTGCATCACGCCCTTGCCGTGGTGTTTGGCGTTGCGGAACGCGCCCTCATAGCGCACGCCATTGGCGTAGATCGCCACGCCCTGCCCCATGATCGCGCCCGCTTCCCATTCGCCCTCATAGGTGCCGCCATCGGCAAAGGTGATCTTGCCCAGACCGTCAGGCTTGCCCTTGGCGAAATTGCCCTCATAGACCGATCCATTGGGGAAACGTGCGACGCCCTCGCCCTTGATCTCCCCCTCGACCCATTCGCCGGAGTATTCATAGCCATTGGGCAGCTTATAGGTGCCGGTGCCATGCTGAAGACCGCCTTGAAAGGTGCCCTCATAGATGCCGCCGTCGTCATATTCCTTGGTCAGCACCTGCCCGTCCTGCGCCGCAAGCGGCGTGGCCAGAAGGGCGATCAGACAGAGGGGCAGGCTGCGGTGCAACATGGGCGGAAATTCCCGATCTCGTTAAGTGGCATTTGGCCCGAGGTTACGGGTGATAGAGGGCAGAGGCAACGTGTTTGCAAGAGGGGCACGCCGGTTTGGGCGGATCCCGCGCACCCGGTGCTGCGGGTCAGCTCTGCGCACGGGGGTTTCGCCCCCGGTCCGATCTGCTAGACCCACCCGATGCCAGCCAGCCCGGAGCCTTGCCATGTCAGACCGTTTCCGCCTCACCCTCGGGCAGTTGAACCCCACGGCCGGTGATCTGACCGGCAACGCGGCATTGGCCCGCGACGCATGGCAGGCCGGGCGCGATGCAGGCGCGCAGATGGTCGCCCTGCCCGAACTCTTCCTGACCGGGCATGACGCGCAAGGGCTGTCACAAAGCCCCGCCTTTCAGCGCGATGTCTTGGCCCAGCTTGAAGCGCTGGCCGCGCATTGCGCCGATGGCCCCGCCTTGGCACTTGGCGCGCCGTGGGTCGCGGCGGGCAAGCTCCACAACGCATACCTCATCCTGCAAGGTGGAAAGATCGCGCAAAGGGTGCTGCAACACGCGCCCCGACCGCGCGCGGCCTTCGATCCCGCGCCGATCAGCGGCCCCTATGCGGTGGCGGGGCTGCGCATCGGCTCTCCCATCGGCGCGGATGGTGAGACGGGCGACGTGGCCGAAACGCAGGCCGAGACGGGGGCCGAACTGCTGCTGATCCCCCATGCCGCGCCCCATTTGCGCGGCGCGATGGAGCGGCGCCTCAACCACATGGTCGCGCGGGTGATCGAGACGGAATTGCCGGTGATCCACCTCAACATGACCGGCGGCGAGGGTGAGACGGTATTCGACGGCGCCACATTCGCGCTGAACCCCGGCGGCAAGCTGGCATTGCAGATGCCTGCCTTCGACACAGCGCTTGCCCATGTCGATCTGGAGCGCGGGCCGGAGGGCTGGCGGATCGTTGAAAGCGCCTTCGCGCCGCAACCGGAGGCGCTGGAACGGGACTACCGCGCCTTGGTCGTGGGGCTGCGGGACTATGTTGCCAAAACCGGCGCTTCCAAAGTGCTGATCGAACAGGCCGAGGGGAATGATACCGCGCTCGCGGCGGCAATCGCGCGGGATGCCTTGGGGGCTGAGAATGTCCGCCAGATTGCCCTGCCGCTGTCGGACAATCTGCACGCCGCGCTGCGGGATGAACTGGCCGCGCTCGGGGCAGAGGTCAGCGCCGAGACGCTCACCCCTCCCCTGCGCGGCCTGATGCTGCGCGCCTTGGCCGATGACGCGGGGGAAATGCTGCTCACCGCACAGAACAAATCCGCCGCCGCCATGGGGACTGTGGCTGTGTCAGGGGATTTCAACCCGGTCAAAGACCTTTACCAAACCGAGGTGCGGGCGCTTTGCGACTGGCGCAGCAAGACGGTGCGGGCATGGATGCAGGGACCGGCGCCCAGCCCGACCCGCGACACGGAAGAGGCCCGCGCCGAGGACGCGATCCTGCGCATCCTGCTGGAGGACGGCGGCAACGTTGATGACTGCGTGGCGGCGGGCCACGCGCCGCAGAGCGCGCAGAGGATTGCAGGGCGGATCGCGGCGGCAAAGGCGCGCAAGGGGCCAGCCGTTCCCGGCCCGCGTTTGAAAGCAGAGACGGCCTAGACCGTCTCGCCCGCGTCCAACCGCTGCAACCATCTATCCGCATCCCGCAGGACCGCCTCGCGCCGGTCGTCGTCCATACGGTCCCAAGTGGCATAGATGTTCTTCATCCGCATATTGCCCTGAAACCGCTCGCGATGGCGGTCAAGGAAATGCCAGTAGAGCAGGTTGAACGGGCAGGCCTTCGGCCCCGCCTTAATGCTGACGCTATAGCTGCACCCTTTGCAGTAATCCGACATGCGGTTGATATAGGCCCCGGAGGAAACATAGGGTTTCGAGGCGATCACCCCGCCATCGGCGAATTGGCTCATGCCCACCGTGTTGGGCGCTTCGACCCATTCATAGGCGTCGGCGTAGACCTCCAGATACCACTCATGCACCTGATGCGGGTCGATCCCGGCCAGCAGGGCGAAATTGCCCGTCACCATCAGCCGTTGGATATGGTGGGCATAGGCGTGTTTCTGGGTCTGGCCAATCGCCTGCCGCAGGCAATTCATCTGCGTATCCGCACCCCAGTAGAAGCCGGGCAGATCCCGGTCATGGCGCAGCACGTTGCGCGCCACATAGTCCGGCCCTTCGAGGAAATAGATGCCGCGCACATATTCGCGCCAACCGAGGATCTGGCGGATGAACCCTTCGGCGGCGTTGATCGGCACCTCCCCCGCCTGCCACGCTTCCTCGGCGGCGCGGCAGACCTCTAACGGGTCCAGCAGCCCGAGGTTCAGATAAGGTGAGATCAGCGCATGAAAGAGATAGGGCTGCCCTTCCAGCATCGCGTCCTGATAGTCGCCGAAACGCGGCAGGGCGTGGGCGATGAAATGCGCCAGCACCTGCAAGGCTTCCGCGCGCGTCGTGGCAAAGTCAAAGGGGTGCAGATCGCCGAAGTTGTCGCCATAGCGCGCCGTCACCAGTTCCAGCACCGCCTCAACCTCGGCATCGGGGGCGAAGGTCAGCGGGTCGGGGATATCCAGCCCTTCCTTCGGAGGTTTGCGGTTGTCGTGGTCGAAATTCCACTTTCCGCCAGCGGGGTCGTCGCCCTCCATCAACAACCCCGTCTCGCGGCGCATCTCGCGGTAGAAGTATTCCATCCTAAGCGCCTTGCGCCCCTCGGCCCAATCCTCGAACCGTTTGCGGCTGGCGATGAAGCGGTCATCCGGCAAAAGCCGGGTGGGGATCGGCGCGTGGCTTAGCTTGTTGATCAGACGCCACTCCCCCGGCTCGGTCGCGATCACCTCGCCCGCGCCCGTCTCCTCGGCCCGGCGGAGCAATTCGCCTACGATGGAACCCGCATTCTCGGGATCGTCCAAGGGGGTATAGCGCAGCGTCCAGCCGTCTTTCTCCAACGCACGCGCGAACTTGCGCATCGCGGCAAAGACCAGCGCGATTTTCTTGGGGTGGTGGCGGACATATTCCGCCTCTTGCGCCACTTCGGCCATGACCACCACATCGCGCGCTTTATCCGCTTCGCGCAGAGACGACAGGTCTAGCGAGAGTTGATCGCCCAAGACCAAGATCAAACGGCTCACCACGGCACCGCCTTCCCGGCCCAGTCAAAAAACCCGCCGCTCTCCTCCGGGGTCAGCCCATCCATCACCCGCAACAGATTGCCCGCCGCTTCGGGAGCCGGAACAGCCGGATGGCGGCCAAGGTATTTCTCCGTGAAGGGCGTCTCCACCGTGCCGGGGTGCAGCGCGACGCAGATGCTCTGCGGATGAGAGCGGCTCAACTCGATCGCGGCGGTATGCACGATCTGGTTCACCGCCGCCTTGGCGCTGCGGTAGCTGATCCACCCGCCGAGCCGGTTATCCCCGATGGAGCCGACCCGCGCCGAGAGCACGGCGAAAACCGCCCGTCTGTCGCGGGGCAAAAGCCGGGCCGCGTGGCGCAGCACCAGCGCCGGGCCGACCGCGTTCAGCGCGAATTGATCCAGCATCGCCTTTTGCGTAACGGCGCGCAGCGATTTCTCTGGCGTGGCCCCGTCGATCTCCAAGGCGCCGGTGGCGACGATCACCGCGTCGAAAGGGCCGCTCAGCCCCTCCAGCGCGGCGTTGACCGATGCCTCATCCGTCAGGTCCAGCCCATCGCCCGCGCGAGACAGGGGCGTCACCGTATCGCCGCGCGCACGCAAAGCCGCACTCAGCGCGGCGCCGATCCCGCCGCTGGCCCCGATCACCAGCACCCGCACTCTCATGCCGCCGCCCATGGTATCACTTGTCGCTGCATCCTGATCTCCCTTGCTCATAGGCAGATAGGCGGCGCTGACGCAGGGGCAAACAAAAGCCGCAACACCCCCTTTTCATTTGAAAAGACGGGCGTATAACTACTCCCATGACACAGGCCGTCCATATCCCGACCCTGCCGCGCAACTGCGCGGGCCTGCTGCGCGCCAACTTGCTGCACCTAATCCGCCTCTGAGCGTGCCCTTCGGCGCGCCCGCTCAGAGGGATGTGTTGCGCGCCAAGGATACCAGCAAAGAAAGAACCCAGGATGACAGATATGACGAAACAGGACCGTGTGCTGATTTTTGACACCACCTTGCGGGATGGCGAACAATCCCCCGGGGCGACGATGACCCATGCCGAGAAGCTTGAGATCGCCTCGCTCTTGGACGAGATGGGCGTCGACATCATCGAGGCCGGTTTTCCCATCGCCTCAGAAGGTGATTTCAAAGCGGTTTCCGAGATCGCGCGGCAGAGCCAGAATTCCGTGATCTGCGGCCTTGCCCGGGCGCAGTTGGGCGATATCGACCGTTGCTGGGAAGCGGTGAAACACGCAGCCCAGCCGCGCATTCACACGTTCATCGGCACCTCCCCCCTGCACCGCGCCATTCCGAACCTCACCAAGGACGAAATGGCCGACCGCATCCACGAGACGGTGAGCCATGCGCGCAACCTCTGCGACAACGTGCAGTGGTCGCCGATGGACGCCACGCGGACCGAGCTTGATTACCTCTACCGGGTGGTGGAGATCGCCATCAAGGCGGGCGCCACGACGATCAACATCCCCGACACTGTGGGCTACACCGCCCCGCGCGAGAGTGCCGATCTGATCGCGAAGCTTTTGGAAAACGTGCCAGGTGCGGATGAGATCGTCTTTGCCACCCATTGTCACAACGACCTCGGCATGGCGACGGCCAACAGCCTCGCTGCCGTCGAGGCCGGCGCGCGGCAGATCGAATGCACCATCAACGGTCTGGGCGAACGGGCGGGCAATACCGCGCTGGAAGAGGTCGTCATGGCGCTCAAGGTGCGCAATGACATCATGCCTTATGAGACCCGCATCGACAGCCGCAAGATCATGAACATCTCGCGCCGGGTCGCCGCCGTGTCGGGCTTTGCCGTGCAGTTCAACAAGGCCATTGTCGGCAAGAACGCCTTCGCGCACGAAAGCGGCATCCACCAAGACGGCATGTTGAAGAACGCCGAAACTTTCGAGATCATGCGCCCCGAGGACGTGGGTCTGACCGAGACCAACATCGTCATGGGCAAGCATTCGGGCCGCGCCGCGCTGCGGTCCAAGCTCGAAGACCTCGGGTTTGAACTGGGGGACAACCAGCTCAAGGATGTCTTCGTGCGGTTCAAGGAATTGGCCGACCGCAAGAAGGAAATCTACGAGGATGACCTCATTGCGCTGATGCGGACCGCGACGGACCCCGAGGAAGACCGCATTCGCCTGAAATCGCTCAAGGTCGTTTGCGGCACCGATGGCCCGCAGACCGCCGACATGGTGCTTGAGATCGACGGTGCGGAGCAGACCACCAACCAAACCGGCGACGGCCCCGTCGATGCGGCGTTCAACTGCATCAAGGCGCTGGTGCCGCATTCCGCGCGGTTGCAGCTTTATCAGGTGCATGCGGTAACCGAAGGCACCGACGCGCAGGCGACGGTTTCCGTGCGGATGGAGGAAGAGGGCCGGATCGTGACCGGCCAGTCGGCGGATACCGATACCGTGGTGGCAAGCGTGCGAGCCTATATCCACGCACTGAACCGCCTGTTGGTGCGGCGCGAGAAGGGCGGCACGGACAAGCGCGAGATTAATTATAAAGATGTGAGTTGAATTATAGGGCGGGGGTAACCCCGCCTTTTTACGTAAACAGTATGGAAGTAGGGCATCGCCTGCCCGCGGGGTGGCGAACCAAACCTTAGTTCATACCACTTTATTGATCAGCCATGGCGTACCCTCAAAGTGGCATACCCAGCGTCAACAAATCGCCTCCCCGGTCGCACCAAAGGTGCGCCAGTGTATATCGGCACGCCTTTGGCGTGACGGGCGGGCAGGCGATGCCCGGCGCCTGCGGCTTGATTCCGGGCCCGGGTGGCACACTCACCCTCAATACGGGTTCTTCGCCCCACGATCGTCACTCAGCGACGCCTGCCCCCGCTCTACGATCTTCACCACTGCATCCGCGAGATGCTGGCGCTGGATATGATCATCCCCCGCCGCCACGCGCAGCTTGTGGGCCTCCAGCATCACCTCGGCATGGCTCGACCCGCGCGGCGGGATGAAAGTGTAGCAGGCCAGTTCGATCAACAGCCCCAGCGGATCCTTAAAATAGATCGAATGCATGAAGCCGCGGTCCTTCACGCCGGAATGCCCGATGCCGCGCGCCTCCAACCGCGCGGGCACCTGATCGAACATCGCGCGGTCCACCTCGAAGGCCAGATGATGCACGCAGCCCGGATCCATCGGCGTGCGGTTGTGCACCCGCTTGCGGTTCTCATTCGTGAAGATCGTGATCAGCCGACCATCGCCGGGATCGAAATACAAATGCCCCTCGTCCGGGTCATCCAGATTGGGCTGGTCAAAGATGAAGGGCATCCCCAACACCCCCTCCCAGAAATCGATCGAGCTTTGCCGGTCCGCCCCGGTGAGGGTGATGTGATGCACCCCAAGTGTCTGTATCTTCTGCATGGTATCGCCGTCCTCTGCCTGTGCTGCGCCCTAAATATTCCGCTCTATGATAGCGCGGCGGCAATATCGCGCCACCTTTGCGGTCTTGCCCCTTTCACCCTGACCCCGTGCGCCCTATAAGAGCCAATAGCCCGCGCGTGGACCCATGCAGGCGGGCCTGTCCGAATAGTTGCAAGGCTCCGCTACTCTATGTCCATCCTCGATCAATTCCGCGGCCTGTTCTCCTCTGATATGGCGATCGACCTCGGCACCGCGAACACGCTGGTTTACGTCAAGGGCAAGGGCATCGTGCTGAGCGAACCTTCGGTTGTGGCTTATCACGTCAAGGACGGCGTCAAGAAAGTGCTCGCCGTGGGTGAGGATGCGAAACTCATGCTGGGCCGCACCCCGGGCAGCATCGAGGCGATCCGCCCGATGCGCGAAGGTGTCATCGCGGATTTCGACACCGCCGAAGAGATGATCAAGCACTTCATCCGCAAGGTGCACAAGCGCTCGACCTTCTCGAAGCCCAAGATCATCGTCTGCGTGCCGCATGGGGCGACTCCGGTTGAGAAACGCGCGATCCGCCAGTCGGTGCTGTCGGCGGGCGCGCGCCGCGCCGGCCTGATTGCAGAGCCTATCGCCGCGGCCATCGGCGCGGGCATGCCGATCACCGACCCGACTGGTAACATGGTCGTCGACATCGGCGGCGGCACCACCGAAGTGGCGGTGCTGTCGCTGGGCGACATCGTTTATGCCCGCTCGGTCCGCGTCGGCGGTGACCGGATGGACGAGGGCATCATCAGCTACCTGCGCCGCCAGCAGAACCTGTTGATCGGGGAGACGACGGCCGAGCGGGTGAAGACCTCCATCGGCACGGCGCGGATGCCCGACGACGGGCGCGGCACCTCGATGCAGATCCGTGGCCGCGACCTGTTGAATGGCGTGCCGAAAGAGATCGAAGTCACGCAAGCCCAGATCGCCGAGGCGCTGGCCGAACCGGTGCAGCAGATCTGCGAGGCGGTGATGACCGCGCTGGAGACCACGCCGCCTGATCTGGCCGCCGACATCGTCGACCGGGGCGTCATGCTCACGGGCGGCGGCGCGCTGCTGGGTGATCTCGATCTGGCGCTGCGCGAACAGACGGGCCTCGCGATCTCGGTCGCGGATGAGCCGCTCAACTGCGTGGCCCTCGGCACCGGCAAGGCGCTGGAATACGAGAAACAGCTGCGCCACGCGATCGACTACGACAGTTAACACTGGCAAGTTAGCCAGACCCGGCACGCGGCGAAGACGCCCCGCCTGACCGGGTGGGAGTTTCGGCACAGATGGCCAAGGACCGTTCCAGTTCCAGCGATTTCACCGGCCCGCTGCGGCGGCTGCTGCTGGTCGTGTTGGTATTGGCGCTGACCGGCATCTTCCTGCTTTGGCGCATCGACAGCCCCCGCGTTGAACGCTTTCGCGCGCAAGTGACGGATCGTTTCGTGCCCAATCTCGACTGGGCCATGGCCCCGGTCACCGGCACCATCAACCTGCTGCGCGACTTCCAAAGCTACCAGCGCCTGAGCGAACAGAACCGCGAGCTGCGCTCGGAACTGCGGCAGATGCAGGCGTGGAAAGAGGCCGCGCTTCAGCTAGAGCAAGAGAACGCCCGGCTTCTGGACCTCAACAACGTGCGGCTCGACCCGCGGCTGACCTTCATCACCGGCACGGTGCTGGCCGACAGCGGCTCGCCCTATCGACAATCGGTGCTTCTGAACGTCGGTGCGCGCGACGGGCTGGTCGAAGGCTGGGCCACGATGGACGGCATCGGCCTTGTGGGCCGCATCGCGGGCGTGGGCAAGAACACCGCGCGGGTGATCCTGCTGACCGATGCCTCAAGCCGCATTCCCGCGACGATCCAGCCTTCGGGCCAACGCGCCATCGTGGCGGGCGACAACAGCGCCGCGCCGCCCTTGGACTTCATCGAGAACCGCGAGCTGGTCCGCCCCGGCGACCGGGTAATCAGCTCTGGCGATGGCGGCGTGTTCCCGGCGGGCATCCTGATCGGTCAAGTCGCCGCTGATCCGGGCGGGCGGCTGCGCGTGCGGCTGGCGGCGGATTACGAGCGGTTGGAATTCCTGCGCGTGCTGCGACACCACGGCAATGAAACCGTGCCGGACACCGCCCATGTCATCACCTCCGACGGCCCCTTGGCCGATCCGGCAGCGCCGGTCGGGGTGCAGCCATGACCGATCTGTCGCGCAGCCGCCTTTGGGTCATGCGCCTGAGCTTTGTCGCGCTGGCGCTGGTGATCCTGTTCTTCCACCTCCTCCCGCTTGAGACGACACCGCGGGCTTGGGCCGGGCCGGACCTGCTGCTGGGCTTTGCCTGTGCTTGGGGGCTCCGACGGCCTGAATATGTGCCCTCGCTTTTTCTGGCGCTGGTCTTTCTGCTGGCGGACCTGTTGCTGCAACGCCCGCCCGGCCTTTGGGCGGTGCTGGCCCTGATCGGGGTCGAGAACCTCAAATCGCGGGGGCGGCACCTGCGGGATGCGAGCTTTGCCGCCGAATGGCTGACCGTGGCGGTAATCCTGACCATGGTGATCTTTGCCAACCGGATTCTCCTGAGCCTTGCGCTGGTGCCGACGCCTTCGCTGACGCTGAACCTCACGGAATTGGCACTGACGACGCTCGCTTATCCGCTGACCGTGGCGGTGACCCATGGTATCATGGGCGTGCGCAAGACCGCGCCGGGCGATCTGGATGCGCTTGGCAAACGGGTGTGATCGGGGAGCGATGATATGAGACGAAGCCGCGCCGACAATGATGCAACCCACACGCGCCTGACGCGTCGCGCCGCCCTTTTGGGCGGGGCGCAGCTGCTGTTCATGGGCGGGCTGGCCGCGCGCATGCGCTATCTACAGGTCGATCAGGCCGATCAGTTCCGCCTGCTGGCCGAAGAGAACCGCATCAACATCCGCCTGATCCCCCCTGCCCGGGGTGAGATTTTTGACCGCAACGGCATACAGCTTGCCGATAACGTGCCCTCCTACCGGATCGTCATGGTCCGCGAAGATGCGGGCGACGTGGAAGCCGTGATGGAGCGGCTCGCCCAAGTCATCGAGATCGACGAGGAGACCCGCGAACGCGCCATGACCGAAATGTCGCGCTCTGCCCCCTTCCTGCCCGTCACCATCGTCGATGACGTCAGTTGGGAAGTCGTGAGCAAGGTCAGCGTCAACGCCCCCGCCCTGCCCGGCGTCACGCCCGAAGTGGGCCTGACCCGCGTCTACCCGCGCGGTGCGGATTTCGCCCATGTGGTGGGCCGCGTAGGCCGGGTGAGCCAAGCCGACCTCGACGCGCTGGAGAACCCCGACCAGGTGTTGCGCATCCCGCGTTTTCAAATCGGCAAGATCAACGTCGAAGCCCGGGCCGAAAACCTGCTGCGCGGTGCGGCGGGCACCAAACATGTGGAGGTGAACGCCACGGGCCGCGTGATGCGCGAGCTGGAGCGGCGCGAGGGGCAGGCCGGGGCCGATCTGCAACTGACCGTGGACGCCAATCTGCAACGCTATGTGCAGGCCCGTCTGGGCGAGGAAAGCGCCGCCGTGGTCATCATCGACTGCGAGAATGGCGATCTGGCCGCGCTTGCATCCTCGCCCAGCTATGACCCGAACCTCTTTATCGGCGGCATCTCTTCGGCGGATTACAACCCGCTGCTCAATTCCAAATACCGCCCCTTGGTGAACAAACCCATACAGGGCACCTACCCGCCCGGCTCGACCTTCAAGATGATCGTGGCGCTTGCCGCCATCGAAGAGGGCATCGTCACCCCCGATGAGACGGTCTATTGCCCCGGCCATCTGGAAGTCGCGGGGCGGCGGTTCCACTGCTGGAAACGCGCGGGCCACGGATGGGTCGATCTGCAACATTCGCTGAAACAATCCTGCGACGTCTATTACTACGATCTCGCGGTAAAGGTCGGGATCGAAAAGATCACCGCCATGGCGAACCGCTTTGGCCTTGGTATCAAACACGATCTGGCGCTGTCCTCGGTCGCGGGCGGGCTGGCGCCCACGAAACAGTGGAAACGCTCGGCCCGGGGCGAAGATTGGGTCGTGGGTGACACGGTCAACGCCTCTATCGGACAGGGCTTCACCCTCTCCTCCCCGCTGCAATTGGCGGTGATGAGTGCGCGGATCGCTACGGGCCGCGCGGTGACACCGCGGCTGATCAAATCCATCGACGGGGTGGAGCAACCCAGCGGCGCGGGCGAACCGATGGGGCTGAACGAGAACAACCTGCGCCAATTGCGCAAGGCGATGTACGATGTGGTGAACGACCGCCGCGGCACCGGCTACCGCAGCCGCATCATCGACGACACGATGCGCATGGCGGGCAAGACCGGCACCAGTCAGGTGCGCAACATCACCGCCGCCGAACGCGCCCGCGGCGTGACCAGCAACGCCGACCTGCCGTGGGAACGCCGCGACCACGCGCTCTTTGTCTGCTTTGCGCCCTATGACAAACCGAAATACGCAGCCTGCGTGCTGGTGGAACACGGCGGCGGCGGCTCGACCGCCGCAGCCCCGATTGCGCGCGACGTGATGTTGCAGGCCATGGCGGGCGGCGAGCCGCCGCTCGAAGCCTACCCCAAGTCCGACCGGGGCCGCATCGCCACCCAGCAAGAGGAACTGCGCAACACCACGCCCGAGACCACCGCCAATCTGGAGGGGGAGGATCAGGCATGAGCTATCTGGAGCATACGGTCAAATCCGTCCCCACAGGGCTGCACAAAATCCTCTTTATGAACTGGCCGCTGGCGATCCTGCTGACCAGTGTCGCGGGCGTCGGCTTCTTGATGCTCTATTCGGTCGCTGGCGGGTCATTCTCCCCCTGGGCCGAACCGCAGATGAAACGTTTCGCCATGGGCATGGCGATCATGTTCACCGTAGCGATGGTGCCGATCTGGCTTTGGCGCAACCTGTCGGGGGTAGCCTATGGGGCGACCTTGGTGCTGCTGGTCGCGGTCGAACTCTTCGGCTCTGTCGGCATGGGCGCGCAGCGGTGGATCGACATCGGCTTCATGCGGCTGCAACCGTCGGAACTGATGAAAATCACGCTGGTCCTGTTTCTGGCCGCCTATTACGACTGGCTGCCGGTCAAGAAGGTCTCGCGCCCCTTCTGGGTGCTGGTGCCCATCCTGATCATCGTGATCCCCACCGCGCTGGTGCTGAAACAGCCCGACCTTGGCACCTCGATCCTGCTGCTGACTGCCGGGGGCGGGCTGATGTTCCTCGCGGGCGTGCACTGGGCCTATTTCGCCGCCGTCATCACCGCCGCCATCGGGCTGGTCACCGCCGTTTTCCAATCGCGCGGGACACCGTGGCAATTGCTGAAAGACTACCAATACCGCCGCATCGACACCTTCCTCGACCCCAGCCAAGACCCGCTTGGCGCGGGCTATCACATCACCCAATCCAAGATCGCGCTTGGCTCGGGCGGCTGGTCGGGGCGCGGCTATATGCAGGGCACCCAATCGCGGCTGAACTTCCTGCCCGAGAAACACACCGACTTCATCTTCACCACATTGGCCGAAGAGTTCGGCTTCGTCGGCGGCGTCTCCCTTCTGGGGCTTTACGCGCTGATCATCCTGTTCTGCGTGGCCTCGGCGGTGAAGAACAAGGACCGCTTCTCAAGCCTGCTGACCCTTGGCATCGCGCTTAACTTCTTTCTCTTTTTCGCCGTTAACATGTCGATGGTCATGGGGCTGGCCCCCGTGGTCGGCGTGCCGCTGCCGATGGTGAGCTATGGCGGCTCGGCCATGCTGGTGCTGCTGCTGGCCTTCGGCTTGGTGCAATCGGCGCATGTTCATAGACCGAGGTAATTCATGACGATCAACATTCTCTTCGCCGCCAAAGCCGAACGCTGGGACGGCTACGAACAACCTTTGAACGAAGCGCTGCGCAAAGCACTGCCGGGGCAGGATTTCACGCTGGCCACCGACCTGCCGCCTGAAGAGGTCGACTATATCGTCTACGCCCCGAACAGCGAGTTGCAGGATTTCACCCCCTACACCCGTGCCAAGGCGGTGCTGAACCTCTGGGCCGGGGTGGAGGCGATCACCGGAAACGAGACCTTGAATATCCTGCTGGCGCGGATGGTCGACTTCGGCTTGACCCACGGCATGGTGGAATGGTGTACCGGCCATGTGCTGCGCCATCATCTGGGGATGGATACCGACATTCTGCGCAAGGATGCCAAATGGGAGCCGCGCACCCCGCCACTGGCGCGCGAGCGCAGCGTGGCGGTGCTGGGCATCGGCGCGCTCGGCCAAGCGGTGGCGGAGGCGCTCGTGGGTCTGGGCTTTGACGTGACCGGTTGGTCGCGCAGCGAAAAGCAGATCGAGGGCGTGCGTTGCCTGCACGGTGACGAAGGTCTGACGGAAGCGCTCAAACGCGCCGAGATCGCCGTGCTCTTGATGCCCGACACGCCCGCCACGCAGAACGTTCTGAATGCCGAGACGCTCGCGCAGATGCCGGAGGGCGCCTTCATCATCAACCCCGGTCGCGGGCCGCTGATCGACGACGATGCGCTCTTGGCAGCGCTCGACAGCGGGCAGATCGCCCATGCCACGCTCGACGTCTTCCGGGTGGAGCCGCTGCCCGAGGATCACCCCTATTGGGCGCATCCGAAGGTGACCGTAACCCCGCATATCGCGGCGGCCACGCGCAACGACACGGCCTCGGAAGTCATCGCGGAAAACATCCGCCGCAGCGAGGCCGGCGAGCCTCTGCTTCATCTGGTGGACCGCGACCGGGGGTATTGACCCCCGGCCCCGGCAAGGCTCAGGCGGCCAGCCCGCGCCCCTTGAGCAGCGCTTCGACCCCCGGCAGACGCCCCCGGAAGGCGGTGTAAAGCTCTGCCGGATCGCGGCTGCCGCCGGTCGAGAGGATGTGTTTCTCCAAGGCCTCGGCACGTTCCGCATCAAAAGCCCCGCCCGCTTCCTCAAAGGCGGCGAAGGCGTCGGCATCCATCACCTCGGACCACATGTAGCTATAATAGGCGCTGGAATAGCCATCGCCCGAGAAGACATGCGCGAACTGCGGGGTGGCGTGGCGCATGCGGATCGCCTGCGGCATGCCGATGCTGCGGAGCACCTCGGCCTGTTTCGCCATCGGATCGGCAGGTGGTTCGCCGTCGTGGAACTCCAGATCGACAAGGGCGGAGGCGATATATTCCACCGTCTGGAATCCCATGTCGAAGGTCGCCGCGGCCAGCACCTTGTCGAGCATCTCACGCGGCATCGCCTCGCCCGTGCGGGCATGGGTGGCGAATTTCTGCAGCACCTCGGGCTGGTCCAACCAGTGCTCAAAAAGCTGGCTCGGCAACTCCACGAAGTCGCGCGCCACCGAGGTGCCGCTGACGCTTTCATAGGTCACATCCGAGAGCATCTGGTGCAGCGCATGGCCGAACTCGTGAAACAACGTGCGCGCATCGTCGTAGGACAGTAGCGCCGGATCGCCCTTGGCGAAATTGCAGACGTTGATCACCACGGGGGCCTGTTCGCGCGGGAACTTCGCCTGCGACCGCATGGCCGAGCACCACGCGCCCGAACGTTTCGAGCCGCGGGCGAAATAGTCACCAATGAAGACCGCCACATGCTGGCCGTCCCGCGTCACTTCCCACGCCCGGCAATCGGGGTGGTAGAGCGGCACGTCGAGGGCTGCGAACTCCAGCCCGAACAACCGGTTGGCGCAGTCGAAGGCCGCGTCGATCATCCGGTCGAGCTGGAAATAGGGTTTCAGCGCCGCCTCATCGAGATCATGCTCCGCGGCGCGCCGCTTCTCGGCGTAGTAGCGCCAGTCCCATGGCTCCAGCGCCCCGTTCACGCCATCCTCGCGCATCAGCGCGGTCAGCACCTCGGCATCGGCGTCGGCCTGCGCCTTGGCCGGTTTCCAGACTGACATCAGCAAGTCGCGCACGGCGGCGGGGGTCTTGGCCATCTCGGTTTCGAGCTTGTAGGCGGCGAAATTGTCGTAGCCCAGAAGCGCCGAACGCTCCTTGCGCAGGGCCAGCGTCTCCGCCGCGATCTCGCGGTTGTCGGTCTCGCCGCCATTCGCCCCGCGGGCTTCCCACGCGCGGAACGCCTTCTCACGCAGGTCGCGGCGGTCGGAGAATTGCAGGAAAGGCGTGATGAGCGAGCGCGACAGCGTGACCACCGGGCCTTGCGCGCCCTTTTCTTCGCCCGCGGCCCGGGCGGCGTCGATCACGAAATCCGGCAGGCCGGTCAGATCGTCCTCGGAGAGCGGCATGAACCAGTCACGCTCATCCGCCAGCAGGTTCTGGGTAAACTGCGTGCCCAGCACCGCCAGCCGCGCCTTGATCTCCTTCATGCGTTCGGCCTCCGACCCCGTCAGCGCAGCGCCTGAGCGGACGAAGCCACGGTGCGTCAGCATCAGCACGCGGGCCTGTTCCTCGCTGAGGTCGAGCCTGCCGCGCCCCTCCCAAACGGCATTGATGCGGGCGAAGAGCTTCGTGTTGCCCGAGATCGCCGATTGATGCGCGGCAAGCTTGGGCGAGAAGTCGCGCTGCAACGCCTCGCGCGCCGGGTTACTGTCCGCGCCTGCCACGGTGAAGAAGACGCTCAGAACCTTGTCGAGCGCCGCGCCGGAGGCTTCCAGCGCCTCAATGGTATTGGCGAAGCTGGGGGCCTCGGGGTTCTCGGCGATGGCGTCGATCTCGGCCCGGTGGGCGGTGAGCGCCTCCTCCAAAGCGGGGGCGAAATCCTCGTCTGAAATTCGGTCAAAGGGGGCGATGCCGAAGGGGGTCTCCCATTCGGTCAGAAGCGGGTTTGTCATGCAGGTCTCCTTTGCGCCCAAGATGGGGCGCGCCGGGGTGACTTGCAATCACCCGCCGCAGGTTTCGCAGCCCGCCCGGCGTTTGAGGCCGATCTTGCGGGTCTCGCCGTAAAGCCCGTCGTAGATCATCATCTCGCCGCGCAAGACACTCCCCGCGCCGGTGATGAGCTTCACGGCCTCCAGCGCCATCATCGTGCCGACTACGCCGGGCAGCGGGCCGATGACCCCGGCCTCGGCGCAGGAAGGCGCAAGTCCCGCCCCCGGCGCTTCGGGGAAGATACAGCGATAACAGGGCGCGCCGCGGGCGGGATCGAAGACGCTGAGCTGCCCCTCCCATTGGCTGAGCGCGCCGGAAATTAGCGGCTTGCCCGCAACGACGCAGGCGGCATTGACGCGATAGCGGGTGTCGAAATTGTCTGTCCCATCGAGCACGAGGTCATAATCGGCCACCAGATCCTCGGCGATCTCGTCGGTCAGGCGGCGGTGGTAGGGGCGCACGGTGACATGGGGGTTCTGCGCCAGCATCTCGGCCTGCGCGGAAAAGACCTTGGGCATGCCGATGGCGGCGTCCTTGTGGATCACCTGCCGTTGCAGGTTCGCGTTCTCGACCGCGTCGTCGTCGATCACCCCGATGGAGCCCACGCCCGCCGCGGCGAGGTACTGCAGCACCGGCGCGCCAAGGCCGCCCGCACCGATCACCAGCACCTTCGCGTTTTTTAGCGCCTTCTGGCCCGCGCCGCCGACCTCACGCAGCACGATGTGCCGGGCGTAGCGGTTCAACTCACTCTCCGAAAAACGGCCCGCGGTGGGGGCTTCGGTCGGCGCGTCCGGCGTGGCGCGCGCGCGCAGGGTCGCCAGCCCCTGCCGGTAGAGCAGCACCAGCACGACGAAACCGCCCAAGAGCAGCCAAGGCGCGGCGCTGCCGCCGGTGGAAAGCCGCAGCGGATGGGTGGCCGGAAACAGCAGATGCAGCGCGACCAGCGCCAGATACATCAGCCCGATCAGCCCCGCGCGCAGCCCGCGCGGCAGGCCAAGGAAGCCGCCGCCGAACCAAAGCGCCGCCGCTATGATCAAAACAGCCAGCATCACTGCGCCCCCGTCGAGCCGAACCCGCCCGCGCCGCGCGGGGTCTCATCAAGGCGCGCGGCCAGATCGAAGCCCGTCTGCACCACCGGAGCCACGACCATCTGCGCGATGCGCATGCCATGTTCGACGGTGAAGGCCTCCGCCCCCATGTTACCCATGATCACCCCCACCACGCCGCGATAATCGCTGTCGATGGTGCCGGGGCTGTTGATCAGGGTGATCCCATGCTTCAGCGCGAGGCCCGAGCGCGGGCGGATCTGCACCTCAAACCCCTGCGGGATCGCAATGTGCAACCCGGTGGAGATCAGCGCCCGCGCGCCGGGGGCCAGATCGACGGCGCCGCCGGGCAGATTGGCCCGCAGGTCCGCCCCCGCGGCCCCGGCGCTTTCATAGGCGGGCAATGGCAGGCTGCGGTCCGCGCCCTCGGCCCAGCAGAGTTTGATCGTGGTCATAGCGCCCCCTCAGGCAAGTGCTGCGGCGATACGTTCGGCCAGACGGGCGGCCACGGCATCTTTGCCCATGCGCGGCCAATCCTCCGCCCCTGCCTCGGTGATCAGTGTCACGGCATTCTCGCGCCCGCCCATGATCCCCGTGGCGGGGGAGACGTCATTGGCGACGATCCAGTCACAGCCCTTGCGCGCGCGTTTCGCGGTGGCATGGGCCAGCACGTCGTCAGTCTCGGCGGCGAAGCCCACGACGAGCGGCGGGCGGCCGTCGCCGCGCTGGCTGATGGTCTTCAGGATGTCGGGGTTTTCCGCGAAAGACAGGCTGGGCAGCCCGTCTTTCGATTTCTTCAGCTTCCGGTCCCCTGCCCCCTGCACATGCCAATCGGCCACCGCGGCGGCAAAGACGGCGGCATCGGCGGGCAGAGCAGCCTCTACCGCCTGCATCATCTCTTGCGCCGTTTGCACCGGCACGACCTCGACACCCTCGGGCGGGGCGACTTCGGCGGGACCGGTTACAAAGACGACCTCAGCCCCCAGATCCGCCAGCGCCCGCGCGATCGCCGTGCCCTGCGCGCCCGAGGAGCGGTTGGCGATATAGCGCACCGGGTCGATCGGCTCATGCGTCGGGCCGGAGGTGACGAGGATGCGCTTGCCCGCAAGCGGCCCCTGCCCCAGCCGCGCCTCTACCGCCGCGACAATCTCAAGCGGTTCGGCCATCCGTCCCGGCCCGTATTCACCGCAGGCCATATCACCGTCATTCGGCCCAACCATGGCGATGCCATCGCCGCGCAGGGTGGCGATGTTGCGCTGCGTCGCGGGGTGCTGCCACATCCGCACGTTCATCGCAGGTGCCAGCAGCACTGGCGTATCGGTGGCCAAAAGCAAGGTCGAGGCCAGATCATTCGCCGCCCCCTGCGCCATCTTGGCCATCAGGTCTGCCGTGGCGGGGGCAACCACCAAAAGGTCCGCCGCGCGGCTGAGCTGGATATGCCCCATCTCGGCCTCATCGCCGAGGTCGAAAAGATCGCGAAAGACCTTCACCCCGGTCAGCGCGGATACGGAAAGCGGGGTGACAAACTCTTCGCCCGCGCGGGTCAGCACCGGTGTCACCTTGGCCCCACGCTCGCGCAGACGCCGGATCAGATCGAGGGATTTATAGGCGGCGATGCCGCCGCCGATGATCAGCAGAATATGTTTGCCCGACAGCATAAAGGCCCCCCGTTTGCATTAGGGAGACCTTAATCCGGGGCGGCGAAATCTGCCAGCCCCGGCGGGCATCGCAATGCGGCGTCAGGCCAGAAAGGCAAAGACCTCACGCGATTGCATCTCAAGCGACTTGCGCATCTTGCCAAAGGCCGCGGCCTCAAGCTGGCGGACCCGCTCTTTGCTGAGGCTAAGCTCATCGCCTAGGCTTTCCAAAGTACGCGCCGGATCCCGCAGTTTGCGTTCGCGCACGATGAATTGCTCACGCTCGGACAGGCCCTGCATTGCCGCCAGCAACCAGTTGCGCAACTGCGCCGTGTCATGCTCTTCCTCGACACGCTCCGCCGCCTGCGCGCTCTCATCGGCCAGTGCTTCGATCCACTCGCGGCCCTCATCCTCAGCGCTCTGCGTGGCGTTCAGCGAATAGTCCGAGCCCGACAGACGGCCTTCCATCATCTCGACATCATGCAGCGGCACGCCAATCTCGGTCGAGATCATCTGGCGCAGCTGGTGCTTATCCAACGTCTCGCCCATGGCCGTGGCCTCACGCTCCAACCGAGCCTGCACGCGGCGCATGTTGAAGAACAACGATTTCTGAGAGGAGGTCGACCCCGTCCGCACCATCGACCAATTGCGCATCACATGGTCCTGAATGCTCGCCTTGATCCACCAGACCGCATAGGTCGAGAAACGCACGCCGCGGTCGGGGTCAAATTTGTCGGCGGCTTTCATCAGGCCCAGACCGGCCTCTTGGATCAGATCGTTCATCGGCGCGCCGTAGCGCTTGAACTTGCCGGCCATCGAAATCGCCAGACGCATGTAGGCGGTGATCAAACGGTGCAACGCGGCCTCATCCCGGTGATCGCGCCACGCATAGGCCAATTCCAACTCTGTCTCGGCATCGAGCAATTCGGCCTTCATTGCGGTGCGGGTGAGTGAAAATTCGCGAGCGGTTTGCAATGACATTTGGTATCCCCCTTGAGAAATGCGCGGCGCACCTTGTGATGGGCCTTTGGTGGAGATACGCAGAGACATGCCATTTGGTTCAAATATTTGGTGAGAAGATGTTGCCTAGAACTACCTTTGCCCTAGGCGGGGCGGCCTCGGGCAAGTCGGAATGGGCAGAAGCCCTCGTAAATTCCAGCGGCATGTCAAAGACTTACCTCGCCACCGGTCGCATCTGGGATGACGAAGTTCAAGAACGTGTGAACAAGCATCAAGCAAGGCGCGATGCGGGGTGGCGCACCGTCGAATGCCCGCTCGATCTGACCGAACCGCTGGCGAAACTGCCCGCCGGCGAAATCGTGCTGATCGACTGCGCAACCATGTGGCTGAGCAATCACCTGATGGAAGGCAGCGATCTGGAGGCCGCGCAGGCGCAGCTATTGCAGGCCCTGCGGGGCTGCGCCGCGCATTGGGTCATCGTCTCGAACGAGGTCGGCCAAGGCATCGTGCCCGAGAACGCCATGGCCCGCCAATTCCGCGAGGCGCAGGGGCGGCTGAACATCGCCTTGGCCGCCGAGGCAGAGACCGTGGTGCAGGTCGTCGTCGGCCTGCCACAACTGTTGAAAGGGGAGATGCCATGACCACTTGGCACTGGGTGCGTCATGGCCCCACTCATGAGAAGAACTTCGTCGGCTGGCGCGATGTCCCGGCGGACCTTTCCAATGCGCCCCGACTGGCGCGGTTGAACCTGCATCTGCCCGATGAGGCGCTGCTCGTCTCCTCGGACCTGATCCGCGCCGTACATACGGCAGATGCGCTGGCCCAGCCCTCCCGCCGCCGCCTGCCCCATGAGCATGAGCTGCGAGAGTTGCATTTCGGCGCTTGGGATGGGCTGCATTTCTCCGAAGTCGCCGCGCGTGACCCGGACCTCAGCCGCGCCTATTGGGAGACCCCCGGCGATGTCATGGCCCCCGAGGGCGAAAGCTGGAACCAGACCAAGGCGCGCGTCGACCGGGTGGTGACGCGGATCAACGCGGCCCACCCCAATGCCCATGTGATCGCCGTGGCCCATTTCGGCGTCATCCTCACGCAGGTGCAGCAGGCCCAAGGCGGCGGCCCGCTAGAGGCGATGGCCCATAAGATCGACAACCTCTCGGTGACGCAGCTGTCCCACGACAACGGCCAATGGCGGGTCGAAGGGATCAATCATACGCCCTGACCCACAGTGCCGTTAACCATTCCTAAACCCGTCTTGCCTACCGATTAACCATCGCAAGACGGAGCAGGGGTAATGGTATCGCGGGCCTATACGGTCGCATTTCAAGGGGTCGACGCGCGCATCGTCGAGGTGCAATGCGCGGTCACCGCCGGGCTGCCAGGCTTTTCGATCGTCGGACTGGCGGACAAGGCCGTGTCGGAAGCCCGCGACCGGGTGCGCACGGCGCTCAGCGCCTTGGCCATCGCGCTGCCGTCCAAGCGCATCACCGTCAATCTCTCCCCCGCCAACCTGCCCAAGGAAGGCAGCCATTTCGACCTGCCCATCGCGCTGGCGCTGCTCTCGGCCCTTGATATCCTACCGGATGACATCACCCAGAATGTAGTGGCCTTGGGGGAGCTTTCGCTCGACGGGACACTGATGCCCGTTGTCGGCGCCCTGCCCGCCGCCATGGCCGCCGCCGCCGAGGACCGCAGCCTGCTCTGCCCCGCGGGGTCGGGGGCGGAGGCCGCATGGGTGGGCAAGACACAGGTCATCGCCGCCGCCACTCTGGGCGACGTGGTGCGCCACTACACCGGGCAAGTACCGATCGCCCCCGCCGAGCCGGGCGAGGTGCCCCTCACATTGGCGGGCCGCGACCTGCGCGAGGTTAAGGGCCAAGAACGCGCCAAACGCGCGTTGGAGATCGCCGCCGCCGGGCGGCATCACCTGATGCTGGTCGGCACGCCGGGGTCGGGGAAATCCATGCTGGCCGCGCGGCTGCCCGGCATCCTACCGCCGCTGACGGCATCCGAGGCGCTTGAGACCTCGATGATCCACTCCCTCGCCGGGCTGCTGGATGAGGGCGGCATTTCCCGCAGCCGTCCCTTTCGCGAGCCACATCACACGGCCTCTATGGCCGCGATCATCGGAGGCGGTCGGCAAGCGCGACCGGGGGAGGCATCTCTGGCCCATAACGGCGTGCTGTTCATGGACGAGTTCCCCGAGTTCAACCGCACGGTCCTCGAAACCCTGCGCCAACCGATCGAAACTGGCGAGGTCATGATCGCGCGGGCCAATGCCCATGTGAAATACCCTTGCCGCTTCATGCTCGTCGCGGCGGCGAACCCCTGCAAATGCGGCTACCTGCCTGACCCGGCCCGCGCCTGCGCCCGTGTCCCGGCCTGCGGCGAAGACTATCTCGGCCGCATCTCCGGCCCGCTGATGGACCGGTTCGACCTGCGCGTCGACGTGCCGCCCGTCAGCTACAGCGACCTCAACCTGCCCGCCAACGGCGAGACCTCGGCCGAGGTCGCGGCAAGGGTCGCCGCCGCGCGGGCGCTTCAATCCACGCGCTACGCGCCGCATGACGGGATTTCGGCCAATGCCGATGCGGCGGGCGACCTACTTGAAACCGTCGTCAGCCCGGATGCCGAAGCGCGCGCGCTGCTCCTGCGCGCAGCAGAACGGTTTTCCCTGTCGGCGCGCGGGTATCACCGGGTCATGCGTGTCGCGCGCACCATCGCCGATCTTGCGGGGGAACCCGAGGTCCGCCGCCCCCATATGGCCGAGGCGATCAGTTTTCGCCTGCCCGATCCGACAGCAGGGCATTGATCCAATCGGCGAGGGCCGCAAGGCTCTGCCGCGCCTCGGGCAGGTGGTTCTGAAACAGCGGCCAGACATGCGGCAGGTCATGGACCTCCTGCAAACTGGCCGACACGCCCGCTTCGCGCAGACGGGCCGCCAATCGGCGGCTGTCATCGCGCAGGATTTCGCTGTCACTTACGGTGAGCCAGACAGGCGGTGCGCCTTTGAAATCGGCGAGAATGGGACTCGCCCGGGGGCTCTCCGCATCCTGCCCCTGAAGATAGAGCCGCGCCATTTCCGTCGCGCGGGCGGCGGGCAACAACACGTCGCTTTCGGCATTCTGCGTGAAACTTGGGCCTGAAAACGTCAGGTCCAACAATGGGGAAAGCCCAAAGGCGCCAGCAGGCAGCGCCACCCCCTCGCGACAAAGCTGCGCCAAAAGATCGAAAACCAGCGCGCCGCCCGCGCTGTCGCCGCCAATCACGATGTCCCTCGCGGCGAAGCCCATCTGGTGCAGCGCATCCCACGCCGCGCGGATGTCTTGCGCAGGTTTGGGAAAGGCCGCTTCCGGCACGCGCGCATAGCGCGGCAGCACCGCCCGCGCACCGGTCAGCAGGGATAGGCGCGCGACCATCGCCCGGTGCGTCTCCGGGCTGCCAAATACGAACCCGCCGCCATGAACGTAGAGGATCACACGCCCTTGGGAGGCCTGCGGCGGCGTAAGCCAAAGCGCCGATCCCGCCCCCGGCAGATCACGCCATTCTGCATGCACCTCGCGCGGCCCTTTGAAAAAGAGCCGCGCCTGCATCTCCATCGTGGCCCGCAGGAACTGCGGGTTTGCATGCGCCAGCAAAGGTTTCTCTGTCAGACGCAGGTAGCGGTTCAGAAGATGCTGGCGCAGGCTCACCCGCGCTTGGCCTCGATCGCCTCCCAGATTTTTCCGGCGACATTCTCGCCATCGAACCGTTCCAGCTCTTGAATGCCGGTGGGAGAGGTCACGTTAATCTCGGTCAGATAATCACCGATCACATCGATCCCGACAAAGATCTGGCCCTTTTCTTTGAGCAATGGCCCGATGGCGGCGCAGATCTCCAGATCGCGCTCAGTCAGCCCGACCTTCTCAGGCCGCCCGCCGACATGCATGTTCGACCGCGTCTCGCCCTCCGCCGGGACTCGGTTGATCGCGCCCACCGGCTCCCCGTCCACGAGGATGACGCGCTTGTCACCCTTGGATACGGCAGGAAGGAATTTTTGAACAATGAGCGGCTCACGCGAGAAGCCGGTGAACAATTCATGCAGGGAGGTGAGGTTGCGGTCATTGGCGTCCAGCCGGAACACACCGGCCCCGCCATTGCCGTAAAGCGGTTTCAAGATCACATCGCCATGCTTGGCCTTGAAGGCCTTGATGGTCGAAAGGTCGCGCGCAATCGTGGTGGGTGGCGTCAGTTCGGGGAAGTCGAGAACCAGAAGTTTCTCGGGGTAATTGCGGACCCAAAAGGGATCGTTGACCACTAAGGTGGTTTCTTTCAGCCGGTCCAGCAGGTGAGTCGAGGTGATGTAATGCATGTCGAAAGGCGGGTCTTGGCGCAGCCAGACCACGTCGAAATCCGCCAAATCGACTTCGCGCTCTTCTCCGAACCGGGCATGATCGCCCTGCACGCGCTGCAAGGTAAAGTCATAGCCCCGTGCAGTGATCCGCCCCTCTTGGTACGCCAGATGATCGGGCGTGTAGAAGAACAGCTCATGCCCCCGCGCCTGCGCCTCTTCGGCCAGCCGAAAGCTGCTGTCGGCATTGATGTTCACGTCCCCGATCGGGTCCATTTGAAAGGCGATTTTCATCGGCGTCCCCCGCTGCTTACCTTTGTCGTGATCCGACCCGGACCGACGGTGCAGGCATTTGGGATCGCTTCTTAGATGGCGCAGCAGGGGCCTATACGCAATGGGTCAGCCGTGGCCAAAGGCGTTTTCGATGATTTCGGTAGCCCCCTGCCCATCGACAAGCGCCACGTCAAAGCGCACCTCGGTCAGGCTTCCTGCAGGTTCGCCAGCAAGAAATTCCTCGGCGGAGCGGTAGATGCGCTGCATTTGTCGGGCGGAAAGGCTTTCGGCAGCCCGTGCGAAACTACGGCTTTGTTTCACCTCGACAAAGATCAAGGCAGCCCCATCGCGCAGGATCAAATCAATTTCACCAGCGCGGCCCCGCCAACGGCGGCGCGCGATGGCAAAACCGCGCCTTTCATAGTCTTGCGCGATGCGGTTCTCGGCAGCGATCCCGGCATGATAGGCCATGCGCCCCCGTTGGCGTTTGGCCGCAGTTCGTATCCCCGTATCACCCTGCACCATTTTCATTGCTCCGACCCGCGTTCTAACCTTTGCCGAGCGCCAATGCCGCTTGATAGACCTGCCGCCGCGGCAGGCCATGGGCCTGCGCCACCAAATCGACAGCGTCACGCATCGACATTTCTGTAAGCGCCCGTTGCAAATCTGTTTCTAGGTCAAGGTGATTAACAGAGTCTGAACGGCTACGATCAATCAGCACCACCACTTCGCCTTTTGGCGCCTTCGCTTGATAAAGCTCGGCGAGGTTTTCTAGGGTACCCCGCTGAATCTCTTCGAATTTCTTGGTCAACTCCCGGCACATTGCCGCTTTGCGACCCGCGCCCAGTGCGGTTGCCGCATCGCGCAGCATGGCGCCGAGCCGTTTGGGCGATTCGTAAAATACCAGAGTCCCCGGCACATCGCGCAGCTTTTCCAGCGCCGCGATCCGGGCCGATTTACTATTAGGCAGGAAGCCCGCAAAGAAAAATGCATCCGTCGGCAGGGCGCCCAGTGCCAGCGCGGTCAACACGGCCGATGGTCCCGGCGCGCAGGTCTGCATCACGCCCGCTTCGGCTGCGGCGCGGCTTAATTCAAACCCCGGATCGGCGATCAGCGGCATGCCCGCCTCTGACGCATAGGCGACTGATTTGCCCTCGCGGATGGCCGCGATCAGCCGCTCTTGCACCGATGTGCCGCTGTGATCGTGCAGCGCCAGCACCTTGCGTCCATCAAGCGGCACCCCATGAATTTCCATCAGCCGCCGCAGGCTGCGCGTGTCCTCTGCCGCCAGCAGATCCGCCGAGGCCAGCGTGTCAAGCGCGCGCAGGGTGATATCGCGTGCGGTGCCGATGGGGACGCCCACGAAATAAAGTCCCGGGGCTAGCTCTGTCTTGTCAAATTTCAACGCTGGACCCGCCTTTCGCAGTCACTATGATCGCGGCCATGTTCCGGCGACCATCGTCGTCTTGCCACCACCGGGGAGTGAATACAAATGATTGCCTGTTTCCGCGCCATCCGCAAGAAGATGCACCTGCTCTTGCTGCCGCTCTTCGCGGTCCTGCTGGCGGCCTGTCAGCCTGTCGCCACGGGCGGCGCCAATTCCGGCGGCCCGCGCATCGACCCTGCGGCCCCCGTCCCCGTGGCGCTCTTGGTTCCGCGGGGCGGCACGGCCAGTGATGAGTTGCTGGCCAAGAACCTCGAAAACGCCGCGCGCCTTGCGATGCGCGATCTGGATGGCGTCCAGATCGACCTGCGCGTTTATGGCACCGCAGGCAATGCCAGCACAGCCGCATCCGTCGCTGCGCAGGCGGTGAATGAAGGGGCCAAGATCATCCTCGGCCCGGTTTACGGCGAAGCGGCCAATGCGGCTGGGGTGGCCGTGGCCTCCTCAGGGGTCAACGTGATCTCCTTCTCGAACAACCCGACCATCGCGGGCGGCAATGTTTTCGTGCTCGGGCCGACCTTTGCCAATACCGCCAACCGGTTGGTGAGCTTTGCAAAGCCCAACGGCAAGGACAAAATGGTCGTGCTGCATGGTCAGGACCTTGCCGGACAGCTGGGCCGTGACGCGATCGTTCAAGCGATCAGCGCCAATGGCGCGACGCTGGCAGGCACCGTCGATTACGCGCTGAGCCAAGAGTCGGTCGTGGCCGCCGTGCCGCGGGTCAAAGCAACCGTCGAAGGCAGCGGCGCCAATGCGCTCTTCCTCACCACCTCCTCGGCCAGTGCTCTGCCGCTCTTCGCGCAGCTTCTGCCCGAGGCCGGCATCCAATCGGCGACCACACAATATGTCGGCCTGACCCGTTGGGACATCCCCGCCCAAACGCTGGAACTGCCCGGCGTTCAGGGCGGCTGGTTTGCCCTGCCCGACAGGGCGGCGAGCGGTGCCTTCTCGAACCGTTACACCGCGGCCTATGGCAGTGATCCGCACCCTCTGGCCGGGCTGGCCTTTGACGGAATCGCGGCGATCGGCTCCTTGGTGAAGGGCGGCAAATCCAACGCGCTTTCCGGGGCCGCGCTGACCCAAGGGGCGGGTTTCCAAGGCGCCAGCGGCATCTTCCGCCTGCGCCGCGATGGCACCAACGAACGCGCCTTGGCCGTGGCCACGATCCGCGACAACCGCGTCGTCGTGCTCGACCCGGCACCGCGCGGCTTTGGCGGGGCTGGTTTCTGAATTGGACCTCGCGAAACCGACAACAACATCAGGCGCGCGTCGACACCCGCGCCTGATTTGCGCGCCCGAACAAATCTTTGACGATACCGCCATCTGGCAGGCCCTTTCCCAGCGCGACAGCACGCTGGAGGGCGCAGCCCTCAGAGCCGAGATCGTCCCCCTGATCCAAGAAGCTCAGCAGGCGGGCCGCAAGGCCATCGCGGCAGGCTTTGCTGAATCGCCCTTCGATGCGCGTGCGATGACCTCTTCCTACACCTATCTCACCGACCAACTGCTGCGCTGCGTCTTGCAGATTGCCACGCAGGTGCTGCACCCCAACCCGAACCCGACCGAGGGTGAACGGCTCGCCATGATTGGCGTCGGCGGCTATGGCCGGGGAGAGATGGCGCCCTTCTCCGATGTCGATCTGCTGTTCCTCATTCCCTACAAGGCCACCGCATGGTCGGAGAGCGTGATCGAATCGATGCTCTACATCCTGTGGGATTTGAAGCTGAAGGTCGGCCACGCCACCCGCACCATCGAAGACTGCCTGCGGCTGGGAGCGGATGATTTCACCATTCAGACCGCCCTGCTGGAAAACCGTTTCATCGACGGCGATGTGACCCTTGCGCAAGAGCTTTCCGAACGGCTCAAGAACGAACTTTTCTCAGGCGCGGGAAAGGATTTCATCGAAGCGAAACTGGAAGAGCGCGACAACCGCCACCTGAAACAGGGTGAGCGCTATATGGTCGAGCCCAACGTCAAGGAAGGCAAAGGCGGGCTGCGCGATCTGCATTCGCTGTTCTGGATCGCCAAGTTCATCCATGACGTGGACCGGGTCGCGGATCTGGTCGATCTGGGCGTTTTCCGCGCCGATGAATACGACACCTTCCGCGAGGCCGAGGCCTTTCTCTGGGCCGTGCGCGGGCACCTCCACCTGATTGCCGGGCGCGCGACGGAACAGCTGACCTTCGACATGCAGGTGCAGGTCGCCCAAGCGATGGGCTATCAGGACATCGGCGGCCGGCGCGGCGTCGAGATCTTCATGCAAGCCTATTTCCGCCATGCCACCGCGGTGGGGGATCTGACGCGCATCTTCGTCAGCGGGCTCGAAGCGTCGCATATGAAGGCCGAGCCGCTGCTGGAACGCATCTTCCGCCGCCGCCCGAAAATCCGCGAGGGGTTTCAGGTGGTCCACAACCGCATCGCGGTGAAAGACGACGAAGAGTTTCTGCAAGACAAGCTGAACCTGTTGCGCATCTTCGAAGAGGCACTGCGCACGGGCATGTTGATCCACCCCGATGCGATGCGCCTAATCAAGGCCAACCTCGCGCTGATCGACGACGACATGCGCCGCACGCCCGAGGCCCGGCGCATCTTTCTCGACCTGTTGCTGAAGCATGGCAATCCCGAACGCTCCCTGCGGCGGATGAACGAATTAGGCGTCTTGGGCGCCTTCATCCCTGAGTTCGAGCCAATCGTCGCAATGATGCAGTTCAACATGTATCATTCCTACACGGTGGACGAACACACCATCCAATGTATCGCCAACCTCGCCCGGATCGAAAAGGGCGAGCTGGAAGAGGAACTGCCCGTTGCCTCCTCGATCCTGAAACGTGGGGTGAACCGCAAGGTGCTCTATGTGGCGCTGCTGCTGCATGACATCGGCAAGGGGCGGCCCGAGGACCATTCCATCATCGGCGCGAAACTGGCGCGGCGCATTGGCCCGCGGCTGGGGCTGAAACGCGATGAGGTCGATACGGTGGAATGGCTGGTGCGCTATCACCTGCTGATGTCCGACATGGCGCAGAAACGCGACATCGCCGATCCGCGCACAGTGCGCGATTTTGCCAAGGCGGTACAGACGGTCAAACGGCTCGACCTGCTTTGCGTGCTGACGGTCTGCGACATTCGTGGCGTCGGGCCGAACACATGGAACAATTGGAAAGCGGTGCTGATCCGCGCGCTCTATCGCCAGACCGAGCGGGCGCTGGAA
The DNA here is from genome assembly GCF_043557315.1 of Sulfitobacter sp. 1A12779. Classification (NCBI taxonomy): domain Bacteria; kingdom Pseudomonadati; phylum Pseudomonadota; class Alphaproteobacteria; order Rhodobacterales; family Roseobacteraceae; genus Sulfitobacter; species Sulfitobacter sp. 1A12779. The sequence continues at coordinate 75,196 of NZ_JBIFFU010000012.1, forward strand.
ACCGGGCTCGAAGACCTCAACCGCGAAAACCGGGGCGCGGAGGCCAAGAAAGCCCTGCGCGCCGCGCTCTCCGATTGGCCGCGCAAACGTCTCCAGCGTGAGACGGCCCGCCATTATCCGCCCTATTGGCAGGGTTTGCATGTCACCGCCCATGTCGCCTTTGCGGAACTGCTGCGCGACATCGGCAATGACGATATCCGCATTGACCTGCACCCCGACGAAGACCGCGGCGCAACACGGGCCTGTTTCGTCATGGCCGATCACCCCGGCATCTTTGCCCGGCTCGCCGGGGCGCTGGCGCTGGTCGGTGCCAATGTGGTGGATGCGCGCAGCTACACCACGAAGGATGGTTTCGTAACCGACGCTTTCTGGATTCAAGACAGCGAAGATCAACCCTATGAGGCCAGCCGCCTGCCGCGGCTGCGCGAGATGATCCTCAAGACCCTGCGCGGCGAGATCGTTGCCCGCGACGCGCTGAAATCCCGCGACAAGGTCAAGAAACGCGAACGCGCCTTCAAGGTGCCCACGCATATCACCTTCGACAACGAAGGTTCGGAAATCTACACGATCATTGAGGTCGACACCCGCGACCGGCCCGGTCTGCTCTATGATCTGACGCGCACCTTGGCAGCCTCCAACGTCTATATCGCCAATGCGGTGATCGCGACCTATGGCGAACAGGTGGTCGATACTTTCTACGTCAAGGATATGTTCGGCCTGAAATACTACACCGAGGCCAAGCAGCGCACCTTGGAAAAACGCCTGCGCGAAGCGATTGCCGCAGGGGTCGAGCGGGCGGAGGGCTAGCCCCCCCGCCTCCGCCTCATCGGCGGGTTTTCGCCACCCGCTCTTTGGTCGCTTTGCTTTGCGCATCAGATCCTCAAAATCCCTGCAACCCGCCGCTGAGGCGGGATTCCATGAATGAGGGACATATGAGCGTGACACGCGCCGCACTGCCGAACCGGGGCCTGATGGTTCTCTGCGCCACACTTCTTTTGACGGCAGCCTGCGCCAAAGCGCCTGACATCCCGCAGACCTATGATTTCGGCGGCATCGATCCCCAGCGTCATTTCATGGCCGTGCAGACCGCCAAAGACATGCGCGCCAAGGGCCAGCGCGTTTGGTGCGCGCCCTTCGCCCGCAATGTCAGCGGCATCCAGATTCGCGGCAATGCGGAGACATGGTGGGGCAAGGCCAAGGGGCTTTACCCGCGCGGCGATGATCCCGTCGTCGGTGCCGTGATGGCCTTCAGCGCCACCCGCTCCATGCCGATGGGCCATATCGCCGTGGTCTCAGACATCGTCTCACCGCGCGAAATCCGGGTGGATCACGCCAATTGGAAGCGCAACGAAGTGTCGCTGAAAATGGCCGTGATTGACGTGTCCGACGACAACGACTGGTCCGCCGTGCGCTTGGAAAGCCAGCCGGGCGCCTTTGGCAGCACCTATCCGATCAATGGGTTCATCTACCCCACGGGGGGATAAGCGCCGCCTTGCCACGGCGGGTGGCGGGGCATTTCCTGCCGCTCACCGCGATTGCACCGGGTGAACGCCCGCGCTAGGGATCACCGCAGCGCAATTTAAGGCTCCTCCGATGAAACCTATCCGTCTTATGTCCGGCTTTTTCACTGTCGGGGTCTGGACCCTGCTGAGCCGCGTGCTCGGCTTCCTGCGCGAAGTGCTGCTGCTGTCACTCATCGGTCCCGGTCCGGTCATGGACGCTTTCGTCGCCGCCTTCCGCCTGCCCAATATGTTCCGCCGCTTCTTTGCCGAAGGCGCGTTCAACGCGGCATTCGTGCCGATGTTCGCCAAAAAGCTGGAGGGCGAGGAAGGCGCCGGGACATTCGCCCGCGATGCGTTTAACGGCTTGTCGCTGGTGGTGCTGACGCTGACCGCTTTGGGCATGATCTTCATGCCCGGTCTGGTCTGGCTGACAGCCGAAGGTTTCGTCGGTGACCCGCGCTTCGACATGACGGTCGCCTTTGGCCGCATCGCCTTTCCCTATATCCTCTGCATGTCACTGTCTGCGCTGTTCTCAGGCATCCTTAACGCCACTGGGCGCTTTGCCGTGGCCGCCGCAGCACCGGTGCTGCTGAACATCTTCGTCATCGCCGCCATGACATTCGCCGCGCTTACCGGGGGCGAAGTGGCGCTTTGGCTGATCTGGTCGATCCCCGTCGCCGGTGTGGCACAGCTGGCGCTGACATGGCGCGCCGCGGCCCAAGCGGGTTTCCCGCTGCGCCCCTCCCGCCCGCGCTGGACCCCCGACATGCGCGCGATGATCGTCATTGCCCTGCCCGCCGCGCTGGCCTCGGGCGTGATGCAGATCAACCTCGTGGTCGGGCAATTGGTGGCCAGCCAATATGACAAGGCCGTCTCATGGCTCTTCGCCGCCGACCGCCTCTATCAACTGCCCTTGGGCGTGGTGGGCATCGCCGTGGGCATCGTGCTGCTGCCCGACCTGTCGCGCCGCCTGCGGGCCGGAGACGACGCAGGCGCGCAAACCGCGCTGAGCCGCGCCGCCGAGATTTCGCTGGCACTGACGATCCCCTCTTCGGTCGCGCTGATCGTGATCCCCTTCGCGCTGGTCACCGTGCTGTTCGAGCGCGGCGCCTCGGGCGTCGATGACACCGCCGCGATTGCCACGGCGGTGATGGTTTACGGCCTCGGCCTGCCCTCCTTCGTGCTGCAAAAGATCCTGCAACCGGTCTATTTCGCGCGCGAAGACACCCGCCGCCCCTTCCATTTCGCCGTCGTCGCCATGGTGGTGAACGCAGCCCTCGCCATCGGCCTTGCCCCCTTCATCGGCTGGATCGCCCCGGCGGTCGCCACGACGCTGGCAGGCTGGACGATGTTTGCCTGCCTCGCCATCGGCGCACGGCGCTTTGGCGACGCCGTCAAGTTCGACGCGCGGTTCCACAAACGCATCTGGCGCATCCTCATCGCCTCCGCCGCCATGGGCGGCGCGCTCTGGCTCGGCAATGCGGCACTGCAACCGATGCTGGGCCTGCCATGGTGGCGCGGGCTCGCGCTGGTGCTGCTGCTTATCATCGCGGCACTCAGCTACTTCGGTGTCGGCCAGCTGATCGGCGCATTCCGCCTGTCCGAGTTCAAATCGGCAATGCGGCGCGGTTAACGCTGCTGCAACCGCGCCCGCAGTCGCGCCCATTCCCCGGGCGCGACCAGAAAGCTCAGCCCGAAACCACAGATGAACCCCGCCAGTTCCGCCACCCAGAGAAAGCCAGTCTCGAGAAACATACCCCAGAACAGCTGGAGCCCCATCAGCAGCGCGATCAGCGTAAAGGCCTGATACTGCGGCCCGCCCGAGCCCAGCAACCGCCGCCACATCACGAAACTATAGCCACCGATCAATCCGTAAACATTGGGATAGGCCCCGGCGAGCCAGACCGGATCGTTCAATAGCGCCCCATAAACCAGCGCCCCGCCGATCCCCGACAGCACGAAGATCGCCAAAAACGCCAATTGCCCCATCGCCTCGGCCACCATCTTGCCCAAGGCCAAAAGCAGCACCACGGCAAAGATCGCATGGGTAAAGCCCAGATGGATGAAGGGGTAAGTCACCACCCGCCAGATATGTTCGATCGGGTACTGGCCTGCGCCAATCATCGCGTCAAAAATCAGCCCCGAAAAGCCAAAGTCGCGCACCAGCGCCAGCCGCCAGCCCACGGCCGCGGGGCCACCCACCAGCCCGGCCTCGGCCAGAGAGAGCACCACCTCGACCCCGGCGATGGCCAGAAACAGAATGACAACCGCGGGCGGCAGCGGGTTCACGGGGGGCTGGAGGTCTGGGTCTTGCATGGGCGCTCCTTGACGGGGTTCGCGGCCAGAAGTAAGCCTGCCGCGCAAGACTTTCCAGCCCAGAGGTGCCTCCCGATGTCCGAGACCCAATTCACCCCGCGCGTGTTTTCCGGCATTCAGCCCTCTGGCGACCTGCATCTGGGCAACTACCTCGGCGCGCTGAAACGGTTCGCCGATGCGCAGGAAAAGGGCGTGCAATCGATCTACTGCATGGTGGACCTGCACGCGATCACAGTCTGGCAAGACCCGGCGGACCTGAAGAAAAGCACCCGCGAGCTCTGCGCCGGTTTCATCGCCTCGGGCATCGACCCTGAAAAATCCATCCTGATCAACCAAAGCCAAGTGCCTGAGCACGCGCAGCTGGCTTGGGTCTTCAACTGCGTCGCGCGCATGGGCTGGATGGGCCGCATGACCCAGTGGAAGGACAAGGCCGGCAAAAACGCCGAAGCCGCCTCGCTGGGCCTCTTCGCCTACCCCGCGCTGATGGCCGCCGACATCCTGATCTACCACGCCACCCATGTGCCGGTGGGCGAGGACCAGAAACAGCACTTAGAGCTGACCCGCGACATCGCCGCGAAGTTTAACCACGACTACGGCGTCGACTTCTTCCCGCTCACCGAACCGGTGATCGAAGGCGCGGCCACCCGCGTCATGTCCCTGCGCGACGGGTCCAAGAAGATGTCGAAGTCCGACCCCTCGCCCGCGAGCCGCATCAACCTGACCGACGATGCCGACACGATCGCCAAAAAGTTCCGCAAGGCGAAAACCGACCCCGACGCCCTCCCGTCCGAGGCCGAGGGCTTGAAGGACCGCCCCGAGGCGCGCAACCTCGTAAACATCTACGCCGCCCTCAGCGACCAATCCGTCGATCAGGTGCTGGCGGAAGTCGGCGGCCAGCAATTCGGTACCTTCAAACCTGCGCTGGCGGAGCTGGCCGTCTCCAGAATGGGCCCGATCACCGCCGAAATGCAGCGCCTGATGGCCGACCCGGCCGAGATCGACCGCATCCTCGCCCGCGGTGCGGAACAAGCGCGCGAGATCACCGCCCCGATCCTCAAACGCACCTATGAGATCGTCGGCATGGTCGGCTAACCACCAAAACCCCTAGCGCCCCCACAGGCGCTAGCCCCCCCCCCAGCCCTACGCTTTCCACCCAAAGCGCCCCCTTCCCCCCTTCATCCTTTCTCAAATACCAAATCCCGCCCCCACCTCACGCGCCACCGCCCGCGTGAGCCCCCCGCGCCATGGACAATCCCGCCGCCCTGCGCCACCTTCCCCGCAAGGATGAAGGGGAGCACAAGATGACCACAGGTTTTTTCTGGGACGAACGCTGCTTTTGGCACGCAGGGGGCAACTACGTCTTTACCATGCCGGTGGGCGGGCTGGTGCAGCCCCTCGCCGCCGGGGGCCTGCCGGAAAACCCCGAGACCAAGCGCCGGATGAAGAACCTGATGGAGGTGACCGGGCTCTTCGCCGAACTCGACACCCGCAGTGCTGCCCCCGCCAGCCGGGAGGCCTTGGCGCGGGTGCATCCCGAAACCTATCTTGATGACTTCAAACGCCTCTCGGATGCGGGGGGTGGAGAGCTGGGCCATGCGGTGCCCTTTGCCCGTGGCGGCTATGAACTGGCCGCGCTCTCTGCCGGGCTGTCCATCGCCGCCGTCGATGCCGTGGCGCGGGGCGAACTTCAAAATGCCTATGCCCTCAGCCGCCCGCCGGGGCACCACTGCCTGCCGGACCTGCCCAACGGTTTCTGCCTTCTCGCCAATATCGCCATCGCCATCGAAGCCGCGCAGGCCAAGGGGCTGGCAAAGCGAGTCGTCGTGCTGGATTGGGACGTGCATCACGGCAATGGGACCGAGGCGATTTATTATGACCGCGATGACGTGCTGACCATCTCGCTCCACCAAGAGGGGAATTACCCCATCGACACCGGCGGCCTGAAGGATCGCGGGCGCGGGGCGGGCGAAGGCTATAACATCAACCTGCCGATGCACGCAGGCTCGGGCCATACCGCCTACCTCCATGCGATGGACCGCGTTGTGATCCCGGCGATCGAGGCTTTCGCCCCCGACATGATCATCGTCGCCTGCGGCTATGACGCGGCGATCATCGACCCGCTGGCGCGGATGCAGGCCACCGCCGAAACCTTTGCCGAGATGACCAAACGCATCCGCAGCACCGCCGAGCGGCTTTGCGATGGCAAGCTGGTGCTGGTGCATGAAGGCGGCTATTCCGAGGCCTATGTCCCCTTCTGCGGCCATGCCACGATCGCCGCACTGAGCGGCAGCGAGATTGACGCGCCGGACCCGATGGTGCGGTCGCTGAATGCACGCCAACCCTCGCCCGCCTTTGATGCCTTCCTCCGCCAGTCGATTGACGATATGGCGCAGCAACTGGACCTGTAAGAGACCCCGATGCCCGTAGCTGATCCTTCCGCCCTCGCCTTTTTGCAAAACCGCCGCTCGCGCCCGGCCAAGACACTGGGCCTGCCGGTGCCCGATGCCGAGGCCCTGCGCCCGCTTCTGACCGCCGCCGCGCGCACGCCGGATCATGGCAAGTTGGAGCCCTGGCGTTTCGTGGTCATCGACCGTGCCGCGATGGCGCGTTTAGCCGAGGTGGTAGAGACACGCGGCGCGGCGCTTGGCCTTGGGGCCGAAGAGATCGCCAAGGGGCGTGGCCAGTTCGATCAGGGCAACCTTGCCGTGGCGGTGATCGAGGTGCAAAAACCCTCTCCCAAAATTCCGCCGCTGGAGCAGACCTATTCCGCCGGGGCGGTTTGCCTCGCGCTTCTGAATGCCGCCCTCGCCGCAGGCTGGGGCGCCAATTGGCTGAGCGGTTGGCCCGCCCATGACCGGGGCTTTATAGAAGAGGGTTTGGCCCTCGCCCCGCATGAGCGCATCGCGGGCATCATTCACATCGGCACCGAAACCGCCGCCCCGCCAGAGCGTCCGCGCCCGGACATCGACGGGATCACCACATGGCTGTAGGCGCGATCCTCAGGTCATTCACCCGCGCGCTTGGCCAATTGGGCGATGCGCGCTTTCGCAAGGTGGTGCTCTTGGGCGTGGGCCTGTCGCTGGCGCTGCTGATCGCGGCCACGGCAGGCTTTGCCTATCTGGTGGATTGGGTCACCCCCGAAGACGCTTGGCTGCCCGTGCTGGGCGAGGTCAACTGGCTCGACGATCTGCTGAGCTGGAGCGCGCTGATCCTGCTCATGGTGCTCTCGGTCTTTTTGATGGTGCCCGTGGCCTCGGCGATCACCTCGATGTTTCTCGATGAGGTGGCCGATGCGGTGGAAGAGGTGCACTACCCCCATCTGCCCCCCGCGAACCAAGTCAGCATGGGCGATGCCATCCGCGACACGGTCAATTTCATGGGCGTGCTGGTGGGGGCGAACTTGTTGGCGCTGGTGCTCTACCTGCTCTTCGCCCCAGCGGCGCTGTTTATCTTCTGGGGGCTGAACGGGTTTCTGCTGGGGCGGGAGTATTTCACCCTCGCCGCGCTGCGCCGCCACGGGCGGGACGAGACCAAGCGCCTGCGTCGCCGCCATGCGGGCACGATCTGGATGGCCGGGGTGCTGATGGCGGTGCCGCTTTCGGTACCGCTGCTGAACCTGCTGATCCCGATCCTAGGCGCGGCGACCTTTACCCACCTATACCATGCGTTGGTGCCGCATTCGGATGCAGCCAGCCTTCGATATCCGCCACGCTGATCCAGCCCGACAGGATGATCGTCGCGCTAATCGCCCAGATGATCGCGGCAACCAGCGTGGTCCAGAGCGCCTTGCGGCCCAGATGATGCTGCTCGGGCGCGCCCGCGTGGGTGCCCGGCACCACCTCGCCCGCGTCACCTTGGGTTTGCACCCGGATCGGCAGGGCGATCAGGAATGTCATCGACCAGATGACGGCAAAGAGGACGAGCCCCGAAACGATCCCCATGATCAGACCTCCTCAAGCTCGACGAGCGCGCCGTTGAAATCCTTGGGATGCAGGAACAATACCGGCTTGCCATGCGCCCCGATCTTCGGCTCGCCTGAGCCCAAGACCCGCGCGCCGGTGGATTTCAGATGGTCCCGCGCGGCGAGGATGTCCTCGACCTCATAGCAGATGTGGTGGATGCCGCCCGCCGGGTTCTTTTCCAGAAAGCCGTTGATTGGGCTGTCTTCGCCCAAGGGGTGCAGCAATTCGATCTTGGTATTCGGCAGTTCGATGAAGATCACGGTCACCCCGTGGTCCGGTTCGGCCTGCGGCGCACCAACCTTGGCCCCAAGCGCGTGGCGATACTGATCCGCCGCCGCTTCGAGATCCGGCACCGCGATGGCCACATGGTTAAGACGTCCGATCATCCTGAATGCTCCTCGTGATTTGCCAGCTTTATGCCCGCCGCCCCGGTAAACAACAATGCGTCACGTTAACGCGTCATTAGCCAACGCGGCGTAACGATGGCGCTGCAGTTGTTGTTGGAGGCGATGATGGACGATACCGACCCCTTTGAAAGACCGACCCTCACCCCCACGGCGGAGCGGCCTCTGCTAGGCCTTACCGTTCTGGTGGTGGAAGACAGCCGTTTCGCCTGTGAGGCGATGCGCCTGCTCTGCCTGCGCTCGGGCGCGCGGATCAGACGGGCGGACTGCCTGCGCTCGGCCCGGCGGCATTTGCAGGTTTACCGCCCCAGCGTGGCGCTGGTCGACCTTGGCCTGCCCGATGGCAGCGGGTTGGACCTGATTGCCGAACTGATGCAAAGCACACCCCGGGTCGAGGCGATCATCGCCATTTCCGGCGACAGCCATATGGAGCCTGACGCCCGCGCGGCGGGGGTGGATGGGTTCCTGTCCAAGCCGATCACCTCGCTGTCCTCCTTTCAGCAAGCCATCCTCGCCGCGCTGTCCGACGACCGCCGCCCCCGGGGGCCGCGCATCCTGCCGGATGAGGATGTCACCCCCGACCGGATCGGTTTCCAAGATGACATTGCCCATATCGCCGACGTGCTGGGGGACGCGCCCGACAATCAAACGCTGGATTACGTCGCGCAATTCCTGTGCGGGGTGGCCCGTTCGGCCAATGACCAACGTTTGGAAGAAGCCGCCCGCGCCTTGGCCCATAAACGCGCCCTCGGCCAACCCGCGGGGCCTGAGACCACAGCCATCACCGGGATGATCCAGCACCGCCTTGCTGAAAAGCTGGCGATCTAGCCTGACGGGTTAAAGCGTCGGATCCCCGGCCACCCGGACAAGGCGGGTCAGATCGCCAAGCCGCTCTTTCTGCTGCCCCTGCCCGTCGAAATTGCCGGGGGCAAGCCAAACCTCGAACGCCTCTTTCAGCGCGGGCCATTCCGTGTCGATCGCGGCGAACCAAGCCGTGTCACGGTTGCGCCCTTTGACGATGGTCGCCTGCCGAAAGACGCCCTCATAACTCAGCCCCAGACGCTGCGCCGCGCGGCGCGACGGACGGTTGAGCGCGTCGCACTTCCACTCGAACCTGCGATAGCCCGCCTCGAAGGCCCATTGCATCATCAGAAATATCGCCTCGGTCGCCGCCGGGGTGCGCTGAAGCGCGGGGCTGAAATTGATATGGCCCACTTCGATGCTGCCCGCCTCGGGCTTGATCCGCAGGAAGCTCGCCACGCCGAGCCATTGATCCCGCGCGCGGTCCTTTACGGCCATGAAATAGGGATCGGCCTTTCCCGCATTGTCGCGCACCCAACGGTGGTACTGCGCCGCCGATGAGAATGGCCCGTAGGGCAGATAATCCCAAACGTGATCCTCCCCCAGATAGGCGGGATAGAGCAGTGCCGCGTGTTTCTCGGCCGACAGCGGCTCCAACACTACATGACGGCCGGTGAGCACCTCACCCCCCGGGCGCGGCGGCTCGGACCAATTCTCGACAAGGGGCCCAACGGGGCGCGGATCAGATTTACTGTTCATGGAAAAGTTATGCACCGGCGTTTTCGAGCCGCCAAGCTGAATAAACTTGAAATAATCGCATCAGACCCCAGTCTTGGCCTCCAAGCTACACATTGATGCCACAATCAGCCTTCAGCATCGTCGCAACCGCAAAGGCCCGGGAGGGTGAGATGAGCCAGCACGCCAAAGACAGCGCGACAGCCGCAAAGCCGGTCGACTGGATCGTTGTGGGCGCGAATGCGCTTGGGCTGGTGGTCGTCGCCTTGGCCGCATTTCACGCGCAAACCGGCGGGCTGTTTCAAGAGGTTGCCAGCCAAGCGGCGCAGGACACGGTCTTCTAAGGCGGGAACCTGCCGGTGACTGCGGCGTTGGCCACAGGTAACACCAAAGGATTTCCCCATGCCCTCCATCTATGACGCGATCAAAGAAGATCATGATGAACACCGCGCCTTGCTGAACACCATTGCCGACACCGAAGGCGACAGCGCCGAGCGCCGCAAAGCTTGGGATCGCTTTTACCATGACGTGAAATCCCACGCCGCGGCCGAGGAAGAGACCTTTTATTCCACGCTGATGTCGGAGACATGGGGCCAAGATCACGCCCGCCATTCGGTGCATGAGCACCAGCAGCTTGACGACATCATGGAGGAATTACGCGAAACCGATATGTCCTCTTCGGCTTGGCTGACTCGTTTCAAGCAACTCAAGCATGATTACGAGCATCACATGGATGAGGAAGAAGACGAGCTTTTCACCCGCGCGAAAAAGGTTATCGGCGAGGAACAGAACGATGCCTTCGGCGACAAGTTCCTGAAGCGTAAGGAAAAGGAAGTCAAACTCATCGAGGAAAAGCGCGAAGACAGCCTTGAGGATTGACCCAAGCCGCTCTTCCCTGCTAAATATGTTCCCTTAACGTTCTTGTGGATATCCAGCCCCGCCGGGCAGGTTGCGGTTGCAAGAAAGCCCGAGGGAACGCAATATATTGGATATGAGCGATAATCCATCACAAGACCTACGCGACTTTCTGGGCAAAGACCGGTTTGGATGCGTCATGGCAGACCCGCCGTGGCGCTTTACCAACCGCACCGGAAAGGTCGCGCCCGAGCATAAGCGCTTGGCCCGTTATCCCACGATGACGGTTGAGGATATCTGCGCCCTGCCCGTGGCCGATCACCTCGAAGACCGCGCGCATTGCTACATGTGGGTGCCAAATGCGCTGCTGCCCGAAGGGTTGCAGGTGCTCAAGGCTTGGGGGTTTGAGTATAAATCCAACATCATCTGGCACAAAATCCGCAAGGATGGCGGCAGTGATGGGCGCGGCGTGGGTTTTTACTTCCGCAATGTGACCGAGATTTTGCTGTTCGGCGTGCGTGGCAAGAACGTGCGCACGCTCGACGCCGGGCGGCGGCAGGTGAACATGCTGCAAACCCGCAAGCGCGAACATTCGCGCAAGCCGGATGAGCAATATGACCTGATCGAAAGCTGCTCTTGGGGCCCCTACCTCGAACTCTTCGGGCGTGGCGTGCGCGAGGGTTGGACCGTTTGGGGCAATCAGGCCGAGGCGGATTACAAGCCTGATTGGAAGACCTACAGCTACAATTCCAGTGTCGCGGCTGAGTAATCTGGCGCGGCGCATCGACGACGCGGTTTTCGACGACGAAAGGCTTGTCGAAGACCTGCTGCCCGTCGATCTGCGCGACCGCTATTCCGTCACCAGCTACCGCAGCGCCGCCGCCGTGCTGCAACAGCGCGCGCCCGAGGAATTGGCCGCGATCATCCGGGTGCTGCGCCAATTCACCATCAGCCGCAATGAAATCCGCGCGCCGGGGGGCAACCGCATGTCGGCCACCACCCGTTTCGCGCAATATGCGGCAGCCGAGAATTTCCACGAAGAGGTGCGCATCAAGGCCGACCTGCTGGTGCAACTCACCGCAGGCAAGGGCGACAGCGCCCCCGAGGTTGACCGCATCATCCGCGAAGACTTCATCCACAATCATATGGTCGATTTCTGGCGGGGCCGGGTGGCATTCGACTATGAGTGGAACAGCAAGGACCAGACCTACGACCGCGACCTATACGCCTTTCGCAGCTTCTTCGAAGCGGGGGTGATCGACGTGGGCGTCATCGTGACGCGCGAACTGTCGAACGATTTTTTCAAATCGCTCGGCAATTGCTTGGACAAATTCGGCAATGAGACCGACAAGACCGTCAGCGCGAAATTCGGGGCCAGCACCACCGGCACCCACAAGCTGATCAGCCGCATCGCCGCCGGGCGCAGCGGCGGCTGCCCGGTTCTGGTGCTGGGCATCCTACCGGGCAATATCACCCCCGACTGAGCCGGGGGCGAGACTTCATTCAGACAGGATCACTCCTGCGGGATGACCCGCAGCCCCAGTTCCATCAGCTGATCGCTGCTCGGCTCGGAGGGGGCGTTCATCATCAGGTCTTCGGCGCGTTGGTTCATCGGGAAGAGGATGACTTCGCGGATGTTCTGCTCTTCGGCCAGCAGCATGACGATACGGTCGATGCCCGCGGCACAGCCACCGTGCGGCGGGGCGCCGTATTGGAAGGCGTTGACCATGCCGCCGAAACGCTTGCGCACCTCGTCTTCGCCGTAGCCCGCGATCTCAAAGGCTTTGAACATGATCTCGGGCTTGTGGTTCCGGATCGCGCCCGAAACCAGCTCATAGCCGTTGCAGGCGAGGTCATATTGATAGCCCAGCACCTTGAGCGGATCGCCCTCCAGCGCTTCCATCCCGCCTTGGGGCATGGAGAAGGGGTTGTGCTCGAAGTCGATCTTGCCAGTCTCTTCGTCGCGCTCGTAGATTGGGAAATCCACGATCCATGCAAAGGCGAAACGCTCCTTGTCGGTGAGGTTCAACTCCTCGCCGATGACGTTACGCGCACGGCCTGCGACGGCCTCAAAGCTCTTCGGCTTGCCGCCGAGGAAGAAGGCCGCATCGCCGACGCCCAGACCCAATTGCTGGCGGATCGCCTCGGTACGCTCAGGCCCGATGTTCTTGGCCAGCGGGCCTGCCGCCTCCATTCCGTTGCCCTGATCGCGCCAGAAGATATAGCCCATGCCGGGCAGACCTTCCTTCTGCGCGAAGGCGTTCATGCGGTCGCAGAACTTGCGGCTGCCGCCTGTGGGCGCGGGAATGGCGCGGATCTCGGTGCCTTCCTGCTCAAGCAGTTTGGCGAAGATCGCGAAGCCGGAATCGCGGAAATGCTCGCTCACCACCTGCATCTTGATCGGGTTGCGCAGGTCGGGCTTGTCCGAGCCATACCACAGCGCGGCATCCTTGTAGGAAATCTGCTCCCAAGTCTCGTCGACCTTCTTGCCGCCGCCGAACTCTTCGAAGATGCCCGCGATCACCGGCTGGATCGTGTCGAAGACGTCCTGCTGCGTGACAAAGGACATCTCCATGTCGAGCTGGTAGAAATCGGTGGGCGAGCGGTCGGCGCGCGGGTCCTCGTCGCGGAAGCAGGGCGCGATCTGGAAGTATTTGTCAAAGCCCGAGACCATGAGCAGCTGTTTGAACTGCTGCGGCGCCTGCGGCAGGGCGTAGAACTTGCCCGGATGCAGACGCGACGGCACGAGGAAGTCGCGCGCGCCCTCGGGGGAGGAGGCGGTGATGATCGGCGTCTGGAACTCGCGGAAGTTCTGATCCCACATGCGCTTGCGGATCGAGGCCACCACGTCAGAGCGCAGCGCCATGTTCTTTTGCATCTTCTCACGGCGCAGGTCGAGGTAGCGATAGCGCAGACGTGTCTCTTCGGGGTATTCCTGATCGCCGAAGACCTGAAGCGGCAGTTCCGCGGCAGAGCCCAAGATTTCGATGTCGCGCGCGTAGACTTCGATCTCGCCCGTGGGCAGCTTGGGGTTGATCAGGCTCTCGTCGCGCGCCTTGACGGTGCCGTCGATGCGAACACACCACTCCGCGCGGACCTTTTCCATCTCGGCGAAGGCCGGGCTGTCGGGGTCGCAGATCACCTGCGTGATGCCATAATGGTCGCGCAGGTCCAGAAACAGCACACCGCCGTGGTCCCGCACCCGGTGCACCCAGCCGGACAGGCGCACATTGTCACCCTTGTTCTCAAGGCTCAGATCGGCACAGGTATGGCTGCGATAGGCGTGCATGATGGTCCCTTCCTAGGGCTATTTCAGGTTTCGCGCAGGTACACCGTTTGACGGTCGGGAAGTCAAGACTTTGCTGCCACGCGCCCCCACAATAATAGGAGGTTTCCGCGCCTAACCCCCCATCCGGAGTCCTGCGCGATCCCGTTTTGAGGGGTCAGCTAGAGCGCAAGCGCATCCAGAAGCTGCTCTCGTTTCGCTTCTGCCTTTGGGATCGATTGGGTGATCTGACCGCGCTGCATGACGTGGAAATGATCCGCGTTGTTATAGGCAAAATCGAAGTTCTGCTCGACCAGCACGATGGCCAACTCCCCCCGATCGCGCAGAAGCCGGATGGTGCGGCCAATCATCTGGATAATATTGGGCTGAATCCCCTCGGTGGGTTCATCCAACAGCAGCACGCTGGGCCGCGCGATGAGTGCGCGGGCAATGGAAAGCTGCTGTTGTTGCCCGCCCGAAAGGTCGCCCCCGCGCCGGGTCTTCATCTCAGCGAGGACGGGGAAGAGATCGAAAATATCATCCGGGATCCTGCGCTCGGACTTGGGCAGGCAGGCAAAGCCCGTCTCAAGGTTCTCTTGCACGGTCATCAGTGGAAAAATCTCACGCCCCTGCGGCACATATCCGACGCCCGCCTTGGCCGAGAGTGCCGCACGCCCCGGTTGCAATTCCACGCCATTAAGCCTGATCGCCCCGTCTGAGAAAGGATGCCGCCCGGCGATGGCTTTCAGCAGGCTCGTCTTGCCGACCCCATTCGTGCCGGTCACGCAGGTCACCTGCCCTACGGGCGCGTTCAAGGTGATGTCATGGAGGATCTGGGATTGCCCGTATTTCAGGCTCAGGTTCTCAATCTCCAGCATCGGTGCGCCCCAAATAAACGTCAATAACGGTTTGATTGTTGGTGACATGATCCAGTGACCCTTCGGCCAGCACCGATCCTTCGTGCAGCACGGTCACCTTGCAGTTCAGCCGCCGCACGAACTCCATATCATGTTCCACCACGATAACGGCGCGGGTCTCGGCCGCTTTTTTCAGGATGTCGGTGGTGTGCTCGCGCTCATGCGCGGTCATGCCTGCGGCGGGCTCATCCACCAGCAGCAGGCGCGGCGATTGCGCAAGCAGCATCCCGATCTCCAGCCATTGTTTCTGCCCGTGGCTCAATTCTCCGGCAGGGCGGGAGAGATGTGCGGTCAGGTTGATCTCATCGGCGATCTGTTCAAGCCGCGCCGCCCCCTCCGCACTCTTGCGATAAAACAGGACCGAGAAGGTGCCCCGCGGGTTCTTGAGCGCCATGGCAAGGTTTTCGCGCACGCTTTGCGCCTCAAAAACCGTCGGCTTTTGAAACTTGCGCCCGATCCCCAGCATCGCAATCTGGCTTTCCGACATGCCGATGAGCGAGCGGCTGTCTTCGCCGAAACGAATATAGCCCTCATCCGGCTTCGTCTTGCCGGTGATGATATCCATGAAGGTGGTTTTGCCCGCCCCATTGGGGCCGATGACGGCCCGCAACTCCGGCTCCCCGATCTGGAGGCTGAGGTTCTTGATCGCCTGAAACCCGTCAAAGGATTTCGAAATTCCGGACATTTCTAAAAGAGAAGTCATGACTTGCGCACCAGTTTGTCAAAGAGGCCGCCGATGCCCTTAGGCGCAAACAGCGTGATAAGTACAAAGCTCAGGCCAAGCAGCACCAGCCACCAGTCGACCCAATGGATCGTATAGACCCCCAGATCGATGCTTGGCGCGCCGCCCCCCGTGAACCAACTGGACAGGAGCGAGACCACCGCCGCCCCGATGATCGCCCCGTAAAGCCGCCCTCGCCCGCCGATGGCGACCCAGACCGCGAGATAGATTGAGGCGATGGGCGCGATCTCAGCCGGGTTGATGATGCCCGCCTGCGGATAATAGAGCGCGCCCGCGATGCCTGCGACGATGGCAGTGATGGTAAAGACGAAGAGCTTATAGCTCTCCACATGATAGCCAAGGAAGCGGACGCGCGATTCATCGTCGCGGATGGCTTGGATGATATTGCCCAGCTTGCTGTCGGTGATCCAAGCGAAGAACAGATAGCCCAATGCAAGCGCCAAGGCAGAGGCGAGAAAGAAGACGATTGAGACCACGTCTTGCCCGCTGTCGGCGAAACCGGGGATGTTTTGTAGGCCCGACAGGCCATTGTTGCCCCGCAGCCCGCTGTCGTTCTGGAAGAGGTAAAGCGCCAGCGCCAGCGTCATGGCTTGGGTTAGGATCGACAGATAGACCCCATTGACGCGGCTGCGGAAGGCAAGCCAGCCAAAGACCAGCGCCAGCGCGCCGGGGATCAGCACGACGAAGGCCAATTGAATCCACAGGCTGTCCGCAAAGGCCCAGATCAGCGGAAAGTCGGATGAGCCGACAACCCCGAAAATCTGGTTTCCGATGGCGTCCGATATCTCCTGCGGGGTGGGCGGGATTGTCTGACCGGCAAGACTGTCGGCCACGATGATCTCAGTGCGCGCATACATGAGCCACATCCCGATGGCGTAGCCCCCGATCCCGAAAAAGGCGAAATGCCCAAGGCTGAGGATGCCGCAATATCCCCAGACCACATCCATCGCGATGGCCACAAGGCACAGGCAAAGGGTTTTGCCCAGCGTCTTGACGAAAGAGGTCGAGACAAGCCCGGTGCCGACCGCTTCGGACATCACCGTGACAAGGGCCGTGAACAGGCCCAGCGCGGCGAGGAAGTAGAGAACCGAAGGATTGCGCCCGATGAAGGAACTGCGTTGGCTGTGCGTCTGGGTCATGGCTCAATCCGCCGCTGCCCGGCCTTTGGGGGCGACAATGCCCTTGGGCCGGAATTGAATGAACAGGATGATGAAAAGGATCATATAGGTCTGGGCCGCCAGCGTATTAGAGGGGTTCAACCACTCGATCCCCTTCTGCAGGAAGCCGATCAGCCCCGCGCCCGCCAGCGTGCCGAAGACCGATCCGACACCGCCCACCACGACGGTCATGAAGCTTTGCACGATGTAATTCGTGCCCATCTCAGAGGTGACCTGCGCATAAAGCCCGATGCCGACGCCCGCGACCCCGGCGATGCCGGAGCCCAGTCCGAAGGTCATCATGTTGATGCGATCCGGGTTGATCCCCATCGAGGCCGCCATGCCGGGGTTCTGCGTCACCGCGCGCACCTCCAAGCCAAGGCGCGTGCGCTTGAGGATATACAGCAGCAAGAACAGAAAGATTAGCGCCAGCACAAAAATGGCGATGCGGATGAAACTGATCTGAACCACATCCGAGATCACCAGCGCCCCGCGCAGCCATTCGGGCGATGTCAGCGGGCGGGCCTGCGTGCCAAAGATGTTCTTGGCGATCTGCTGCAGAGCGATCGAGATGCCGAAGGTCGCCAAAAGAGTCTCAAGCGGGCGATGGTAGAGATGGCGGATCACCAGCCGCTCCATCGCGACGCCCGCGCCAAAGGTGACGGCAAAGGCCAGCGGCAGCGCGATCAGCAGCGACACCGTGTAATCGGGAACGATGAGCTGCACCACATAGCCCGTATAGGCGCCCATCATGATAAACTCGCCATGGGCCATGTTGATGACCCCCATCTGCCCAAAGGTGATCGCAAGCCCAATCGCGGCGAGGAAATAGATCGAAGCCAGCGAAAGACCGTCGAGCGTCAAATCCAACGTCTGCGCCCAGCCGACACGGGTTTCGACCGCGTCGAGCGTGGCGCGGGCCGCGTCGGTGATCGCGGCGTCATCCTCTGCGTAGCGTTCATAAAAAACGGCGTTCTGCAAAGCGGTGTCGATATCATCCTGCGTCACCAGAGGCGGCACGCTGCCTGCCTCGGCAAGCGCGCGATAGGCATCCAAACGCCGCGCCGGGTCATCCAATTGCGCCAGAGGAACGCCGCCCACCCGGCCATCGACGATATTGGCTTCCAGGGCCGCCCGTATCTCGCCTTGTGACACGATCGCAGGGGCGAGGCCCGCCTCGACCAGCGTCTCATAGCTTGCCGAGGGTGCTGCCGTGGGATCAAGAATGCGGGCGATGTTCCCCTCGGGCCGCTGTTCGGCCACGCCGGTCTTGGCCGAGAGGATCTGGCTCAGCACCGCCCGCGCTTCGAGTGAGGTATCGGAGGACAGGCTTTCAATCGCGCGAATGCGCGCATCAGCCGCCTGCCCAAAGCGCGCGGTCAGGAAATTGGCCAATTGCTCCTTGCGGGCGCGCAGGGCGGGGTCATCCTCCCCGTCGAGGGAGGCCACGAGCGGGCCAAGCTGGCTGGCATCGCTGCGACGCGCGATGCTTTCAAGCGCGGCGCGGCGGCGCGCAGGATCGGGATCGGACAGTTGAAACTGCACCAAGGCCGTGCCAATGACCCGCCGCACGCCGCCATTGGGGCGCAATTGGCTGAACCCATCCGAGGGCGCGGTGGCCTCTTCGCCCGTATCTATGTCGCGCAGCGCGAGTGTATCATCCGCCTCGGCCCCAAAGTAGAACAGGCCCGAGGCATCTTCTTGCCAAACGTTCCGCTCGGCCCATTGCTCCAGAAAGACTGGCACCTGCGGCAGGCCCGAGGCCACCAGATCGTCCAATAGGACACCGACCGATTTTCGCGAGGGTTTGACCACCTCTGCTTCGTGGGTCTGCAAAAGGGACTGGAGGTCCTGAGCGGATGCAAAACCGACAGAGGCCAGCAAGCACATCAGGCTGAGCAGCATTCGAACCATGAGGTATGGGGCTTTCGGTGAGGGAGTGGTCAAAGCGGATGCCGGGCACGGCTGAGGACGCGCCCGGCGCTTGGGTTCAGTAGTTCGAAGTCAACTGAACGCAGGTCTCAGTCTCTCTGTTGTACATGCCGCATTCGAGGTCTTTCCAATCGGAGACCAGAACCGCCGATTCAGGCAGGAAATCCGTCCATGCATCGCCCGGCACTTCTTCGGTCTGGCTGATGATGTCGAATTGGCCGTCTTCGGTGATTTCACCGATCAACACAGGCTTGGCGAGGTGGTGATTGGGCAGCATGACAGCCGTCCCGCCGGTGAGGTTGGGGAATTCCTGCCCATACATCGCCGCACGAACCGCATCCACATCCGTGGTGCCTGCTTCGGTGACCGCGTTCACCCACATGTTGAAACCGATGTAATGCGCCTCCATCGGGTCATTGGTCACCCGGTCTTCGCCCATCGCCTCTTTCCAGGCAGCGACCCATTCGTCATTCTGCTCGGATTCAGCCGATTGGAAGTAGTTCCACGCCGCGAGGTGCCCCACGAGGTCAGCGGTATCGAGGCCCGAAAGCTCTTCCTCCCCGACCGAGAAGGCGACGACCGGAATGTCATCGGCAGAGATGCCCGCCGCGGCCAGTTCTTTGTAAAAGCCGATATTCGCATCGCCATTGATGGTTGAGATCACGCCCACCTGCGAGCCATCCGCCCCCAGTTCGACCACATCCGACACGATCGTGGACCAGTCAGAATGGCCGAAAGGCGTATAGTTGACGAAGATGTTCTCTTCGGGGATGCCCTTATCCAGCAGATATTGCTCAAGAATGTTGTTGGTGGTTCTGGGATAGACATAGTCAGTGCCCAGCAGCGCAAATTTCTCGACGCCCAATTCCTCAAGGAAATAATCGGTGGCCGGAATCGCCTGCTGGTTCGGGGCCGCACCGGTGTAGAACACATTGCGCGAGCTTTCCTCGCCCTCATACTGGACCGGGTAGAACATCAGGCCGTTCAGCTCTTCCAGAACGGGCAGCGCGGATTTGCGCGAGACCGAGGTCCAAGAGCCAAAGATGACATCCACCTCCGAGACGGTGAGAAGCTCACGCGCCTTTTCGGCGAACAGGGGCCAGTCGGAAGCCGGGTCGACGACGACCGCTTCGATCTCACATCCCAGCAAGCCGCCCGCGGCGTTCTGCTGCGCAATCAAAAGCTCCATCGTGTCTTTCAATGTCGTCTCAGAAATGGCCATCGTCCCCGAGAGGGAGTGCAGCACGCCAACCTTGATCGGATCGTCGCAGGCCGCAGCGGCGGCTGATCCTGCGAGCAGAAGGGCAGCGGTCGCCGTGACTGTGCGTTTGGTGGAAAATTTCATGACGGTATCCCCGTTTGGTGTGCGGAAAAGCAAAGACGCGATGATGCCTCTTCCACACAGCGTTTATTGTTATCGCGCGCGGATGCCCCCCTTGCCGGACAACTCCCTTGGCGCCGCCCCATAGCGAGGCCCCTGCAGCCTCAATTTCAGGGCGCGTTGCAACAAGCCCTAACCCAAGGTCGCTTTCTGCGGCGCAGCGACAACGCCCTTCGATTGGGCAATTTGAGGTGGAGCTGCCAAAATTTGGGCGCTGAGCGCATGGATTTGGCACGCGCGGGGCATCGGCCTACGGGTTGCACCACATATTGTGATGTTATAACGTTACCCAGATTATCCATAGCAGAGCCCGCAAACCATGCCCGCCACCGACAAACGTATCCCCGTCACCCTGCTGACCGGCTTCCTCGGCGCAGGGAAAACCACGCTGCTCAACCACATCGTCGCAAGCGAAGAGGCCCCCAAAATCGCAGTCGTCGTGAACGAATTCGGCGAGGCCGGGCTTGACCACGACCTGATCGAAACCGCCGACGAAGAGGTCATTCTCATGCAATCGGGCTGCCTGTGTTGCTCGATCAGGGGGGATTTGTCGCGGACGCTGCAAGACCTCAAGCGCCGCAGGCAGACGTGGCGCGTGCAATTCGACCGCGTTGTAATCGAGACGACGGGGCTGGCCGACCCCGGCCCCATTCTCCAGACCTTCTCGGCCGATCCCTATCTGGCCCGCAAATTCCGCGTGGACGGGGTTGTGACAGTCGTCGATGCCGCGAATGGGCCGGACACGCTGGATCAGCAGTTCGAAGCCGTCTCGCAGGTGGCGATGGCAGACCTGCTGGTGCTCAGCAAATCCGACTTGGTGACCCAGCAAGCGCTTGCCGCCTTTGAAGGCAGGCTGCGCGACCTCAACCAAACGGCGCGCATCATCAAGGCCGAACGCGGACTTATCCCGATTGCATCGCTCTGGGGGCTCAGCGGTATGCGGCGGGCGGTTGATGCGGGCAACGTTATGGAATGGCTCACGCCCGTCGAGAAGTCCGATCCGCTCGACAACCTCTCGGGCTTCGCCGCGCCCACGGCATCCGCCCCCATGATGCAAACCCACCAACATGATGCGCGGATCGGGTCGGCCTCCATCGTTCTAGACGCACCGATCCCGGCCGAGGCTTTCGACCTTTGGCTCGACACGCTGGTCAGGCTGCGCGGGTCCGATCTTTTGCGGGTCAAAGGCATTGTGCATCTGGAAGACGTCCCCACCCCCTTCGTCTTTCACGGCGTGCAGCATCTTTTCGACCCGCCCGTCCCCTTGCGCGACTGGCCAAAGGACGACCAGCAGTCCCGCATTGTCGTCATCGCCCGCGACATGACCAACCCCGAACTGAACCGGAGCCTCGATATGCTGCGCGCCCGGCGCGATGGGCCTGGGCGACAGGCGGGATAGCAGCTTGACCCGGCATGGCTCTTCGGCCACAGATTATGGCGATGGTTTCCAGCCGCCGCAGCGGCGTCTGGGATGAAAAGGGAATACGGTAAGGCAAGCAGCGCGCGCCGAAACCGTAACTGCCCCCGCAACTGTGAGCGGTGAGTGACCCCGACAAAAACCACTGAGCTTAAGGCTTGGGAAGGTTCGGGCGAGCGTCGATCCGCGAGTCAGGAGACCTGCCATCACCGGCACCGAGAGGGGCCGCAATTGCAACTCAACCCAGACGGGGTGTCTGGTTAGGAGAACATGATGGCGACAGGAAAACTCCCCTGCTGTAGAACATGGCTGCTCGATCCCCCGCGCGTTCGCGGAGGGCGACATGGATACGCATCAAAACCACAGGATTACGGTTTGCACCTCATGCAAACACAAAGGCACGGATTGCCGCCCGGGCTTTGACCTGATCCAGAGGCTGAGCGCCGCAATCGCGGCAGCCGGCGCGGCGATCCCCGAGGATTTCGAGGTCGCGGGCGTGGCCTGTATGGCGGGCTGCGACCGCCCCTGCACGGTGGCCTATCACGCCAGCGCAAAGGCGACCTACCTCTTTGGTGATATCGACCCTGACGAAGACATCGATGACCTTGTGGCCTTCGCCCGGCACTATGCCACATTGAATGACGGCTGGTGCTCTTCGCTGGACCGCCCCGGCAAACTGCGCAAATCCACCCTTGCGCGGGTGCCCGCAGCGATGATCGAGCTGAAACCCAGCCACCTGCGCGCCTCATGAGGGCCGCCGATCTTGCGGTAAAGGATGTAAGCTGGGCGCCGGGAAAATCGGGTCAGCCCGTTCTGCACCCTACGTCCTTTAACGTCGCAGCGGGTGGCGTTCTGGGCGTGCTGGGGCCGAATGGCGCGGGCAAATCCACCCTCTTGCGCCTGCTCTACCGTTTTCAACCGCCCCAGACGGGGTCGATCCATGTGGGCGGGCAGAATATCTGGTCCCTCTCCGCCCGTGCCGCCGCGCGGCGCATCGCCGCCGTCTTGCAAGAACAGACGCCGTCTTTTGGGCTAACGGTCTTGGAGATCGTCCGCCTTGGCCGCACGCCTCATCGCGCGGCGTTTTCGTCATCAAGCCGGAAAGATGAGCAGATCATCGATCGCGTCTTGGACCGGCTCAGCCTGCGCCCCCTCGCCGACCGCGATGTCGGCACCCTTTCGGGCGGGGAAAGGCAGCGCGTCATGGTCGCCCGCGCCTTGGCGCAGGAGCCGCAGGTCTTGGTCCTGGATGAGCCGACCAACCACCTCGATATACGCCACCAGCTTGAAATCGTGTCCCTGATCCGCGGTTTGAACATGACCATCGTCGTCTCGCTTCATGATCTCAATATGGCCGATGGCATCTGTGACGAGGTGCTGGTGCTGAAAGACGGCTATCCGCAGGGCTTCGGCCCGCCAAATACGGTTCTGACCGATGATCTCGTCTCAAAAACATTTCGCGTCGACGCGCAGCGCGAGCGGCTCACCCCCAGCGGCGCGGCGCGTTTCTTTTTTGCCCTTCCAGATTGAAACGGAAAACTCTTATGAAACTGATGCTCACCACCCTCGCCGCCCTGATGATCGCCGGATCGGCCTTCGCCCAGACCACCGTGCAAAGCTGTGACCGCGAAGTCACCTTCGATCACCCGCCCCAAGCTGCGGTCGCCAATGACGTGAACCTGCTTGAGATGATGCTCGCGCTTGGCCTTGCAGACCGCATGGTGGGCTATACCGGCATCTCGGGCTGGAACAAACTGGACCAAGAGATGACAGCAGGTGTCGCGGCGCTGCCGGAACTGTCGTCGAAATACCCCTCGCGGGAGGTGCTGATCGGGGCGGATGCCGACTTCTTCTTTGCCGGTTGGAACTACGGCATGAAGGTCGGCGGCGAGGTGACGCCGGAAACGCTCGCCCCCTTCGGCATTCAAGTCTACGAACTCACCGAAAGCTGCATCCATATCGGTCAAAAGGCCCCATCCGCGATGGAGGATATGTATAACGATCTGCGCAATCTCGGCACGATCTTCGACGTCTCCGATCGCGCCAAGCGCTTGATCGAAGGCTACCAAGCCGAACTCGACGCATTCCTAGCAGCGCTGCCCCCGCTTGAGACCGCCCCCCGGGTCTTTGTCTATGACAGCGGCGAAGATGTGCCCTTCACCTCCGGGGCCTATGCCATGCCGAACGCCTTGATCGAGGCCGCAGGCGGCACGAACATCATGAACGACCTTGAGAAAAGCTGGGCCACCGTCGGTTGGGAGGCCGTGGTCGCGCGCGACCCCGAAGTCATCGTGATCGTCAATTACGGCGAAGTCACCGCCGATCAAAAGCGCGCTTTCATGATGGAGAACCCCGCCTTCGCCGACATCGATGCCGTGCGCAACGACCGTTTCGTCGTGCTGGAATATGTCGAGGCCACACCCGGCCCGCGCAACATCGAAGCGGTCAAAACCCTCGCCACCGCGTTTCGGGGGCAGTGAGCATTCATGACGTTTAAACCGCGATCGATAGCGCCTCGGAAACCCACGCGGGGGGTGTGGATCACTTGCCTGTTCGGCATCGCGATCCTGCTGGCATCGCTGTCGATTGCGGTGAGCGTGGGGGCCGTCGTGGTCCCCGTCAAAACCGTCTGGGGCATCTTGGTCAACAAGGCCGCCCCCGGCGCCGTGGCCGTGGACTGGTCCGCCGGGCGGGAGGCCATCGTTTGGAACATCCGCCTGCCGAGGGCCATCCTCGCCTGTTTGGTCGGGGCGGGATTGGCGATCGTCGGCGCAAGCCTTCAGGCCGTCACCCGCAATCCGCTAGCAGACCCGCATCTGCTGGGCATTTCGGCAGGTGGCGCATTCGGCGCCATTCTTGCCCTACTGCACACGGGGCTGTTCCTCGGAGGGCTGACCGTCCCCCTGCTCGCCTTCCTCGGGTCGCTCGGGGCGATACTGATCGTTCTTGCCGTCACGCAATTCGCGGCCGCCACCAGCGCCGACCGGCTGGTCTTGGCTGGCGTCGCCGTGTCCTTCATCGTCATGTCCGCCGCCAATGTGCTGATCTTCCTTGGCGATCCACGGGCCACACATACGGTGGTGTTCTGGATGCTCGGCGGCCTCGGCTTGGCGGGATGGGACCAACTCATCTACCCCGCCGTGATCCTACTGGGTTGCGGCGCCTACCTCTGGTTCAGATCCGGCCACCTGAACGCCATGACCGTCGGCGATGAAACCGCCACCACCCTCGGCATCCCCGTGGCGCGTTTCCGGCTTACGATCTTTGTCATTGGCGCCCTGATCACGGGGGTCATGGTCGCTTTCTCAGGGGTGATCGGCTTCGTCGGCCTGATGATCCCCCACATCGTGCGCCTCATGGTCGGCGGCGACTACCGTCGCCTGCTGCCCATCTCAGCCCTATGCGGCGCGGTGTTCCTCTTATGGGCGGACATCGTGGCCAGAACCATCATGGCCCCCGACGATATGCCCATCGGTATTGTTACGGGACTGATCGGCGGCGTGTTTTTCGTCTGGTTGCTGCGGCGGCAGATACGGTGAGGCGCAGAACAATGAGAGACGCTCGAACCGGGCGCTGAACCGCTAACCCGCCCCTGTGCTAAACTCTCTTCCCTTCTACCAACACAAATAGTCCTCTTCGCAAAGCCGGCGGAATACGAATTTGAACAGGGGTAAAGCAAGGAGACATCCCCCCGAATGCAGAAAGACCCGCCGGCAAGGGCGGGTCTTTCTGAAAGCGATACTTCGCTAATATTGGTTGCGGGAGTAGGATTTGAACCTACGACCTTCAGGTTATGAGCCTGACGAGCTACCGGGCTGCTCCATCCCGCGCCAATGCCCTCCGTTTAGACTTATAGCGCGGGAGCTGCAAGCGCATTCGAACAGAAAAAGGTAATTTTTCTTGAGATTTTTCCTGGCACGCTTAACGTTCGCGCCGCCAAAGTTCGAAGGCCGCCGGAAAGCCCCCTCAAACACAAAACCGCCGCAGCATTGAGCTGCGGCGGTTTTGTTAATCTGATCATCGTCGAGAGATACTGTAGTCTAGGAACTTATTAGGTTTGGCGATGACCTACTCTCCCACGTCTTAAGAC